>CAJOPT010000029.1 GCA_905236455.1 uncultured Prevotella sp. | reverse complement strand
TAGTATGAATCAATACGAAACCGTTTTCATTTTGACTCCCGTTTTGTCTGATGAACAGATGAAGGAAACGGTCGCTAAGTTCACGAAGCTGCTCACCGATAATGGTGCTGAGATCTTGAATGAAGAGGCCTGGGGACTGAAGAAACTGGCTTACCACATCCAGAAGAAGACTTCCGGCTTCTACAATCTGGTAGAGTTCAAGGCAGAGCCAGAATTGATTATCAAACTTGAGACCGCTTTCCGCCGTGACGAGAAAGTGATTCGTTTCATGACTGTTAAACTCGACAAGCACGCTGTAGCTTACGCAGAGAAGCGCCGCGCAAAGCTTGGTAAAAAAGAGGAGGCTTAAACCATGGCAGAGCAGAAATCAGAAATCCGTTATTTGACAGCTCCTTCTATTGATACAAAGAAGAAGAAGTATTGCCGTTTCAAGAAGAGCGGTATTAAGTACATTGACTATAAGGATCCTGAGTTCTTGAAGAAATTCTTGAATGAGCAGGGTAAGATCCTTCCACGTCGTATCACTGGAACATCTTTGAAGTATCAGCGTCGCGTGGCTACAGCTATCAAGCGTGCCCGTCAGATTGCACTGCTTCCTTACGTAACCGATTTGATGAAGTAATTTAAGAGGAGGAAACAGAATGGAATTAATACTGAAAGAAGATATTATAGGTCTTGGATACAAGAACGATATCGTTAATGTGAAGTCAGGTTATGGACGTAATTACCTGATACCTCAGGGAAAAGCTGTAATCGCTTCAGAATCAGCAAAGAAGGTACTCGCAGAGAACCTGAAGCAGCAGGCTCATAAGCTTGCCGCACAGAAGGCTTCCGCTGAGGAAAAAGCAAAGGCTTTCGAGGGTGTTTCTCTTGAGATTCCTGCAAAGGTAAGCGTTACAGGTCAGCTCTATGGTTCTGTTGGCGCAGCTCAGGTTGTTGCTGCTCTTGCAGAAAAGGGTATCGAGATTGACCGTAAGATTGTCACCATGAAAGAAGCAAAGAAGGTTGGTGACTATGAGGCTGTTGTTCACTTCCACAAGGAGGTTGAGGTTGTCGTCCCTGTATCTGTTGTCGCAGAAAAGGCAGCCGCACCAGCAGTAAAGGCTGAAGAGGAAGCTCCAAAAGCAGAGGATGCTGTTGAGGCTCCGGCTGTTGAAGAGGCTCCAGTAGAGGAGGCACCTGTTGTTGAGGAAGAAGAGGCTCCAGCTGAGGCTTAATCTAAAGTGATTATTTTCGCACTGTAAAACAGCGTTTCGATAGGGTAGTCCCGGACATCATTATCTGATGACCGGGACTACTGTTTTTTATGAATTATATGTATGAATCCGTAAAGAATCCGAAAGATGTAATAACTTTTCTAAAAGATATGAATATATCTTTGTCGGATGGATGTTTTTTATTACCTTTGCATAATTTATTGACATAATAACATTAGAAAAAATAAAAGATATGAAATCATTTGTTTTTCCCGGACAGGGTGCCCAGTTTGTAGGAATGGGCAAAGATCTCTATGAAAGCAATCCATTGGCTAAAGAACTTTTTGACAAGGCAAATGAAGTCCTTGGCTTTAAGATTACCGATATTATGTTTGAGGGTACGGCGGATGAGCTTAAGCAGACAAAAGTCACACAACCGGCAGTATTCCTTCATAGTGTAATCTCTGCATTGTGCATGGGTGATGCATTCCAGCCAGCAATGGTGGCAGGACACTCCTTGGGTGAGTTTTCTGCGTTGGTAGCTGCTGGTGCCTTGAGCTTTGAGGATGGTTTGAAACTTGTTCATGCGCGTGCTTTAGCAATGCAGAAGGCATGCGAGGCTGCACCAGGTACGATGGCAGCCATCATTGGACTTCCCGATGAGAAAGTAGAGGAAATCTGTGCTGAGGTAAGTGCAAACGGTCAGACTGTTGTGGCAGCTAATTATAATTGCCCAGGACAGCTTGTCATCTCAGGTGAGGTTGATGCTGTCAATGCTGCTTGTGAGAAAATGAAGGCAGCCGGTGCAAAACGCGCCCTTCCACTTCCTGTAAGTGGCGCTTTCCATTCTCCGCTGATGCAACCAGCAAAAGATGAGTTACAGGCAGCGATAGAGGCAACAGAATTCTCTGCTCCGAAATGCCCTGTATATCAGAATGTTGATGCTAAACCACATACTGACGCTGCAGAGATAAAGGCAAATCTAATAGCCCAGCTGACAAGTAGTGTACGTTGGACTGCAAGTGTTCAGAACATGATTGCTGATGGTGCTGATGATTTCACAGAATGTGGTCCTGGCAAGGCCTTGCAGGGTATGATAGGTCGTATAGACAAGAATGTGTCGGCTCATGGAATTGAAGCATAAAATGGAAAACAAGAAGCCGATTATCTATCAAGTCTTTCCGCGTCTTTTCGGAAACTCAAATACTACCAATATACCAAACGGCTCTATCGAAGAAAACGGTTGTGGAAAACTGAATGACTTCGATATAAGGCGTCTTAGACGAATTAAGGAACTGGGAGCTACTCATATATGGTATACAGGTGTCATACGCCATGCGACAGTCACAGATTACTCGCAATATGGTATTCCATGTCAGAATCCTCTTGTTGTAAAAGGTAAGGCTGGTTCCCCATATGCGATAACAGATTATTATGACATAGACCCAGACTTGTCAGTAGACTTAGAGCATCGTATGGATGAGTTTGAGGCACTCGTTGAGCGCACTCATCAGGTTGGCATGAAGGTAATTATTGATTTTGTGCCAAACCATGTGGCACGTCAGTATAAGTCTGTGTGCAAGCCTAAAGGTGTCAAGGACTTAGGTGAGGACGATGATACCACAAAGCATTTTTCTACCCAAAACAATTTCTATTATTGTTGGGGACAGTCATTGGATTTAGGTGACATAAAGAGCATAAATGCTGACGAAGAAGAGAGTGTTAGTGACTATGTTGAGTCACCAGCCAAGGCAACGGGTAATGATCAGTTCTCGAACCGTCCAGGGCGTAATGACTGGTATGAGACAGTAAAACTTAACTATGGTATTGACTATTGTGATGCCAGTGGACGTTCAGAGCATTTCAATCCAATTCCAGACACTTGGCGCAAGATGACAGATATCTTGCTTTTCTGGGCAGGTAAAGGTGTTGACGGATTCCGTTGTGACATGGCAGAGATGGTGCCAGCCGCGTTCTGGGCATGGGCAACAGAGAAGGTAAGACTTTGTTTTCCAGGGATTGTCTTTATAGGTGAGGTCTACAATCCGGAGGAATATCGCAAATATATTAATTCAGGCTTTGACTACTTGTATGACAAAGTAGGTATGTATGATTGCTTGCGCGATGTTATATGTGGACGGCGTAGGGCAGGGGACATCTCCTACAAGTGGCAGGAGACAGATGATATACGCGATCACATGCTCTACTTCCTTGAGAACCATGATGAACAGCGTATCGCCTCGGATTTCTTTGTTGGTGACGCATTCAAGGCTTTGCCCGGACTGGTGGTAAGCGTGATGCTGCAAAGTAATCCGTTCATGTTATATGCCGGACAGGAGTTCGGAGAAAAAGGAATGGATCAGGAGGGCTTTAGTGGCAAGGATGGGCGCACAACAATCTTTGATTACTGGAATGTGGCGAGTCTGTACAATGGCTATTTCAACAGAAAGCAGCTGACAGATGAGCAGCGTCAACTGGAAGGAGCATATAAGTTTATGCTTAACCTTGTCAATGAAGAGAAGGCTCTGTATGCCGGAGAATTCTTCGACTTGATGTATGTGAACCAACACTTTGCCGACAAGCAATATGCTTTTTTACGTAAAGCAGACAAAGAGAGTATGCTTATAGTTGTCAACTTCGCTGGTGAGAATGCTAAGTGCGATGTAGTTGTGCCTCAGCATGCAATCGACTATTTGAATATTCCAGAGAAAAAATGCCAGGTAGTAGACTTGCTTAATGGTGAAGAGCTGACAACTGAGGTATATGGCGACCAGACCATTCCTGTTGAAGTGGGACCATATAGTGTGCGTATCTTTAAGATGAACTTGTGATGGAAAGTATCAGCTTCCTGCGTTGTGTCCTGATCACTTTGGTAGTGTTCATTCACACTAACCTGGTGGTTGATACTGCTTGTGAAGGTTCTTCTTATTCCATAGGATATGATATAACGGGTAATCTGTTATGGCTTGCGAATCCAATGTTCTTTGCCATCTCAGGTTACCTGTTTTTCTTTTCCTCCAAGTTCTCCTGGCAGATCTATCGGGAGAAGATGAGGAGGCGTGTCCGCACATTGCTCATACCGTATCTTCTGTGGAATACCATAACTCTTGTACTCTATTCTATTGTCTGGCAACTCAAACCTTCGGTGATAGGGCAGCATGTCGTGCCTATACAAGAGATGGGTATAATGGATTTTCTGAGAACATATTTATGTGTATATGGTGAGGGATTAGATTCTACTCCAATAGATGGTCCATTATGGTTTTTGCGCAATCTTATTGTGTTGTCAGTATTGTCACCGTTTTTCTATTATATCATACGTGCTCATAGGTTGAGTATCATACTCATTCTGTCCCTGACTTTTATGCCGACAGATTACTCTACAAAAAGTTCTCTTTTGTATTATATGCTTGGGTGTTACATCGGAATATGGGAAGGTAAGAAAGCTGAAGCGGGTATAAGGCCATTGATGGGAAAAGCAGGATGTTTTATATATTTGGTATGCGTGGCATTGCGCATTACTCTTTCTCCTCATGGTTGGTCATCAGAATTGTTGGATCTTATTCAGAACCTGTCTGGAATGATAATGCTTGCAGATTTTGCACAATTGATATTAGAACGTTATCCGAAAGCCATACCACAATTGTATCTAAACAGTATATTTTTTGTATTTGCCTTTCACGGTATTATAGCTCGGTTGTTGACAAAAGGTGCCGCATTATATCTTGTGTCATATCACGTGGATATTGGGTATTATCCAATTGCCCATGTCATAAATGCTTTGGTTAGCATTTCCATTTGTATATTACTCTATAGTATAACATATGGAATAAGTCCTTCACTATGTAAAATATTGGGTGCGAGAGATATAAAGAAATAGTAATCAAATAATAAAAGCAAAACTTATCATGTCAGAGAACATATTACTTAACGAACATAACAAAGAAGAGTTCCCACCAGCACACACGGCGGAGCATCTTTTAAATCAGTTAATGATGAGGATGTTTGGATGTGAGCGTTCCGATAATGCTCACATTGAAAGAAAGAAAAGCAAGATAAGCTACATACTTGACCATAAGCCAGACCGTAAAGAGGAACGGGAGATAGAGAGGCAGATGAATGAGCTGATAAGCGAAGACCTGCCCGTAAGTTTTGAGTATGTAACACGTGCGGAGCTGGATGGCATTATTATGGCAGCAGAGCCAGATACACCAGAGGCTCGTCTTTCTGCCGCGCGCTTGCCTGATGATGCAAGTGACACTATCCGTCTTGTGCGGATTGGCAAATATGATGTTTGTCCATGTATTGGTAAACATGTGAGGAGCACGTCTCAGATAGGACGTTTTGAAATGTTAGGTACGAACTGGGATAATGAAAAGAGGTCTTTTAGGATTCGTTTTAAGATTGTGTGATAATAATCTGATAACCAGGTAAATATGAAAGTAGGTTTGGTTCTGGAGGGAGGAGCGTTGCGAGGATTATTTTCTGCGGGTGTCATGGATGTACTCATGGAAGAGGGTGTCAGCTTTGACGGCTTGATAGGAGTGTCGGCTGGTGCTGCTTTTGGTTGTAACTATAAATCAGGGCAGGCAGGACGTGCCATACGCTATAACATCCGTTTTGCCAAAGACTGGCGATATTGCAGCTGGCGTTCGTGGGTGAAAACGGGCGATCTCTTCGGAGGTGAGTTCTGCTATCATTATATGCCTCGGGAATTAGATGTCTTCGATGTGCCTTCTTTTAATGATAATCCTATGGAATACTATGTAGTATGTACGGATGTGGAGACGGGTCATGTGGTTTATCAGAAGATTATGCAGGGCTCAGATAAGGCGTATGAGTATATACGTGCGTCAGCATCAATGCCTGTAGTATCTAAAATTGTTGATATAGAAGGGCGCAAACTGTTGGATGGCGGAGTTACGGATTCTATTCCACTACGACATTTCCAAGAGATTGGATATGAGCGTAATGTGGTTGTACTGACTCAGCCTGCAGGTTATCAAAAGGAACATAACCGACTAATGCCACTGATGCGTGTCGCCTTGCGTAAATATCCTAATATGATACATGCTTTAGACACAAGACACATAATGTATAATGAGCAACTGGAGTTTGTACGGCAGCAAGAAGCGGCTGGTAACACCTTTGTTATCCGTCCGCCAGAGAAACTGCGGATAGGACACGTTTCTCATGATGCTAAGGAAATGCGTGATGTTTATGAAATAGGACGTCAGACAGCGATGAGATATATAAAACCATTAAAAAAATTCATTCAAGATGCGGTATAAGATAACATGCAGCCATTGCGGACAACCATTTATGATTGATACTGAAGGCAATCGTATTGTGCGATGTGCCTGTCCCACTTGTGGAGAGATGTTGCGTGTACAGTTAGGAGAAATTAACGCAAGCGGAAATACGTATGTTAACGTTAATGGAGTGAGCTCCAAAATAAAACCAATATGGATAATAGCTGTTTTGTTTCTCCTTATTGGTGGGGGCGTCCTTTGGTATTACCTTGATAAGGATCATAAAGAGTATCTTATGTCTGTTGAGCAAAAGCAAGCTCGGCGAAAGGCTCACCGTGACTCGCTGATGCGTATCCGTGCGGCACAGGAAGAGCAAGTGCAGAATCAGGAAAAGACGGAGAAACAGCAGAAGGAGATTTGTGAGTTTCTGAAGACTTTTTATGCGGAGGCGGTGTTAGGAGAAGAAAACAGGAACGGCTATCTGCGTTATTTTACTTCCCATGCGCGTGAGAGATTTTGTGAACGAACGCAATCAGACTCTTTGTCTGCTGCTCATGGATTTATGGATACAGAGAGCTCATCCATAGACTGGAACAGTTTCTATCCAAGGAGGATGGTGCTTGAAGATGCGGATATCGAGAGACTTATAAAGAACCTGAAAGTGATTTCCGATAATAATGACTGGTATAAAGTAAGGCTCGTCCATCAAGGTACCACAGAATATGTCTATATTAAGGTGATGACACAAGGTGGGCGCATACTGATTGATGATTGCCGTCGTTGAGCAGGTTATATTGATAAAAGCAAAATAAAGACCGATTCGTCCAAAAATAATTGATCATGGGGACAGGTTTTTGAAGTGTAGTCTTTCTCTCTGCGAATTCATTCAAAAACCTGTCCCCAGTGATTATGTTAAAACATTAACATTACTTCTGAAGCGCAATTTTCTCAACGCGACGCTGGTGGCGGGCTCCCTCGAAAGTAGCCTTAAAGAAAGCGTCAAGGATTGTACCAGCTGTTTTGTTGTCGATAAAACGCCCTGGAAGCACAATGCAGTTAGCGTCATTGTGCTGACGGATTAGCTCTGCGACATCTTTGTTCCAGCATAGTCCGGCACGTACACCCTGATGTTTGTTCAGAGTGATAGTCATGCCTTCTCCACTGCCGCATATCGCTATACCTGGATATATCTCACCACTTTCAATAGCCTCTGCCAGTGGATGAGCGTAGTCGGGATAGTCAACACTGATGTCGCTGTTTGTTCCGAAGTCTTTTACCGGGTATCCCTTTTCCTCGAGATACTGCATTACGTATTGTTTCAATGGATAGCCAGCGTGATCACTGGCAACACCTACAGTTTTTATTTCCATATTTCTCTTTTTTTATTTATTATTCATTCTTCATTCTTATAGCATAGCTTTTACTTGCTTGTATACATTCTCTCCAGTGTAGCCAAGTTTCTCGTCAAGAACCTTATAAGGAGCAGAGAAACCAAAGCTTGGCATTCCCCATACCTTACCGTTGGCACCGACAAGTCCTTCAAGGGTAACTGGCAAGCCAGCAGTCATACCGAAGACCTTGGCGCCTGTTGGTAATACACTTTCCTGATATTCTTTTGGTTGCTGACGGAACAAGCCCTCAGAAGGAACGCTGACGATACGTGTTTTCACACCGTCCTTACGGAGCAGTTCCGCACCGGCCACGAGGGTAGAAACCTCAGAGCCGCTTGCCAGCAAAATGATATCGAAGTCTTCGTCACTGCCAGCTACTATGTATGCGCCTTTTCGTGCCTGCTCATAATCGTTTCCTTCAGGAAGCTTAGCGATGTTCTGGCGTGAGAAGATCAATGCCGTCGGGGTCTCCATGTTCTCCATTGCCATTGCCCAGCATACGGTTGTCTCATCAGCATCAGCAGGGCGGAATACACGTATGGAGTCTTTGCCGTGGTGGTTCTTCAGCTTCTCCATCAGGCGAATCTGCGCCTCTTGCTCAACAGGCTCATGGGTTGGTCCGTCTTCACCGACACGGAAAGCGTCGTGTGTCCAGATGAACTTTATCGGAACTTCCATCAGTGCTGCCATGCGTGCGGCGGGTTTCATGTAGTCAGAGAAAACAAAGAATGTGCCACATGCCGGAATGACACCACCATGCAGATACATACCTATGCACATACATGCCATTGTAAGCTCAGCCACACCAGCCTGGAAGAACGCACCCTCAAAGTCATCGCGGACTATGCTCTTGGTTTTCTTAAGGAATCCGTCTGTCTTGTCAGAGTTAGACAGGTCGGCAGAGGCGCAAATCATATTAGGAACCTGTTCTGCAAGTACACCCAGACAAGCAGCTGATGCGGCACGGGTGGCAGCACCTTCCTTTTGTGTGCATACACTCCAGTCAACTTTTGGTGCGTTGCCGCTGAACCATTCTTTCATCAGAGCGGCCTTCTCCGGGTTTGCCTTCTTCCATGCATCTTCAGCGGCACGGCGTTCTGCAACAATTTTCTTAAGTTCCTCCCTGCGCTTAGCGTAAAGATCAGCAACTTCAGGGAATATAGCAAACGGATTTTCCGGATCAGCTCCAAGGTTTTTCATTGTGTTGATATACGCATCGCCGCCAAGAGGGGCACCATGTATATTGATACAAGCCTCATAGCTGGTACCATCGGCGCGCAATGCGCCCTTGCCCATAACGGTCTTTCCGATGATAATAGTAGGACGTTCTGTCTCTTTATTGGCTTCGGTAAGAGCTTTTCTGATATCCTCAACGTCATTACCGTTGCAGGTCAGTACGTTCCAGCCCCAAGCTTTATATTTCGCAGCCGTATCCTCATTCATAACCACCTTACATTCAGTGGAGAGCTGTATGTCATTGGAGTCGTAGAACATAATGAGGTTAGAGAGTCCAAGGTTTCCTGCTATACGTCCAGTGCCCTGTGAGATTTCCTCCTCTACGCCGCCATCAGAGATATATGCGTATATCTTATGTCGCATGACCTCCTTGCCAAGCTTTGTCGCCAGAAATTTCTCTGCGACGGCAGCACCGGCAGCATACGTGTGTCCTTGTCCCAGTGGTCCGCTGGTGTTCTCTATTCCACGGAAGAGGTCACGTTCAGGATGTCCTGGCGTTGGTGATCCCCACTGGCGGAACTCTTTCAGTTCATCAAGGGTAAACCATCCTTGCAATGTCAGAGCGGAGTAGAGCATCGGTGACATATGCCCCGGGTCAAGGAAGAATCTATCACGTCCTGTCCATTGTGGGTCTTCCGGATCATAGACGAGAAACTCAGAAAATAGCACGTTGATAAAGTCTGCACCACCCATGGCTCCTCCAGGATGTCCAGACTTGGCTTTCTCTACCATAGAAGCTGCGAGAATACGAATATTATCTGCAGCCTTGTTCATTAGTTTAATGTCATTCATTTCTTTATATATTAGTTAATTTTCAATACAACAATACTTTTGGAAGGCATCTTTACAGAGAGCTTGCCCTTCTTTATCTTTGCGTCCTTGAAAGGTTTTGGAGCGACAACGTCAGTGTGCTCAAAATCATTGAAGTCCTGTATGTTTCGGCTTGTTAGGATACGTCCCTCAACATTACTGATATTGTTTCCTTCGAGGTCTACCTCAATGGTTTGAGCCTTGTTGAGATCGACATTTGCCAATGCTATGACAATATTGCCTTTTTCGGTCTTTGCGGCTGATGCGGATACCAGTGGCAGGCTTTTGCCCTCAGTGGTAGTCGTTGTGGCACATTCCATATCGAGTGGCAGGTATGTCGCTTCCTGGAAAGGCTTGTACATCTCAAATACATGATATGTAGGTGTAAGTACCATATGCCCAGTGCCTTTCTGGTCTGTTAAGATCATTGATTGCAGAACATTCACCACTTGTGCGATATTTGCCATTCGCACACGGTCGGTATACTTGTGGAAGACATTGAGCATAAGTGCCGCCACCATTGCGTCGCGCATGGAGTTCTGCTGATACAGGTGTCCGGGAATGGTTCCTGGTTCCTCGTCCCACCATGTGCCCCATTCGTCAACCATGAGGGCAATCCTCTTCTCTGGGTCAGTCTCGTCCATCACCTCGCTGTGTTTCCGTACAACATTGTCCACATCGAGGCATTTCTCTATTGTCATATAGTATTCCTCAGGTGTGAATGCGGTAGCCTTACCTTTATTGTTCCATGTTTTCACAGTGTAATAGTGTACGGAGATACCCTGCATTCGGTTACCGATATTCTTCATCAGAACCTTTGTCCAGTTGTAGTCATAGTCACTGGCGCCACTGGCAATACGGAAAAGCTTATTGTCACCTTGGTCACGCAGATAAGTGTTGAATTTGCGGAATTCGTCGGAGTAGTATTCTGGTGTCATGTTACCACCACAGCCCCATGCTTCGTTGCCTATTCCGAAATATTTCACTTTCCATGCTTTGTCTCTACCGTTTTGTCGGCGTAAGCGCGCCATTGGGGTGTCGCCCTCGCTGGTCATGTATTCAACCCATTGAGCCATCTCTTTTACTGTGCCGCTCCCAACATTACCGCTTATATATGGCTCGCAACCCAACATCTCGCATAGGTTCAGGAACTCATGCGTACCGAAGGAGTTGTCCTCAATGGTTCCTCCCCAGTTGTTGTTTCGTAGCGAAGGACGATTCTCTTTTGGTCCAATACCGTCCATCCAATGATAGTCGTCGGCAAAGCATCCGCCTGGCCATCTCAACACTGGTATTTCCAGAGTCTTCAGAGCCTCAAATACATCCTTGCGATATCCGTTGATATTCGGGATAGGGGAGTCCTCGCCCACCCATAGTCCTCCGTAGATACATGATCCGAGGTGTTCCGCAAACTGACCGTAGATTTCCTTGTTGATTTTGTTCTTTCCTTGATTGGCATGAACACGGACAACCGCATCCTGGGCGTTTACTGCCATGGTAACGGTCGTCAGTAGTATGTTTAATGCTATTCTTCGCAAGCAAAGCGTACTAAAGAAACGGTTACTTCTCATATAAATTTGGACTTTTAATTTTCAACTTTCTTTCAATTTTCAATTTTCTTTGCAAGCAAAGCGTACTGAAGAAACGATTTCTTCGTAAGCGAAGTGCACTAAAGAAGATTAATTTTGCAAAATTATTAATAATTAATGAGAAAAGCGAATGTTTTACAATGTTTTACACTTAGCTGCGGCTTCTTCTGCAGGTAAAGTCTTTAGATAGTTACCAATATATTTGTCAAAGCCTTCCACATCCTCTTTGTCAGGTGTTATCTCAAATCCGTTGCTATGAGCGAAGATCACATTATCGAGGTAGTCGGCAAGAGAAAGACCATTGGGATTGTTGACAAGGTAAGATGCCAAGAGAGCCATTCCCCAAGCTCCACCTTCACCAGCTGTATTCATAACGCGGATAGGCGAATTAAGTGCGGCGGCAAGAATGCGTTGTCCGACACCCTTTGTCTTAAACAGTCCACCATGTCCCGTAATACGGTCGACATTGATATTTTCTTCCTTAAACAGTATTTCGTTGCCAATCTTTAATACGCCAACAGCCGCATATAGATGAGCTCGGATGAAATTTGCCAAATTAAAGTTGTCGTTAGCGGAACGTACAAATAAAGGACATCCGTTTGCGAGACCAGTCACAGGCTCACCAGATAAGTAATTGTAAGAGATCAGTCCGCCACAATCGGCATCACCAGTAAGGGCATGGTTATACAGTTTGTCATATATATCGTTTATGTCAACATGAATACCCAGTAGCTCTTGGTATTCCTTAAAAATGTTTACCCATGCGTTAAGGTCACTGGTACAATTGTTGCAATGAACCATTGCTACAGGACTGCCATCAGGCGTTGTCACCATGTCAATAATCTCGTATGGCTTTGACAGTTCATTTTCCAATACAATCATAGAGAACGATGAGGTTCCTGCGGAGACATTTCCGGTACGCTTTTTTACCGAGTTAGTGGCAACCATTCCTGTTCCAGCGTCACCTTCTGGGGGACAGACAGGAATTCCTGCTTTCAAGTGCCCAGAGACATCAAGTTTATTAGCACCTTCAGTGGTAAGTACTCCTGCATTATCACCAGCATATAGAGTTTTTGGCAGGATATCCAGTAACTTCCATTTATATCCTTTATGCCCCACTAAGTTGTTAAATTTATTGACCATGTTAGCGTCATACGTCTTAGTTCTCGGATCTACAGGAATCATTCCAGAGGCATCGCCAATTCCGAGAACAAACTTTCCGGTCATCTGCCAATGTATGTACCCAGCCAACGTAGTCAGATATTTTATATCTCCTACATGCTCTTCCTCATCAAGAATACATTGATATAAATGGCTGATGCTCCATCTGAGAGGTATGTTATAGTTGAATAGCTCAGATAGTATGGATGCTGCTTTTCCTGTATTAGTGTTACGCCACGTCCTGAACGGCACAAGAATCTCTTGTTTTTCGTTAAATGCCATATATCCATGCATCATTGCACTGAAACCTATGGCGGCAAGTGATACTATTTCACAGTCGTATTGCTTGCGCACATCTTCACGAAGATTTGTATAACAGTCTTGTACTCCATTCCAGATGGCATCTATGCTGTATGTCCATATTCCGTCTTCGAACTGATTTTCCCATTCGTGAGAACCTTGTGCTATCGGCTTGTTTTCATTATCAATGAGTACAGCCTTAATACGGGTAGAGCCAAACTCGATACCGAGAATGGCTTTACCGTTTTCTATTATTTGCTTTGGTGTCATGGTATTTTTGCGTTTCAGTCAAAATAGTTATTATCTCAGAGCTTTATTTAGCAAATAGTAAACTTCGTTATTACGAAGTTCTTGCTTTATGTTTCTTATGGTTGTGTCCTTATTAATATGTATCATCTCAATGTCGGCAATCTCAGCATAGTCTTCCCAGTATTCTGGTGTGATATCATAACTAAAACAGCTATGATGTGTACCGCCGGCAAGAATCCATGCGGCTGTTCCTATTTCAAAGTTTGGCATTGGAATCCATAGAGCATTTGCGACAGGTAGCTTTGGTAAAGGTTTAGGTTGTATGCACTCTACATCATTGACTACTAACCGGAAACGATTGCCTAAGTCTATAATAGTAGCAGTAACTCCTGCACCAACTTTAGAGTCGAATACAAGCCGGGCGGTATGACTCTTTCTTATACCAATACCAAGATAATGAACTTCTAATCGTGGTTTGTTTGCGGCAATGAGAGGGCATATTTCCAACATATGGCTTTGTAGTATAGCACTATTCTCACCGTCGAAATTGAGAGTATAGTCCTCTAAAAAAGAGCAGCCGGAAGGCAATCCTTGTGTCATGAACCATACGGAACGATACAAGGCTGCACTCTTCCAGTCGCCTTCTGCTCCAAACCCGTATCCTTCAGCCATAAGGCGTTGTGAGGCGAGTCCTGGAATCTGATCAAGTCCAATAAAGTTTGGATCGTTGACATCGACACTTCCAAGGTCATCGAAGTTTGTAGTAAAACCTTTGGCGTTCTCGTCTATAAGTACACGTCGTATAGCTATTTCTGCTTTTGCGGCATTCTTAACTTTCTCCCAATATACTTCTTCGCCACTTTCATCAATCTTTATAAGATAAAGTTTCTTATATTCCTCAACAAGTTCATTTGCCTCTTTTTCAGTAACCTTTTTATAATATTCCATTAGATTACTGACAGGGTAGTAATCAACATGATAGCCCAATCGCACCTCTGCTTCAACTTTGTCACCGTCAGTGACAGCTACGTTATTCATCTGATCACCGAAACGTAGGATACGCATATCCTGACTATCAGCCCATGCAGCTGCGACACGTGCCCATACTGCAATCTGTTTTTGAGGCTTTTCATCTTTCCAGTATCCGGAAACCACTTTGCGTGGTTTTCTGAGGTGTGCGCAGATATGTCCAAACTCACGATCGCCGTGGGCACTTTGGTTCAGATTCATAAAATCCATATCCATGGTATCCCATGGTATCTCTGCGTTGTATTGGGTGTGGAAGTGCAATAGTGGTTTCTGTAATGCTTGTAACCCATGAATCCACATCTTTGCTGGTGAGAAAGTGTGCATCCATGTAATTATACCTATACATTTGTTGTCGTTATTGGCTTCTTTCATCACATGCTCAACTTCTTTAGAGCTGTTAGCGGTTCCTTTATATACGATTTTTACAGGGATGTTATTACTGCTGTTCAGTCCGGCAACCATATCCTTGCTATGAGCATCGACTTGTATAACGGCATCACCTCCATATAGTAACTGTGCTCCAGTTACCCACCAAATTTCAAAATTATCGAATGAGTTCATAAGTTTTATATTTTTAGTTATTTGTTCTTTTGACCATAATATGCATTTGGACCATGCTTGCGTGAGAAATGTTTCTCAATTAGAAGCGGATTCATAGTCGTGTAAGGATTAATACAGAAAGACACAAATGCCATTTTTGCAACTTGTTCCATGACAACAGCATTATATACGGCATTATCTGGACTTTTTCCCCATGAAAACGGTCCATGGTTTTTTACGAGAATCCCTGGCGTGTGAATAGGATTTACATTACCATCTTTCAATCGTCGTACTATGGCATTGCCGGTTTCAAGCTCATAATCACCTTTGACTTCATTCTCTGTCATGTCGTCTGTGCATGGAATGTCATCGTGGAAATAGTCTGCATGCGTTGTCCCAATGTTAGGAATACTTTTTCCTGCCTGTGCCCATGCCGTGGCAAAGGTACTATGCGTATGAACAATACCGCCCAGCTCTGGAAAAGCACGGTACAAAACAAGATGGGTAGGAGTGTCGCTTGACGGGTTTAGTTTTCCTTCTACTACTTTACCGGAGTGTAGATCTACGACAACCATGTCTGATGCCTTCATGTTATCATAGTCAACCCCAGATGGTTTTATGACAACAAGTCCACTTTCTCGGTCTATGCCCGAAACGTTTCCCCATGTGAAAAGGACCAGTTGGTGACGTACCAAATCAATATTGGCACGAAAGACTTTTTCTTTGAGTTCCTCTAACATATTTATATGTGTTATGATTACCAGAAATACCAATAGAATGCTACGGTAATGCCTAATATTATTATGGTATGTATTACATCCCAATGGTTCCAGCTTGCTCGAGTAGCTGCACGTTGTTCAGGTGTTGATGTTCCGAATACGAGCCCTTGGATTTTCTGTTGGTCTGGTGCTTCTGTCAGCAAACTTACAATTATTACAACAATGCAGCAAACAATAAGCATAACACCACAAAAATACAGCCAATTGAAATCATAGAATATAGCTTTGAACCAATTATCTGAGGCATCTATGACATTACTATAATAGACTTTGGCTGTTAATCTTGTAAGACCAATTATAATACCAGCTAATAGTCCCCACATGCCACCTTTGGCTGAAGTCCGTTTCCAGCATATTCCCAAAAGAAAAGCTGCGGCAATTCCAGGTGCCAATACAGACTGTACATCCTGAAGATAGTTGTATAGTACATTTCCGATACTGCGCATTATTGGTATCCATAAAATACCTAGGACAACGATTACTACAGTGGCAATCTGTCCGATGCGTACCAGTTGCTTCTCACCAGTGCTTGGTCGGAGGCGTTTGTAAAAGTCAATGGTGAAGAGCATTGCTGATGAGTTGAACAATGATGCCAGTGAACTCATAAGTGCGGCAAGGATGCCGCAAACAACAAGTCCTTTTACTCCTGCTGGCAGAATCTTTGCAACTAATGTGGGGAATGCGGCGTCAGGTGTGGAAAGTGCGAAAGTCTCTCCATTGACAACAATACCCTTTGAGTTCATGGCATAAGCAATCATACCAGGAATAAGGAATAAAAATACAGGTAAAAGTTTAAGGTATGCACCGAAGATAGTTCCGCGTCGTGCTTCTTTTTCATTTTTTCCAGAAAGTACACGTTGTACAATATACTGGTCTGTACACCAGTACCAGAAACCGATGACAGCAGAGCCGACGAGTGCGCCAAGCCATGGATAGTCGGGATCACGAAGGTCACGTATAAGGTTTGTCATGTGGTCTCCATAGTCATTGACTGTTGTTATACTACATGCAGCCATCATCTCATCCCATCCTCCAAGGGCTTTCAATCCCAGTACGAGGATAATCAGGGAGCCTAAAAGTAGGATAGGGGTTTGTAAAACAGAGGTATAAAGCACAGATTTCATCCCACCGAAGATTGTATACAAGGCAGTTAACAACACCAGTCCGATGGCGGCAATCCAGAAGAAATCTATACCCCAGAGCTCCTTTATTCCAAAGACCTGTTGAAAAACAAGTCCGCCGGCATATACAGTAACGGCTACTTTGGTAAGAACATAGCTGATTAAAGAGATTACTGACAATATTGTCCGCGATTCTTTATTGTATCTTCGTTCCAGGAATTCCGGCATGGTATATACCATACTTCTGGAATAGAACGGGACGAAAACCCATCCAAGAATCAATATCATCCAGCCTTGAATCTCCCAGTGAGCCATTGCCATGCCGCTTGAGGCACCTGCGCCAGCAAGTCCTATAAGGTGTTCGGATCCAATGTTGGATGCAAAAATACTGGCACCAATGGCTATCCAGGTAGCGTCTCTTCCCCCAAGGAAATAATCGGCGGAATTATTGTTTTTCTGGTTAACAACCCATATTACTATTCCGATTAAGGCGCAGCTGAATACACCAATAACAATCCAATCTAAAAGCTGCATATTTAAATAAGTTGAAAAAGGTTTTAGTTAATTTTCCTGATCAAGGGGACAGGTTGTTTGAAGTGCGGTCTTTCTCTCTTGCGAATTCATTCAGAAACCTGTTCCCAATAATCGTGATGCTATTTTACTGAGAATCTATATGCCAGGTGGCTTTTATATTTTTCCCCAGGCTTTAAATAAGGACTAGGCCAGTTTATCTTGTTGGGGCTGTCTGGATATTTCTGGCTCTCAAGACATACAGAGACATGTTTCGGATACTTGATGCCATGTTTACATGTTATACCAGTTCCCTGGAAGTTTCCTGTATATACTTGTACGCCAGGTTCGTTGGTAAACATTTCGAGGAAGATACCGGTCTTAGGTGAATATAGGGAGGCTGCCACTTGTGTGTCATCGCCTTTTGCTTTCTCATGGGAAAAAGTATTAAGGCACCAGTTATGGTCATAACCGCCTGCCCATCTTATTTGGTCAAATGTTGTGTCGTCGATAAAGTTATTTATGTCATGCGGAACAGTGAAATCCATAGGCGTGCCTTTTACCGCTTTGATTTCCCCTGTTGTCATATATGTAGGGTCTGTGGGAGTCCAGTAATCGGCATTTATATAAAGAATCATATCGGTTGCCTCTTTTGAGGGGTCGCCATTTAGATTGAAGTATGTGTGGTTGGTCATGTTAATAATGGTTTCCTTATTGGTCTCTGCTTCAAAGAGGCAGTCAAGAGTATTGTTTTCCATGACGGTATATGTTGCTTTTGCCCTCACCCTGCCAGGGAAATTATTGTCACCGTCTGGTGATGTCAGCCGTAGTGTCAGTGTTGTCTCATCAGGTTGTTCTGCATCCCATATCTGGTACATCCATCCATTGTTTCCTCCGTGCAGGCAATGTCCGAAATTGTTGCGTGGAAGTTGATATTCTTGTCCACAGATAGTGACCTTTCCATCCTTAATCCGATTGGCATATCGTCCTACGGTAGCTCCGTAGTCGCTTGGGGAGTTCACTGTGTCAGCATATTGTGTTATATTGTCATATCCCAGTGCGACATCAGTCATTTTCCCATTTCTGTCTGGAACGGTAAGGGAAACTATGCGCCCTCCAAAGTTGGTTATGCAAACCTCCATTCCATTTTTATTTCGAATGGTATATAGGGCGGTTCTCTTTCCATTAATTATAGAGTCGAATTCTTTTGGATCTATACCCGACAGAAGCTTTGATGATTGAGATGTTCCTTTGCCATTTTCGTTTCTTTTCTCTTCAACAGTAATGATGACGTTGGCAACGCCCTTGTTTAAGATTCCCAATTCTTTAGCTGCTTGCCATGACAGGTCAATAATGCGGTTCTTTGCATAAGGTCCACGGTCAATAACCCGAACAACGACCTCCTTGCCATTTTCCACATTCTTAACGCGTAGAAGTGTGCCAAACGGGTGCGTCCGATGTGCGCATATTAGATCGTTGTTGTTTAGTCTTTCTCCGCTGGAAGTTTTTGCGCCATGAACTCTTTTTGCATAGTATGTCGCAAGTCCGCGTTGTTGGGCATGTAATGATATACCATATAATATTAATGTTGCAATGACAAAAAAGTAGCGGATTGTTTTCATAACCGATTGTTTTTTTGCGCTTCGATGATTATGGGGACAGGTTGTTTGAAGTGCGGTCTTTCTCTCTTGCGAATCATTCAAAAACCTGTCCCCAGTGATCTCATTTAGCGAAGCGCGGAAGGATTAGCATACTTTGTGAGAGCCTTGTCCTATGACAACGTCAATTACCTTAGGTAGCTTATGATACTTCTCTTCGTATTTCTTTTTTGCAGTCTCTATGAAGGAGTCATAAAGCTCATCCTTTACAAGGTTGATAGTGCAACCGCCGAAGCCGCCGCCCATGATGCGAGAACCGGTGACACCACATTCCTTGGCGATGTCGTTAAGGAAGTCGAGCTCCTCACATGATACCTCATACTCTTTTGAGAGTCCCTCATGAGTCTCATACATCTTCTTGCCGACTGTCTCGTAGTCGTTTGCGTTAAGAGCGTCGCATACAGCCAGCACACGGTCTTTCTCTCCAAGTACGAAGTGAGCACGTTTGTAGTCCTCCTCACCAACTTCCTCGCGAACCTCCTCCAGTTGCTCCCAAGTGCAGTCGCGCAGGGTCTCGAAAGTCGTTTCCGGATGTTTAGCCGCGATATGCTTGACAACATTCTCACATGAGTTGCGACGGTCGTTATATGGAGATCCTGCCAGCTCGTGCTTTACACAAGAGTTCAGTAATACGAGTTTGTAGCCTTCCGGATTAAATGGGAAATACTCAAACTCGCGGTTGCGGCAGTCGAGACGCATAAGTTTTCCTTCCTCTCCAAAGACACTGGCGAACTGATCCATAATACCGCAATTGACACCGCAGTAGTTATGTTCTGTAGCCTGTCCTGCAAGAGCCATGTCCCACTTGCTTACCTTATTATCTCCGAACAGGTCGTTTAACCCGCATGCGAAGCAACTTTCCATTGCCGCAGATGATGACATTCCCGCTCCGAGAGGCACATCACCCATGAAAGCAATGTTAAATCCTTTTACAGGTACGCCGAGCTTCTGCATTTCTTTAGCTATGCCATATATATAACGTGCCCAAGACGTGCGCGGTCCTTTCTCATCGTTCAGGTGGAAGTCTACACGGTCTTTCAGGTCAATAGCATAGCACATGATCATATCCTCCGTTCCGTTGACACGCATCTCGGCGAGAATACCCTTGTCTACAGCTCCAGGGAACACAAAACCACCATTATAGTCAGTATGCTCACCGATAAGGTTAATACGTCCGGGAGAGAAATAAATGTTACCAGTCTTGCCGTCGAAATGCTTGATAAAACGGCGTCTTACTTCTTCTATTGCTATCATATTGTTTTGTTTTAAGTTTTTAGCTTATTATCGTATTTACTATTATTAATCCACAGGAATATCCTTATTTACATTCTTACAACCAATCAGAGCATAATAAAACATATATGCCATTGCAAGAAGCGGGACGATATAACTGATCATGTAACCAGCGTTATCAGCGATAAAGTTCTGAACAAGAGGGAGCACACCACCGCCAACTACCATCATCATGAAAATGCCAGATGCTTGTGCGGTGTATTTGCCGAGTCCCTCCGTGGCGAGGTTGAATATGCTTGCCCACATAATAGAGGTGCATAAGCCGCAAAGGACTAAGAGAATGGCACTCAGGGGCACTTCTGTCATAGCGAATGACGAGCCAGTGAATAATGGCATTGAGGCTGTCACACTACTTGGAGTGAACATTGCGATTAAGATAAGAATCATACCTAAGCCCGTAGTGCAAAGCATCATGGTCTTAGATGACACTTTATCGGCAATGAAGCTGGAGCAAAGTCGTCCGGCAAGCATCAGCAACCAATAGGTGCCGGCGACAAAACCGCCAATTGTCGCTGCATTAGCAAACATACTTCCGACACCATTTGTTGCATCGGAAATGTAGAAGTTCAGAGTTCCCGGGATACCAACTTCCACACCTACATAAACAAAGATTGCAATCACGCCCATTACGAAATGACGGAAGCTCCAAGGTGAGTGCTCGAATACGGTATTGGAATCGGTCTTTCCCATCTCGGGGTCTTTGATAGGAATAAACGACAATATGATGAATGCGCATGCGAACACTGCCATGGCGATATATAGGACAAGGTTTATGTCTGCCATCTTCGTGCTTGCCGTAACCGTTCCTATGAGAGCACCGACTAACATAGGTGTGAGCGTTCCTGACAGCGAGTTCAGCGTACCCCCAATGAGGTTAAGCTGGTTTCCACGGTTTCCTCCTCCTCCAAGCAGGTTGAGCATCGGGTTTACTACGGTGTTGAGCAGACATACGGAGAATCCTGATATGAAAGCGCCAAGCAGATATACATAAAATCCTGTCAAACCTTCTGGGAATCCAGATAAATATTGAATGAGTACTCCAAAGAAGCCAACTCCTATTCCTAACAACGCTGTTTTCTTATAGCCGATTTTTGTCAGCAGCTTGCCAGCAGGAATTCCCATGAAGAGATAGGCGAAGAAATTCATGAAGTTACCCATCATTCCAAGTAGGTTGCTTCCGCCTATTTCCGGCTGGTTCTTCCAAACTACACCGATAGGAGCCGCAAGGTTAGTTACAAATGAGATCATAGCATATAGGAACATCATCGTAATAATGGCTATGATGCTGCCGTTTTGTTTTTTGTTTTCCATTGTCTCTTAATTATATTGTAAATTCTTTCTATTCATCAATTCCGAAACGGTATATTGTCTTTTGAGTGTAAGGCTGTCCTGGTTTCAGTATTACCGATGGGAAATAAGGACGGTTAGGACTGTCAGGGAAATGCTGGCACTCGAAACAGACTGCGCTTCTTCGTGGGAATGTGGCACCATTCTGTCCTTTATAGCCGTCAGCCCAGTTGTCAGAATAAAGTTGCATTCCTGGCTCAGTTGTATATACATCCATCGTGCGACCGCTTACTGGCTCTTTCAAATGTGCGGCAAAAGACAACTCACCCTCTTCTTTTTTATTGAGAACAAAGCAGTGATCGTATCCTGATCCATTCTTAATCTGCTCATTGTCAGCATCTATATCTTGACCAATTGCTTTTTCCTTGCGGAAGTCGAAAGGAGTTCCGTCAACTTTTAGAATCTCTCCTGTTGGTATACTGGTCTCGTCAATTGGCAAGTAGAAATCAGCATTAATCTCGCATAATTGATTATCGATGGCAGGTGTCGGATTCGCAATACCTTGAAGACTGAAAAACGCATGGTGCGTAAGGTTAATAACAGTCTTTTTGTTACTCGTTGCCTGATATTTGATAATCAGCTCGTTGCTGTCAGTGAAAGTGTATGCGACCCAGACAACAACCTCACCTGTAAAACTTTCCTCTCCATAGGAACTGACATATTTCAAAACTATGGCATGGTCGTTAACTTGGTTTGCGTCCCACACTTTGGAATGGAAGCCGTTAGGACCGCCATGCAGGGCGTTAGGTCCATTGTTGATGGCAAGTTGATATTCTTTCCCATTCAACTGGAACTTGCCTTCTTTGATACGGTTGCCATAACGTCCAATCAGTGTAGACAAATAAGGTTCTGGCGAGTTGATGACATCTTGAATATTGTCGTGTCCCTGGATAACGTTGGCTAAGTTTCCATCTTTATCAGGCACCATGATAGCGACAATAGCTCCTCCGTAATTTGTTACTGCAATCTCGTTGCCGAGACTGTTTCTTAAAATGTATAAATCGGTTTGTTTACCGTTGATCGTGGTCTGAAAGTCCTCACGTCTCAGACCACAAATGTTTTGTGTTTCGTCCGTACTCATGATGATTACTGTTTTTAGTTAGTAATAGTATTCTGCAAAGTAACAAAAAAATAACGATAATGGCAAATGAAAACAATGAAAAAAGTAATATTCAGTGAGTTAAAAACATTTAAAGCTCATGGCTCAGGAAGTCTGCGACAATATAACTGCTTCCTCCAACAAAGATAAAATCTTCATTGTCGGAATCCGACAAAGCGGCGTCAAATGCGTCTGCAACGCTTGTGTATGTGTTGCCTTTCAACTTGTGTCCGGCTGCTATGCGAGCCACAACCTCTGCCGGGACGGCACGATGGTTGTTTGCTTGTGTCCAATAGTATATAGCATGTTTTGGCAAAAGACTCATCACTGTGTTAATGTCCTTGTCATTAACCATGCCGAAAACTATCCTTAGTGTTTTGCAAGGTTGCATGGCTATTTGTCGACTTAAATGTCTCCATCCGCCAACATTATGTCCGGTGTCGCAGATTACTTTAGGTTCTTTCTGAATGACTTGCCATCGTCCCATCAAGGATGTATTCTCACATACATGTGCCAGACCTTTTCGGATAGCAGAATCTCCAATCTCTAAAGGTAAAGAGCTGATACTTGTAAGAATGGTTTGTTTGTTTAATATCTGGTAAGATCCGTTTAGCTCGAATGGTATGTCTTTGCCAAGTATCTCTTGGTCTTGTGCAAAAACGATTTTTGCATGTTTGTCTTTTGCGACATTCTCAAAAACAGGACGAGTCTCTTCGTTGTATTCTCCAATGACAACTGGTATTCCTTGTTTGATTATGCCAGCTTTCTCTTTTGCAATCTGTGCCAATGTATTACCAAGAAATCCTGTGTGGTCAAATGAGATGTTTGTTATGACTGATAGGATAGGTGTGATAATATTTGTGCAGTCAAGTCGTCCGCCAAGTCCAACCTCAATGACGGCGATGTCTATCTTTTCATCTGCAAAATATTTAAACGCCATTGCAGTTGTTAGCTCAAAGAAAGAAGGGTATAATACCTGTTCTTTTTTGGGGGGAAGGGTTGTGTCTGATGAAATGTTGTCTTTATTCCATTTTCTGAAATCTTTTACGAAGTCAATGACGTATTGCTCACTGATACACTGACCGTTAATTCGTATTCGCTCACGAAAATCTATAAGGTGTGGGGATGTGTATAAGCCTACTTTATATCCAGCTTCTTGAAGCACTGATGCAATGGTATGTGAGCATGAGCCTTTTCCGTTAGTGCC
This sequence comes from uncultured Prevotella sp., assembly GCA_905236455.1. GTDB lineage: Bacteria > Bacteroidota > Bacteroidia > Bacteroidales > Bacteroidaceae > Prevotella. The sequence goes on along the minus strand of CAJOPT010000029.1, from coordinate 20,625 downwards.
AGCAATATGAATAGTTTTATATTGCTTGTGTGGATGTCCATAGTGCTCATCGAGTATTAGTGTGTTTTCTAACCCTTCTTTATAAGCAGAAGCCCCCATGTGTTCAAACACGGGGGTAACATTAAACAGATAATCGATGGTTTCTTTATAGGTCATCTTAATATAGTTGCTGTCAATATAATCAGTTAAAGTAATTTCTAAATTTCTGGAAAATACTCTGTGCTGTTATCTTATCTCCTTTGAAGTTGTCGCTGTCTCTTAATTTCTCGATGACTTCTTTTTCTTCTTTATTAAGAGTCTTTGGCACATATACACTGACATTGACAATTAAGTCACCTTTCTCATTCCCGTATCCACGTACAGGGTTCAGTCCTTTGTCTCGCAATCTAAGCGTCTTGCCAGGTTGTGTTCCAGGATCAATTTTTATCTTAACATTGTTGCCTTCAATGGTGGGTATGTCGACAGTGCCACCAAGAGCGGCAGTAGGAAAGTCTAATAACAGGTTGTACAGTAAATTGTTGCCGTCACGAACAAATGTCTCATTTGGCTCTTCTTCAATAAATACTTGTATGTCGCCTGTAATTCCGTTGTGCTTTCCGGCATTTCCTTTTCCTGGTACATTGACAACCATACCCTCAGCGACACCTGCGGGTATGTTAATTTCTACAACTTCCTCACCCTTGACAACTCCTTCTCCGTGACAGTTATGGCATTTGTTCTTAATGATCTTGCCTTCACCACCACAGATATGACAAGTTGTCTGTGTTTGCATCATACCGAAAATGCTCTGTTGGGTGCGGATTTCCATTCCAGAGCCATGGCAGTTTGGACATGTTTCGCTGTTACTTCCTCCTTCAGAACCGCTACCATGACAATGGGGGCACTCTATATCTTTGCGTACCTTAAACTTCTTTGTTACGCCAGTAGAGATTTCTTGTAAAGTCAAACGTACTTTCAGACGAAGGTCCGTGCCTCGGTACTTTGCAGGCTGGCGATGACCTCCACCGAAGCCGCCAAAGCCTCCGCGCCCACCAAAAACATCTCCAAACATAGAGAAAATGTCATCCATTGAGAATCCGCCGCTAAAGCCTCCGAAGCCGCCAGCTCCTCCAAGTCCCTCAAATCCGAACTGATCGTAAGCTTGTCGCTTCTGTGGGTCATGAAGCACATCATATGCCTCTGCCGCTTCCTTGAACTTCTCTTCAGCTTCTTTGTTGTCAGGATTCCGGTCAGGGTGATATTTGATAGCTATCTTTCGGTAAGCTTTTTTTATCTCATCTTCTGAGGCATTCTTGCTAATTCCAAGCACCTCATAGTAATCTCTTTTCTGTGCCATTTAATTGTAAGTGTCAATTAAGTTATTGTCCTACAGCCACTTTTGCGTGTCTGATTACTTTGTCATTTAATAGATATCCGTTTTGTACACAGTCAATAACTTTTCCTTTCTTTTCCTCGCTCACGCCTGGAACCATTGCGATGGCCTCATGATAATCCACATCAAAATCCTTGTCCTCTGTTTCAATCTTCTTGACTCCCATGCCTTCCAGCGTCTTGACGAATTTGTGGAATATCAGTTCCATGCCCTCTTTAATAGCTGCGGGATTGTCAGTATTGTCGGCAATGGCACGTTCAAAGTCATCTAAAACAGGTAAGATACCTGTGATAGTTTTCTCTCCTCCATTGAGAATAAGTTCTGCCTTCTCTTTTAGAGTACGTTTCTTATAGTTCTCAAACTCAGCAATAGTGCGGAGCAGTTGATCGCGCAATTTGACGTTTTCTTCCTGAACTTTTTCTAAAGGAGATAACTCAGAGCTTTCTGCATTCTCTGACTCTTCTGATTCCTTTTCGTTTTTGTTGTTGTCATTACAACGTTCTTCAGAAACTTGTTCCTCAATGCTACCGTCTTCTATTTCGATTTCTTTTTCCTTTGCCATAATGCTAAATATTTTATGTTTTCTTCCACAAATACTGTGCCAATAATTATGAGTACATCTTAATTTTCAGTTCTTTTATGTCTGAATCATATATATAGTCGTCGTAGCTCATAAGCTTGTCAATTGTACCATTGGGGGTCAGTTCTATAATGCGGTCGGCAACCGTGTTGATAAACTCATGGTCATGAGAAGCAAAGAGTATGTTTCCTTTGAAAGCGATGAGATTATTGTTGAAAGCCTGAATTGACTCAAGGTCAAGGTGGTTGGTTGGGGTGTCAAGAATTAGACAGTTGGCGTTTTTCAACTGCATGCGGGCAATCATACAACGCATCTTTTCTCCACCAGACAGTACATTTACTTTCTTATCTACCTCTTCCTGCTTGAAAAGCATACGCCCAAGATAACCTTTCATCACAACTTCATTTCCAGTGCCGAACTGGCTCAACCATTCAACCAGATTCATGTTACTGTTAAAGAATTCTGTATTGTCAAGAGGAAGATAAGCTGTTGTTATGGTAATACCCCATTTATATGTGCCCGCATCAGCCTGACGTTTTCCGTTGATAATCTCAAACAATGCTGTCATCGCCTTAGGATTATGAGAAAGAAAAACTGTTTTCTGCCCCTTCTCAATGACAAAATTGACGTTGTCGAATAATATGGTTCCGTCTGAGTCAACGGCTTTTAAACCTTCAACTTCAAGGATTTGGTTACCAGGCTCTCGCTCCATGGTAAAGATTATTCCTGGATATTTCCTTGTAGAGGGAGTGATTTCTTCTACATTAAGTTTCTCAAGCATCTTCTTGCGTGAAGTGGTTTGTTTTGACTTCGCCACGTTTGCGGAGAAACGACGGATAAACTCTTCTAACTGCTTTCGCTTTTCATCAGCTTTCATTTTTTGGTTCTGTGCCTGGCGAAGTGCCAGCTGCGAACTCTCATACCAGAAAGAGTAGTTGCCGGAGAATACAGTTACTTTACCAAAGTCAATGTCAACAGTTTGGGTGGAAACAGCATCTAAGAAATGACGGTCGTGGGACACAACCAGTACGCATTGCTCCAGATTGCTCAGGTATTCCTCTAACCACTGTACAGTGTCAAGGTCGAGGTCGTTAGTAGGCTCATCGAGTAGTAGGTTGTCTGGATGTCCAAACAGGGCTTTGGCCAGCATCACACGCACTTTCTCATTATTGGATATGTCTGCCATAATCTTTGTGTGCTCAGACTCCTTTACACCAAGATTTTGTAACAATTGAGCGGCTTCGCTTTCAGCCTCCCAGCCATTCATTTCTGCAAATTTAAGTTCCAATTCTGCAGCTCGGTTACCATCCTCTTCTGTCATCTCTGGCTTAGAGTACAGAGCTTCCCGCTCTTTCATATTCTCCCAAAGTGGCTGATGACCTTGTAACACAGTGTCCATGACAGAAAAAGAGTCATACTTGAAATGGTCCTGGTCAAGAACCGACAAACGTTCGCCGGATCCCAACTCAATAGTACCTTTGTTAGCTTCCAATTCCCCACTGATAGCTTTTAGCAAAGTAGACTTGCCGGCACCATTAGCACCAATAATACCATATATGTTTCCTGCTGTGAATTTGATGTTTACGTCTTTGTAAAGAACTCGCTTTCCAAATTGAATAGCCAGATTTGTAACTGTTATCATATTGCCTTTTACCTTATTATATTTATATTAGGATGCAAAGGTAATGAAAAATGATGGAAAACAAAAGAATTTCTTTATTTTTCTTATCTCTCTGTAATGATGTAGCATAGTTAAACTATTTTAACGGAAAATCTGTGCAATAACTTGCTAAATAATATATCTTTGCAATATTATTTATCATGCATAATAGATATTTATTGCCTCTTCTCGCAGTATTAAATATATTGCTAATCTTACCGCTGTCTTGTACTAAGGAGAGTGGTAAGGGAGCAGTATGTCGCTCTGCGTATTATTGGAGTACGACATTTGCTCTTGATACAGCCCAACAAGGATTCATCCACAGGGAATCTATAAGTAAGTTGTATCTTCGCTATTTCGATGTTGTCGTGGATGCTGATGGAAAGGTGATGCCTAATGCTACAGTACGGTTCTTGTCTGGACGGCCAAAAGGAGTAGAGATTGTACCTACTGTGTATATCATGAACAATTGCATGGATAAAAATATAAGTAATCTTGACTCTCTGTTGTTACACCGTGTATTACAGATGAATGAGACAAACGACATTGATAGTGTAGGTGAGTTGCAGATAGACTGTGATTGGACAATCAGTACCAGGGATAAGTTCTTTTCCTTTCTTGAGAAATTGTCTTATCGCGCATTGCAAAAAGGCATAAAATTATCGGTCACGATAAGATTGCACCAGCTTTCTCAACCTGTTCCTCCAGTTTCACGTGGGGTATTGATGATGTATAATACTGGTGATGTGAGAGAGGCTTACAATGATAGGAACCCTATTCTTGACATGCGAGATGTGAGACCGTACCTTAGGTATTTGAAAAACTATGATCTTTCTTTGTCAACGGCCTATCCTGTATTCGCATGGAATGTTTTGTATCGTGATGGCAAGTATGTAGGAATCCTTCATGGTGATGATGATTTTCCAGTGATAGCAGGAGATGTTATTAAGGTGTTTGAGCCGTTGCTCAATACTGTGATAGAAGCTCGTGACGCTGTAGGCAGTAATCGTGCCGATGCGAATACAGAAACGGTGTTGTTTGATATCAGTTCAAAAAATATACAAAGAATTAACCAATATCATTATGAAAAAGTTTATAGCAATTAGTTTTCTGTCGTTATGTTTCTCAATCGACGGTCTTGCTTGTGCAGATGTATGCTGCCAGCATAACTACTACTTGTTCAGTGTCTTTAACAGGGAGTTGTTGTCACACAATCTTTTCTCCGATCGGCTCGATGCCTATTGGAAGCGATATACTGGGGGAAAGGTTGATGGATGGTATATGCATGAAAAAGAAATTTTGGAATGTGCTAAGAATAAGCGTGATAGTGAGATGTTGGCATATCTGACAGAGCTGAACAAGTACTTAGGTGTCTGCGATGAACTTGGTGAGACGTGGGACTATCCTACAAAAGAGAGGCTGGCAGCCAGAAAACAGACTTTCTCTACCATGATACAGAAAGCTGATAATTACCGAGGTGAAAGGTTGAAGGGGCAGTGGATGCTGTTGCGAATGCGTGCCAATATGGTGCAAGGCAATCACCAGGCCAATGTAGCTTATTGGGAACAAAAGGCATCAAGGCAACCTGCAAGTGTATACCGCGACATGATGCGTAACATCTATGCTGGAGCACTTATGCATGTGGGACGTAGGATTGATGCATGCAATGAGTTTGCCTCGCAGGGTGATATGCTGAGTCTGAAATGGGCAATGCGCAAGTACCGTAACCTTGCCGGCATACAGAAGATTTATCAGGAGAATCCCAACATGCCGTCATTGGCATATCTGGTGCAGGATTTCGTTAACAATGCGCAGGAAACCCTCGACCAGTCAAAAGCTACAGACATTGGTGTTGATGAAGAATGGATGGAGGAAATTGACGCTCGTAATATTCGCAAAGAAGAGGCCGATCGTTTCATTACGTTTGCTAAAAAAGTGCTGTCGGAAAATAAAACAAAAACACCGGCGTTATGGCAGGCTGCAATAGGTGAGTTGCAGTATCTTTATAATCGTAACGATGAGGCTATGACTACGCTGAACTCTGCGATGTCGCTGGATGGCACGGAGCGCATGAAAGAGAACGTGAGAGCCATTCGTGCGGTTGCATCGGTACGGAGCAAGATGTTTCATGAAAGGAACTATAACCAGTGGATAACACAGGAAATAAAATGGCTTGTATCAAAAGGCAAGGCGGAAGGCTACTCAAACAGCCACTATACAGAAGTATTAGACCGTCTGATATATAGTGAGCTTGCACCACGCCTTAGTAAGGAGGGGAATTCTGAGCTTGCCTTAGCACTGTATGCTGTGTACGAAAACCAAGAATACGTCTGGGGACAGAAAAAAGATGACTCATGGTACGATCCCAGTTGGAATGGCAACTATAGTGGCGAGTACTATAGTGAACTTGACGGAATGAGTGGTGACAAGCTGAGAAACTATGTGTCATGGATGGCAAAAGCACCTGCCGATGAGCTTGAACAATGGGTCAAGGGAGGTGCATCTGTTGATAAAGAATATTTCAACGACCTTATAGGTACTCATTACTTGGCAGAAGGACGTTTCGCTGACGCTGCTACATATCTGCGAAAAGTTTCACCTAAATTTATGGAAGGTCAGAATTTCAGCTGGTATCTTGCCAACCGTGACTATACTAAGCCTGTTTGGATATACAATCAGCGCACGTCAGGATTTAGCTCAGAGGAAGGGGCAAACAAGGGAAAACTTCATGATAACCCTAAGCTCCGTTTCTGTGAGGATATTATTAGAATGGAGTCACAATTCGGTTTGGCAGAAACCGGTTTACGTGAGAAATTGGCATACCAACTCGCTACACGCTTGTATCAGGCATCACCGTGGGGTGACTGCTGGTATCTTACACACTACGGATGGAGTTGCGGGGATTCGGCAGTGGTTGGTGAGCTTGACTATGTGGCAAGAGCCGTTCACTATTTAGAGGTGAGTCGCAAGAGTACAGACTTCGACCTAAGGCAGCAAAGTCTTTATGCGTTAGCTTTCATTCCTATGGATCCATGGGCGACAACAAGATGGGATAGTGAAGCATGTGATATGGTGACAATAATAAACCGTAACTCTCGACAGTATCGGGCTCTCATGGATCTTGCGCTTTTCAGACGGAATAATAGCAGTCGTCTCGCAAGCTATGTAACTAATTGTGATTTGTTAAAAAAGTTTCAGTAAATAACTAAAAGGAGTCCTCGACCGAGGACTCCTTTTGGTTTAGTGTTGATCATTCTCTTCTTGCATGTCAATAAACTGGCGGTTCATGTCATAAAACTCGTATTGTAAGAATCCCAGTTTCTGAGAAGGAATGACATGCACTCCAAACCCATACTTCATTTGCCATTGCCGCTTCATTGAAATGAAACCTTGATTGATATATGCGGCAACATACGGGTGGACGTGCAAGTAAAATTTCTTGATGCCTATCTTATTGACCATGTTGTCAATTTTCCTCTCTAATTGGTCGGTGAAAAGAAAGCTTGATTTTATCTTTCCACTACCGAAACAGGTTGGGCAATCTTCCTCAACATTAATGTCTACAGCTGGACGCACTCTTTGGCGAGTTATTTGCATAAGCCCGAACTTAGATAACGGGAGGATATTATGGCGGGCGCGGTCTTTCTTCATATTCTCGCACATGCGCTCATATAACATTTGCCTATCCTCTGCAAGATTCATGTCAATGAAATCAACGACAATGATACCTCCCATGTCCCTTAGTCGGAGCTGTCGTGCCAGTTCGTCGGCTGCTCCTAAGTTTGTCTCTAAGGCATTTTGTTCCTGTCCGTTCTCCTTCTTGGTGCGTATTCCGCTGTTTACATCAACTACGTGCATCGCTTCTGTATGTTCGATAATCATGTATGCTCCGTGCTTGTAGTTGACCGTTTTCCCAAATCCGGATTTCAGTTGTTTGGTAACATCGAAAGCATCGAATATGGGAATTTTCCCATCGAAGAATTTTACTATGCCCGCCTTTTCAGGGGCTATTAGAGAGACATAGTTCTTTATTGCCGTACAAATCTCCTCATCGTTGACATGAATGCTTTCATATGTCGGGTTGAAGAGGTCGCGTATCATCGCTACTGCTCTTCCCGTCTCTTCGAAAGCCATTTGTGGCAGCTGAGTTGCCTTCTGAACCTTTGTGATAGTGTCGTTCCACCGTGTTAGAAGAACTTTCATCTCAGCGTCGAGCTCTGCCACCCTCTTTCCTTCAGCCACTGTTCTGACAATTACTCCAAAGTTTTTTGGAGTAATGCTTCGGATGAGTTGTTTTAGGCGTGCCCGTTCGGCACTGCTTTTGATTTTTGAGGAAACGGATACTTTGTCATTGAATGGAATCAGCACCAAATAACGTCCGGCGAAAGACAACTCACATGTCAGACGTGGACCTTTGGTGGAAATGGGTTCTTTAACAATCTGTACCAACAGCTCCTGTCCAACTGTAAGTGTTGTTTGCACACTGCCGTCTTTTTTTAGGTCAGGCTGATGTGTTGCCTTGTTAATAGGATAAAGCCGTTTCCTGTCACTTTGTACCTGTTTCAGATACTTTGTGTAAGAGTTAAATTGATTTCCGAGGTCAAGATAATGTAAAAAGGCTTCGCGTTCATAACCTACATCCACAAAACAGGCATTAAGCCCAGGCATTAGCTTCTTAACCTTTGCCAAGTAGATGTTTCCGACAGAGAAAGATGCCTCACGCGGCTCTTTCTGGTATTCAACCAGTTTTTTGTCTTCGAGCAGCGCTATCGATATCTCTTTCTGTCCAGCATCGATAATTACTTCGCTCGTCATTTTTTAATTAACTTGAATTGGGTTGCCTCCATTAAAATGGAGAATTGAGAACCCTCTGATTAAAGGATTCTCAATCCTTACTCCGAAAGGCAGTAAGCTTACTTGCTCTTGTGCCTGTTCTTTCTTAGTCTCTTCTTACGCTTATGCGTAGCCATCTTGTGACCCTTTTTCTTTCTTCCGTTTGGCATAGCTTATTATTATTAAATGTTTTATATATATAAATTATGTGTTATTATTTATCCCTTCATTTTCTCAACAAAACTTTTCGACGGCTTGAATGCCGGGAAGTCGTGTGCGTCAATGATAAGAGTTGTATTCTTTGAAATGTTGCGTGCGGTCTTTGCAGCCCTGTGCTTTACTATAAAACTACCGAATCCACGGAGATATACGTTTTCTTTCTTCTCAGCCAGGCTGTTTTTGATGGATTCCATTACTGCTTCTACAACGATAGTAACTTCTTTCTTTGCGATACCAGAACTGTCTACGATACCGTTGATAATATCTGCCTTTGTCATGTCTTTTCTATCTCCTTTTAAACTAAAATATCAAAATTGAATGTAAAATACATATTTTTTCTAACGGACTGCAAAGATAGTGCTTTTTGGCTTTATACGGAAATTTATTTGCGATTTTTTACAAAAATACCTGATTTTCTTTGCTTTGTGATTATTTTAATAGTATCTTTGCACCAATAAATGAAGATGCCAAACTCCAAGTTTCATATTTTAAAGAGTATATAAAATGGGAATAGCAATAGGAATAGATGTGGGTATAAGCACGACGAAGATTGTCGGTATATATAACGGCAAGGTAATCTCACCGTTAAGGGTGAAGGCTACTGACCCTGTGACATCTCTTTATGGAGCTTTCGGTAAGTATCTTTACGACAACCATATTGATCTTCCGGACGTGGAGAAAGTTATGCTTACCGGTGTGGGGGCTGCATATATAGACAAACCTGTATATGGCTTGCCAACAGAGCATGCTGAGGAGTTCCGTGCCGATGGCTTAGGTGCTTTGTTTGAGTCTAAGCTCCAAAGAATGATTGTGGTAAGCATGGGCACCGGTACATCAATTGTGAGTTGTGATGGAAATGACATAAGACATATTGGAGGTATAGGTATAGGTGGTGGAACGCTTACAGGTCTTTCACGTATTTTATTGAAAACAGACGACGTGATGCAAATCGCCTCCCTTGCAATGCAGGGGGATATAAGACACATAAACTTGCTGATTGGTGATATCTCGGCAAAACCATTACCAGGATTGCCCATGGATGCTACCGCGTCACTTTTTGCTGCAGCCCAGGCTGACTCGTCACGTGAGGATATTGCACTTGGACTTATTTGTATGGTATTGCAGGCTGTTGGTTCTGCAACCATATTAAGTGCCTTGAATAGTGGTATACGTGATTTTGTGCTTATTGGCAATCTTACACTTCTGCCACAATGTAAGTATGTGTTCCCGTTGATGGAGAAACTATATGATGTTCATTTTATCATACCTAAATACTCGGAGTTCTGTACGGCTATTGGTGCGGCATTATGCTATTTGAATCCGAAGCAGGAATAGCCGTCTCAAACTATTTCGCATGGAAATGTCGGAACTTTAGCTAATCAGCAGACTCAAGCCTTTCACGAAGCATATCTTTATCAAAAGTAATGACTTGACCAAAAATCCCAAGTGAAAGAATCTGGTCTTTGCCTTTCATCCGTATGGATGTGGTGTTAAAAAGGTAGTAGTTATGTACTTTTAGTTTGCTTCCTAAGGCAAGTTGTATTGATGTGTTTACAAGGCTTTTTCCTATTGACGTTATGACATTGTTACCGAATCCTCTGTTGGTGGCTTCTTCGTCAACATATTCCTTGATAGCTTTCATCATGGCTTCCTTATGGGCTTTCTTATCTGGTACTGTTTGGGTCATCAACACAGCTATAAGTAAAATAATTACTATGGAAATCAGCTTCTTCATCGTTTATGGTATTTACTTGTGAAAGAGCGGTTTAGATTAAATCAGCTCAACCTTATTGATGTCTTGTTCCTTGTCGCAGTAATGACATTTGCAGATGCCTCGTTCTTTGTCAATCACATGGAAAATAGTTTGCATGGGTTCATTGTTAGTAATACAAACTGGGTTGTTACATCTCACAATGCCGCATAGCTTGTCGGGTGTGTCGACGGTTTTCTTTTCTACCACCTCATATCCTCTAATGATGTTAAGTACGACTTTTGGTGCGACAACAGACAAGCGTGATATTTCTGAGTCAGTAAAAAACTTGTCGCTTACTTTAATGATGCCTTTACTCTTCACTTTCTCCGAAGGATAATTATATCCTATAGTGACTGGTGTCTTGGCATCTTTGAGTCCCAGCAGGTTTACGACTTGAAATGTTCTGTCAGCTGGTATGTGGTCGATTACGGTGCCATTTTCTATGGCAGCTACAAGCATCTCTTTTTTTTGCATGGCTTTCTTTTATTTAAAGATTTTTTGTATCCCGGTTTTCAAGGGCTTGTTTGGTGGGAATATCAGATTATGGTTTTGTCGTTTTTGACTTCATCAAGAGTGATACCAAGGCAATAACAGAATAATGCCTCGCGTGCGTAAAGTCCATTTTGAGCTTGTTGTATGTAATAAGCGTGTGGGTTGTCATCTACATCATATGCTATTTCATTTACCCTTGGCAGCGGGTGGAGTATTTTCATGTTTTCTTTTACGTTTCCCAGCATGTCATTGCGGAGAATGTAAACATTCTTGACGTGTTCATATTCCATGAGATCTGAAAAACGCTCTTTCTGGACTCGAGTCATGTAAATAATGTCAGCGTCAGAGATAACTTTGTCGTTGAAAGCCGTATGCTCTTGGTATTTAATGTCGTGCTCATCGCAGAAAAGCTTATATTCTTTTGGCATGGCGAGCTCTTTGGGCGCTACAAAGTGGAAGGTCGGATTAAAGTGGCGCATTGCCATAATAAGCGAATGTACCGTCCTGCCATATTTCAAGTCGCCTACAAGGTAAATATTTAAGTTTTCCAGCGTGCCTTGTGTCTTGTATATTGAATAGAGGTCAAGCATACACTGGGATGGGTGTTGGTGTGCTCCATCACCAGCATTGATGATTGGTATCGGTGCTATCTCGCTGGCATATTGAGCAGCACCTTCAATGTAATGTCGCATGGCAATTACGTCGGCATAGTTGCTGACCATGAGAATAGTATCTTTCAATGTCTCACCTTTTGTTCCACTGGTAACTTTTGGGTCGGCAAATCCGATGACTCTCGCACCAAGTCTGTTTGCAGCTGTCTCGAAACTCAGGCGGGTACGTGTAGAGGGCTCAAAAAAAAGAGTCGCTACTACCTTTCCTTTTAGCAGCTCTCTGTTTGGGTGTTTCTCGAATTCTTGCGCCATTTCAATCAAATACAGGATTTTCTCGCGCGATAGTCCTTCGATGTTTACAAAATTATGTTTTTTCATATTGAAGTATGATAATAGAAGTTTTCGACTGCGAAGTTACACATAAAATTTAAAATATCATAGCATTGGCATGGAAAAAAACAAGTTTTTATTTTGCTTTGTATTTATTTTGCATTATCTTTGCAGGGATTTACATCGAAAAAGTATGAGAAGAGCGTTTGTACATTTCCTTTGGGGAGCATTGATAGTTATTGTTGGCGGTATCGCCCTATTCTTTATCGGCGTTTGGAATGGATGGGTCGGATATATGCCAGATATGGAGGCTTTGCAGAACCCGATAGACAAATATGCCTCACAGGTATATTCTGGTGACGGTAAGCTGATCGGAACGTGGAACCTTAACAAAGCAAACAGGGTTGCGGTTGACTACAATAATCTGTCACCGCATGTCGTACATGCACTCGTGGCTACGGAAGACGAACGCTATTATGAACATTCCGGGATTGATTTTATCGCATTGGGACGTGCCATCGTTAAACGTGGATTTATGGGGCAGGAGAGTGCGGGAGGTGGCTCAACCATCACACAGCAGCTCGCAAAACAGCTCTATTCAGAGAAAGCTCATAATACGATGGAGCGTCTGTTGCAGAAACCTATTGAATGGGTCATCTCAATAAAGCTTGAGCGACACTTCACAAAAGAGGAAATTGTCGCCATGTACCTTAACTATTTTGATTTCCTTCATAATGCAGTGGGAATCAAGCGTGCTGCAAATCTTTATTTTGGAAAGGAACCCAGGAACCTTACAGTGCCACAGGCTGCTACTCTTATAGGCTTATGCAAAAATCCTTCTCTGTTCAATCCTACGAAATATCCGGATAGGTGCAAAAGCCGACGCAACGTCGTAATGCAGCAGATGGTGAAGTGTGGGTATCTTACAAATGGTGAATATGATAAATATGCAAGTGAGCCGCTTGGTGTATCACTCAATGAGACAAAGCCTGTAGATGGCTCGGGTGATTATTTCCGCGAGTTCCTACGTAAGTATATGATGGCACAGAAACCTGAGCGTGACAAATATCCTTCATGGAATAACCGTCAATTCACACTTGATTCCGTGGCATGGGCGGAAGATCCGCTTTATGGATGGTGTAATAAGAATACTAAGCGCAATGGTGAGCATTATAATATATATACTGACGGACTTAGAATTTTTACTACAGTTGACACCAGAATGCAACAATATGCTGAACAGGCTGTTAAGAAACATGTGGCAGGATATTTACAGCCTCTATTCAACCGTACCAATACATACAAGAAGTATGCGCCGTTCTCTTCTGGAGTGTCAAAAAAGACGATTAAATCCATTCTCAACCGCTCAATACGCCAAAGTGAGCGCTATCGTAGAATGAAAGAGGCTGGGGCATCGCCCGACGAGATAAGAAAGGCGTTCCGTACACCGAGAGAGATGACAGTCTTTAGTTATAGTGGGGAAAAAACTATGACAATGACGCCTATAGATTCGATTTTATATTATAAGTCATTCCTCAGATCTGCATTCATGAGTATGGATGCAAAGACCGGTGACGTAAAAGCGTATGTGGGAGGGGTAGATTTCGAGCATTTTAAGTATGATATGGTCATGCTTGGACGACGACAGGTAGGATCAACAATCAAGCCGTATCTCTACTCGTTAGCTATGCAAAACGGAATGACTCCTTGCTCAACTGCACCGAATGTACAGAGAACCTATGGCGGGTGGACACCACGTAATGGCAGCAGGGCACGATATGGTCAGCAAGTGCCGCTAAAATGGGGACTGCAGACTTCTAATAACTGGATATCTGCATATCTTATCACTCAGCTTGGACCGTCACAGTTCGTAAATATATTGCACGATTTCGGTCTGCATAATCCAGACATAGACAAGAATACATCGCCAGTATTGTGCCTTGGACCTTGTGAGGTTTCTGTAGGTGAGATGGTAAGTGCATACACTGCTTTTGCAAACAAGGGAGTAAGATGTGCACCAAGATTTGTAACGAAAATTGAAGATAGCCACGGCAATGTTATCGCACAGTTCACTCCACGTATGAATGAGGTGATTAGCGAGGATAACTCATATAGGATGCTTGAAATGCTTAGGGCGGTAGTTGACTATGGTACTGGTAGCCGCCTGAGAAGAAGCTTCGGGTTCAGTGGACAAATAGGTGGTAAGACTGGTACAACCAATAACAACTCTGACGGATGGTTCATGGGATTTACACCTGAATTGGTGAATGGATGCTGGGTCGGTGGTGAGGACCGTGACATACACTTCGATGCTACAAGTATAGGTCAAGGTGCTACAATGGCATTGCCTATATGGGGCTATTATATGAAACTGGTATATGCTGATAAATCGTTAGGTTACCATTCTGATGCAAAGTTCGATGTACCTGAAAAATTTGATCCTTGTGACGTCAATGACGCAGGCGATTTTGATGGTATAGAGGATATCTTTGAGTAATCCGATATATTCTAATTATCAGAAACTCGGCTCGGCTTCGCCACGAGTGTAGATAGTTGAGCCGTCGTCACCATTGTGCACGATGCCGCCTCCTATACTGAGCGTCGTTTTATCTACATTGATAAATCGCGCATTCAGACCGTAAGCCACTGGAGAAACCCAGTTGCGCTCTTCGTCAAAGTCTGCAGTAAGCATAAGCCTGTTTGCGCCAGGAGCACCTTCAGCCTCTCGATACCATAACAGTTTCCACGTACCTGTGAATGTGCCATTCTCACCGTCCACATCCTGCCAGTCGGTGTACTGTTTTTTGCCTTCGATGGTGACAAGTTCCCTGCTTTGCCATTTGCGCATACCTTTCAGCGTGCCGTCTTCATTAAACGTCAGGCACTCGTAGTAGCGTCCTTTGTCCTTGATGGACTCGATATGCCACGTGTCAACGATATATTTCGAGAATTGCTCCCGCAGTAGCTCCGTCTTCTCATGAGCCTCTGGGTCTGCCCATTCTGGATTGCTGCTACAAGATGTGAGGGAGAAGGCTGCAAGCATGGCAAAGACGTGTATCCAAATCTTCATTGTTTTCATTTGCACTATAATTTTAGATGTCAATATTCTGTTTAATTAAACGGCGAAAGTCAGTAATCTTGTACCGGCAAGCGTTAAACATTCTTAATTACACTCTCTTTCTGTAGTTCGTAACACGTTCAAGATGGGTTTGTCAACATGAGTTCTAAAGATAATGTCTGTGCCGACATTTCATTTCGTCTTAAGCGGTAAGGATTTTTTCATAAATATTCATAAATCTATTGTGCTAAGTTCTTAAATGTATCGCAGATTTACTAACTTTGTATATTATTACCATCTGACTTTATTAGCTTTTACCATATAAAAATTAGGTTTAATATAAACATTATATACAGATAACAAATTATGAAGGTATTATTAATTAACGGCAGTGCCCACAAAAAGGGTAACACATTCCTTGCGCTGAGTGAGGCAGCTAAGACTTTGGAACAACAGGGTATAGAAACCGAGATTATACAGATTGGTACGAAAGCTGTGCGAGGCTGTATCGCCTGCGGACAGTGTAAGATCAAACAACTGGGACGTTGCGTGTTCGATGATGATATTTGCAATCGTGTTTCTGAGAAACTTGACACGGCTGATGCGCTCATCGTTGGCTCACCGGTGTATTACGGTCAGCCTAACGGCTCAGTGCTGTCGCTTATACAGCGTATGTTCTTCTCCGCTGGCGAGAAAGTTGTGAACAAACCAGCTGCCGCCGTCTGCGTATGCCGCCGTGGAGGTGCCACTGCTGCATTCCAGACAATGAATATGCCCTTTCAAATGATGAATATGCCTATCGTCACCTCACAGTACTGGAATATTGTGTATGGACGTGAGGAAGGACAGGCCGCTCTTGATACTGAGGGCATGCAAACCATGCGTACGATGGCAAACAATATGGCTTGGATGTTGAAGAAGATCCACGCTGATGGTGATCCCTCTTATCCAGAGCGTGAGGAGTGGCAACCTATGCACTTCATTAGAAATTCTTAAATATTTTGAGTCAGGTTATACCTTAGAGTCATCTACCGTACTCATCATAAGAAACGTTTTCTGGTTTCCACTTATCCTTCGGCTTGGGCTGCTCCGCAGGGTAGCCGATGACAACTGTGCATAGTGGAATGAGAGTATCTGGCAGCTTCAGAGCCTTGCTAACGGGAGTCATACGCTCATCCATCGGATATAGTGCCGTCCATACAGCTCCCAGACCTTGTGCGTGTGCTGCCAGCAATATATTCTCTGTAGCGGCAGAACAGTCCTGAATCCAGAACTGACGACCTTTACCCTCCAGTGCTTTCGTCATGTCTCCACAGACCACGATGGCTAACGTTGCCGACCTCAACATACCGGCACGGGGATTGGCTTCTGCCAGTTCTCCAAGCTTTGCCTTGTCGCTCACTACCACGAAATGCCATGGCTGGGCATTCACGGCAGTAGGAGCAGCCATGCCAGCACGAAGCATTGCTTCAATCTTTTCTTTCTCCACAGGCTTATCCGTGTATTGGCGGATACTTGTACGCGTCATAATCATTTCCAACATAGCTTTGCTTTTGTCATTACTATCATTTTTCAACTCACTCTGACCATTGCATGCGCTTATCAAAGCTGCAAATGCAACAACAAAGATACTCATTCTTTTCATATTTGTGATCTGTTAATTTGAAGAAATAAAACTCTCTCTATATATTAGTTTTAGCAAAGATAATAATTTTTTTTGTCATTGGCTTAACTGCTTCTATTTTTTTATTATTCTCTTTGTCTTTTCAAGATTATTTCTTATATTTGCAGATGTGTAACCATAAGAGATATTTGCAAGAAATCATAGAAGGATATGAATATTGAACAGGTTAGAGAATACACATTGTCACTTCCAGGCGTGACCGAAGACCAAGCTTTTGGTGAAGACATTCTCAACTTCCGTTTGGAAGGTAAAATATTTGTCTGCCTGTGGTTAGGCGGTGGTAAGTATGATATGAAGGGCTCTGCCTCGAGGTTGGCAATGAAGCTGTCGCCTGAAAGAAATGTGGAACTTCGGGAACAGTTCTCTGGTGTAACACCTGCATATCATTGGAACAAGAAACACTGGAGTGATATTTATTATGAGCAGTTGGATGAGTCGCTTGTGAAAGAGTGGATAAACGAGTCTTATCGGCTTATTGTATCAAAACTCCCGAAAACAATACGAGGAAGGTATATAAACGTACTTAATAGATAATGTTATGATAGACCAGATTATCGCATACAACAAGACATTCGTAGACCAAAAAGGCTATGAGAAATATCTGACCAGTAAGTACCCCGACAAGAAGTTGGCAGTATTGTCGTGCATGGATACTAGGTTGACAGAACTTCTCCCTGCTGCCCTGGGATTGAAGAACGGTGATGCCAAGATTATCAAGAATGCAGGAGGCTTGGTGATTTCCGCTTTCGACTCTGCCATGCGAAGTTTGATAGTAGCCATATATGAGTTAGGTGTGGAGGAAATAATGGTTGTGGCACACTCCCATTGCGGAGCATGTCACATGAGTTTCGATCACTTCCACCATGAAATGATTGCCCGTGGCGTGACTGACGAGACGCTTGACACTGTCCAGAAGTGCGGAATCGACTTGCATCATTGGCTGGAGGGGTTCAAGGATACTCCCGAGTCAGTGAGAAAGACCGTTGAGACTATCAAGACCCATCCACTTGTTCCCCAAGACATTGTGGTGAGAGGTTTCATTATCGACTCTGAGACAGGGGCTTTGGAAGAAATAACTGAATAGTGAGGCCAGAGCGATGCTGGCATCAGCTATGCCGAGTCGTGAAGTTATTCGACGAAGTCAAATCAAGTAACAAATCATGACATAGCCCAAATTGGTACTCAGTTTGTCATTCAGCAGTTTCTGGTAGATGACGTTCTCTGTCTGGTCTTTGTCCCAAAATGTTTCAATTCTATATGGATTGTTCAATTAAGCGTGCAAACTCACCTTATACTTTTGCTTTCAGAACTGGGATAAGCGAAAATCTGTCTTATTCGGTTAAAATACCCTTAAATTTACTCTTAAATTCTGCTTTATTATAATAATGTTCTAGAGAAAATTGCTACCTTTGCAGTAACTTGGGATAATCTGCACTTATAAGAAGTTGGATTCCCGACAAACAAAAGAATGGGCTACGTATGACACCAGAAGAGAAAGCAAGGGTAAAAATAGACCAGATGTTTGAAGATGCAGGCTGGAAGGTGGTGGACAGGGATTTCTATTCGCCTACTATCACAGCTGCCGCTATCCGTGAAGGACTTCTTGAAGGAAATCGTGAGGCAGACTATTTTCTTTTTGTCTGCGGAAAGGCTGTTGGTGTGTTAGAGGCAAAGCGTGAAGAGGTGGATGTTGCTTCGGATGTAGTATGTGAACAGGCTATCCGTTACACTCGTTATGTCCCTCAGTGTTATCAGGCCTTTGCTCGTCCTCTTCCGTTTATCTATCAGTCCAATGGAGTGATGACATATTTCCGTGATTGCCGTATTGAGGATTCTGATTTGGAAGAACTCAACAGGATTCATACGCCGAAAGAAATTGTTAAGATGTTAGGAATTGAAGACCCGTATGCAGGTTTGCCGACATTGAAGAAGAAAGGCTTGCGAGATTGTCAGTATGAAGCCATTACGGAATTGGAAAGCAGTTTCCGCACGGGTCAGGATAGGGCTTTAATTGTATTAGCCACAGGTGCTGGAAAGACATATACTGCGTGTCTGGCTGCATATCGCTTCTTGGCTTATACTCCAATGAAACTATCTTGTTCTTGGTAGACCGCAACAACTTAGGTAAACAAGCGGAGAGTGAGTTCGGTATGTTCCGACTAACGGAGAATGGCGACCCATTCAATACCATTTATACGGTGAACCGTCTGAAATCTTCGAATGTGCCTTCTGAACAGCAATGTCGTAATATCAACCATTCAGCGTCTTTTCTCCCTGCTTACAGGACAGAAAATTACCGATAGTGACGATGACGATGAGGATACTGCAACGGGTGAGGTGCAACTGACAGGCAATCTTCTGTTGCCACCCGACTTCTTTGACCTCATCGTCATAGACGAGTGTCACCGTTCTATTTATGGCAACTGGCGCAGGGTGCTGGATTACTTCAATACCGCTAAACTTATAGGTTTGACTGCAACTCCTGTTCCCGAGACTATGGCTTTCTTCAATAACAACCGCATTGTGAACTATACGTTGGAGCGTTCCATTGTTGACGGCGTGAATGTGGATAGTCGTGTATATCGCATTAAGACGGAAACAACAGAGAATGGTGGCGCTATCCGCAAAGGTGACAGACTGAAAAGGGAGACCAGATACTTTCTTGTGGATGCTGTAGGGGTTACAGAACATGAACACACCATATCTGCAACAGGCGATGATACCCCAACGCAAACAATCACTTTGAAGCGGTTACTCGAACTGCTGACACACGGCAATGTCGGTGATGATTATTTACGTATGATAGCGTCAAGGCTTTCGCGCATCTATAATAAGGCTACCGTGCAACAGCGTGAAGAATTTGTGGGCTTGGCTCATATTGACATGAGAGAATTGTCCTCGAACATCTTTGATGCATTTGAAAAGGGAACAGATGTTATTCTTGCCAATCCGCCTTTCGGCACTCGTCCAGCTGGTAGTGTGGATATAGACCGTCCTGACTTCTATGTAGAGACGAAGAACAACCAGTTGAACTTCTTGCAGCACATCATGGTCATGCTGAAGAACACAGGACGTGCCGCCGTTGTGTTGCCCGACAACGTACTCTTTGAGGGTGGTGCAGGCGAGACTATCCGCAAGGAACTCTTGAAGAACTTCAATCTGCATACCATTCTTCGCTTACCTACTGGCATCTTCTATGCACAGGGTGTGAAAGCCAACGTGCTTTTCTTCAAAAAGGGGATGCAGACAAAAGATGTGTGGTTCTATGATTACCGCACAGGCATCAAACACACATTGGCAACAAAGCCCATGCTTCGCCACCATCTTGACGACTTCGTGACTTGCTATCACGCAGAGAATATTGCTCAGCGCAAAGAGACATATAGCGAAGAGAATCCCAATGGGCGTTGGCGCAAGTACCCTGTTTCGGAACTGCTGAAGCGTGACAAAACCAGCCTCGATATTTCGTGGATCAAACAGACCAATGACGATGACGACATGACATTGGCAGAGCTGATGACTACCATTCAGCAAAAGAGTGATAATATCAGCAAGGCTGTAGCTGAGCTTCAAAAACTTCTAAATGACATCAAGGAATAAACATGAACGAGGTTAGCATAGAATTAAGAAGTGCTGTCAAAGCGATAAAGACAGCTATATTGCAAAGTCAGTATAGAGCTGCCAAGGCGGTAAACCGCGAGCAACTGTCACTGTATTTTGGTATAGGAAAGTATGTGTCTGAGAATTCCCGCAAAGGATTTTGGGGAACTGGGGCCATAGAGACCATCAGCGAACAGTTACAGAAAGAATTGCCTGGACTGAGGGGCTTTGGTGCGAGGAATCTAAAGAATATGCGCATTTTTTATGAAGAATGGGCTGCATGCCTTAATTCGGCAGCCGTGGCTGCCGAATTGCCCGTAGATCAAAATCGACCGCCAATGGCGGACGATTTTGATATTGTGGACTTCAACCTGCTGATGCCGTCAATTCGGCAGCCAATGGCTGCCAAAATAGATTTTGATGAGTTTGTTAG
>CAJOPT010000028.1 GCA_905236455.1 uncultured Prevotella sp. | reverse complement strand
TGCTAATGGAGATTCTTTCAGTCGCTTCGCTTTGTGAAAGCGCTAAGGCGATTACCGCATCGAGTGCGGG
The DNA here is from genome assembly GCA_905236455.1 of uncultured Prevotella sp. Lineage (GTDB taxonomy): Bacteria > Bacteroidota > Bacteroidia > Bacteroidales > Bacteroidaceae > Prevotella. The sequence goes on along the minus strand of CAJOPT010000028.1, from coordinate 7,654 downwards.
ATGAGGAAAAAAGGGGTGCGGAATGAGGTGTTTTTACGGGTATCGTGTCGCATTTGCGTCACCGAGACACGCTAAAAATGCGGTGTGACGCACGTGAGACGCACTCGTGAAGCCTGTTTTTAAGCAAAATCGGCCATTTTTGGGCTAAAACCCCTCTGATTATCAGGTATTTACGGATAGCCCCTTACCTGTGACGCAAGTGTGACAGGTTTCTTTCAGTCGCTTCGCTTGGTGAAAGCGTACTAAAGAAACGATTCTCAGTTTTCAGCATTACAAATGCTTTACTCGATGTGGTTGGATTGCAATCCAACCAAGCGGGCAGGTTTCCTGTATTCGGCAGCCTTACGGCTGGTAATCGAGTTTACTCGCTTTGCGAAGCAAACTAAAGATTACCTTTAAACTTTGCACAAAGTGTGACGCGTGACGCAAATTTACATTTTTCTAAAACTGTTTTTTAGCAGATTTGATTGCGGAAAATTTGGAGGTGTCATGGGATTATAGTATCTTTGCAACAATAAAAACCTAAAGCGATGAGGCATTTAATAACATTTTTGTTGACGTTTGTATGCGTGGCGTCTTCAGCACAAGACTGTGTATTGCTTGATGAACTGGAGACAAAGTGGATGACTCGTAGTATAAAAGTAACCTCCGGTGGTGAGAAGCCAGATGTCGTGCAGTTTCTTGCAGCCTTTGAAAATACATGGAATACATGTATCATGGATGGTGTCCTCTCCTCTGTAAAAAATCCGAAGTTCATTAAGTCTGGGGAAGATGAATATGGCGGCTATATAATCGTTGACCGTAAGAACGGCTATGTGTGCGATGATGCCGGCGGCTCTGACGGCGCGAGCATGGAAGCCTGTGTATGGCGGCGTGACAACGGGCACCGTCTCTTTGCCGTTGAGATAGGCAAGCCGACAGACCCTATGGTGGATTACGTATGCTTCTATGACTATGACCCCAAGACTCATACTATGAAACCAGAAGAGAGACCGTTCGTCGGTTGGCAGCGCGTCAGCGATGACTCTGAGCTGTCATATAGCTTACCCCATACGGGTAAGGATTTCATCATAAAGGAATACACCGGAGAGAATGACGAGCCATATCATCATGTTTTCAGATGGGACGGCATGAAACCGGTATTCTCTTATATCACACTAAATGGTAAAATAGTTAATCCATCAAAAATAACCATTGATAATTGGACAGAGTAATGCACATCCGTTTATTTACCAAAGCAATAACTATATTTCTGACCACCGTGGTTGCGGTGGTCAATGCGCAGTCCCAGAATCTTTCGCCAGTATTCATGTATTATATGAACAAGGACAATATGCAGGTGGTTTACTGGGACAGTTTAGAAAAATACGAAGGTGGCAGTTGGTCGTGGGACTTACAGGATACGTTCCGTAAGAATGCCAGACGATATACCAAGATGCTGTTGGATGACAATAAGATTGCCGAGGTGAGATACGACCGTGAGGTTCTGAAGGCGGCAGACGGCACAGATGCCGATTTCGGTTTGCGTAACGAGTGGTATGCTATGAAGGGAATACGATACACGCTGGTCAATCCCAATGCCGTTCATGACACTGAATACTCAAATACGTCCTTTCATCTGTTGATGACGCCCGATTATATGACCTCCCATAAGCTCCTTCCGATACAGTATGTTGAGAGTGAGGAGGGCGAGACACCTATGCCCGCCTTTATCCTCCGTCAGCTTCAGGCGAAGTTTGGGGAGGTTGAGCGTTCGCAAAAAGTAGCTGTTATAGACAACAGGTACACATACGGTGTAGTGCAGTTCAAGCCCAAGGGTAATAAAGTCGTGGCTCTTGAGGTTTTAGCTGTTGACGGTAAGGCATATTATGAAGTCGAGGAAGCTGATTATGATGCCCAGGAGCCGTATTCAATATGGAATGTCGACGATGACGGCAACTATGGTCCTGCCAATATATTAGCGGCATTTGAGGGGAACGACGGTCCTGAAGTCTATTTCGTACGTTGGGCACCCGAGAGTGCCACCCCTGGTTGTATGTCCTTGGCGGGAGGACGTCTTCAGCGTAACACCCTTCCAGGATATTATGTCTATCCTGAGAATCCGAAACCGGAAGGAATTGAGAATTGAAGAGACTTATAACCATACTCGGACCTACTGCCAGTGGTAAGACTACACTTGCCGCTCATCTTGCGGTGGTTTTGTCGCAGGATATTTGCGGCGATGGAACGGAAAGAGGAGGAGAGATCCGTGCAGAGATTATCAGTGGTGACTCAAGGCAGGTGTATCGTGGTATGGACATAGGTACAGGAAAAGACTTGATTGACTATGCCGTTGACGGGAAACAAGTGCCATATCATCTGATAGACATCTGCGAGCCCGGGACGAAATATAATTTGTTTGAGTACCAACGCGACTTTCTGAAAGCATACGAGGATATCACGGGTAGGGGAGCACAACCGATTTTGTGTGGCGGTACCGGACTATACATAGAGTCGATACTGAAAGGCTATTCTCTGTCACCAGTTCCCCAGAACCCTGATTTGAGGGAACGGCTCGCAGACAAGTCGCTCGAGGAACTGACGGAGATGTTGCGTGAGCTGAAAACGAGAAACGGCTCTGTGATGCATAATAAGACAGATGTGGACACCCCGCAACGTGCCATACGTGCAATAGAGATTGAGGAATATAATCTCCATACGCCATTGCCTGAGCGTCCCTTCCCAAAAATTCCATATATAATAATAGGTGTGGACATAGACCGTGATTTGCGGAGAGAGAAGATAACCCGCCGCCTCAAGGCAAGGCTCGAGGAAGGAATGGTCAGAGAGATACAAAGTTTGCTTGAAAAGGGAATTCCATCCGAAGACCTTATCTATTACGGTCTTGAATATAAATATGTTACGGAATACATCATAGGCAAACTGTCGTATGACGAAATGTTCCGACAATTAGAGATTGCCATACATCAGTTTGCCAAGCGGCAGATGACATGGTTCCGCGGAATGGAGCGCCGGGGCTTTGTCATCAACTGGATAGACGCGGCACTGCCGATGGACGAGAAGGTAAGGCTCTGTAAGGAGATTATCTATAGAACGTCAGAAGTCTCCACGGTTTCAGAACTCTCCAACAATCCATAGAGAAAAGTAAAATATTAATATAATGAATGAAAACAAATGGGGCATTCTTTATTGCCCGAAAGGTGGAATCCTGAATAATCCTCAACGGAGATGGGAGCGTATAGAGAAAGCTCTCGATGAGCAAGGAATAGTCTTCGATAAGATTCAGAGCGAGAGCATGGGTAGTGTTGACAGGCTTGTCAACATGATGATTGCCAATGGATACAAGACAATAGTCGTTGTGGGAGGAGACTCCGCATTGAACGATGCCGTCAACTGCTTGATGCTTTGCGAGAAAGAAGTCCGTGACAGTATTGTCTTAGGTGTCATTCCTAATGGTATGATGAATGACTTCGCCCACTTCTGGGGATTCGATGAAGGCGAGATAGAGCAGACCATAGCCTGGCTGAAGGCACGTCGGGTGCGGAAGATAGACCTTGGTTGTATACGTTATAAAAACAAGAAGAATGAGAACTGCCACCGCTATTTCCTCAACTGTGTAAACGTAGGACTGATAGCAGCGATAATGAACCTTAGAAGACAGACCCGTCATATCTTCGGCTCCCGTACCTTATCGTTTATCTTCTCTTTTATTCTGCTTATCTTCCAGAGAATGGAGTATGCCATGCGTATTAAGATCAATACCGATGAGATAAAACGTAAGGTAATGACGGTTTGTGTGGGTAATGCGTCCGGCTATGGACAAACCCCAAATGCCGTACCATACAATGGTCTTCTTGACGTGTCGGTGGTATATCATCCTGAGATGACACAATTGTTTGAGGGTATTTATCTCTTCCTTAAAGGCAAGTTCTTGAATCATCGCAGCGTACATCCATATCGTACGAAGGAAATTAAGTTTGAGGAGGTAGAACATGCTCTCGTCGGAGTAGACGGCAGGCTGATGAGTGGCGCTCCCGTCGGCGACTTCCGTATTGTTGTTGAGCAAGAGGTTATTCATTTCTTAATACCGTCATAAAGGTTTAAATAATGCTTAATTGGTTAAAATCATCTGTTTTTGTAAAAAAATGGGTGATTTTTTTTGCGTTCAAAATAAAAAGCATTATCTTTGTTGAATAATACCAAGAAACAAAAATATAGTAAAAGCCTAAAGAAATATGAGTTATCTACGATTCGAGAAGGCTCTGATGACAAACTTGGAGGAATCCCTGCCAAAAGAGTTGTTGCGTACCAACCGCTCCGGAGCATATTCCTGTTCCACGATTGTAGATTGTAACATTCGCAAGTATCATGGCTTGCTTGTCGTTCCTGTTCCAGAACTCGACGACGAGAACCATGTGCTGCTGTCATCGCTTGACGTTACAGTCGTACAGCATGGTGCTGAGTTCAATCTGGGACTCCACAAGTATCAGGGCAACAATTACAGTCCGAAGGGTCATAAGTACATTCGAGAGTTTGACTGTGACAAAGTTCCTACAACCATCTATCGTGTAGGCGGTGTTATCCTGAAAAAGGAATTCCTTTTCCAGAATTATGAAGACCGCCTTCTGATCCGTTACACATTGGAGGATGCACATTCGGCAACAACACTTCGTTTCCGTCCGTTCCTGGCATTCAGAAGTGTGCGCCAGTTTACACATGAGAATTCCACTGCCAGCCGTGTATATCATGAGGTTGACAATGGTATACGTACCTGCATGTATGCCGGCTATCCCGATCTCTATATGCAGTTCTCCAAGAAGAATGACTTTATCTTCCAGCCAGACTGGTATCGTGGCGTGGAATATCCAAAGGAGCAGGAACGTGGCTATGCCTCAAATGAAGACTTGTATGTTCCCGGATATTTTGAGATGAAGATAAAGAAAGGCGAGAGCATAGTCTTTGCAGCCTCAACCTCAGAGATAAAGACAAGTAAGCTCAAGGCGCTCTTTGACGAGGAGGTGAGCCTGCGCGCTCCACGCGACAACTTCTTCCATTGCCTTGTAAACGCTGCTCACCAGTTCCATTATCGCACAAAGAAAGATGAGCGTTATATCCTGGCCGGATATCCTTGGTTCAAGTGTCGTGCCCGTGACACCTTTATTGCATTGCCAGGTCTGACCCTCTCCATAGAAGAGCAAGACTATTTTGAGCTTGTAATGCAAAGCGCGGAAAAGGAATACCGTGATTTTATGGCAGGTAAGCCACAAGGAAAAATCTATGAGATAGAAAAGCCAGATGTGCCGCTGTGGGCTATATGGGCAATTCAGCAATATGCTAAGGAAGCAGGAAAGGACGCTTGTCTGCGTAAGTATGGTAAGTTTGTCCAAGACCTGATAGATTATATCCTCGGACAGAAACATCCTAATCTTACAGTTGAAGAGAACGGACTTGTACGTTCTGAGGGAAGAGATGTGGCAGTGACATGGATGAACTCGACAGCTAACGGGCGACCAGTAGTCCCACGCTCAGGATTCATCGTAGAGTTCAACGCCCTTTGGTATAATGCCTTGAAGTTTGCCGCATCATTGGCTGCCGATGCCCATGATTCGAAGCGGGCGGAGGACTTGGAGAAACGCGCGGAGCTTGCAAAGGCGTCTTTCATCGACACATTCTTAAATGAATATGGATATTTGTTTGATTATGTCGATGGCAATATCATGGACTGGAGCGTACGCCCGAATATGATTTTTGCGGTGGCACTCGACTATTCTCCTTTAAACAAGGAGCAGAAGAAGAGTGTGTTGGACATTTGTACCCGTGAACTGCTTACTCCAAAGGGACTACGCTCACTATCACCGAAGAGTGGCGGATATAATCCTATCTATGTAGGACCGCAGACGCAGCGAGACTATGCATACCATCAAGGTACGGCATGGCCATGGCTCGGAGGATTCTATATGGAGGCTTGCCTGAAGCTGTACAAGCGTACCCGTCTGAGCTTTATTGAGCGTCAGATGGTGGGATATGAGGATGAGATGTCATATCATGCGCTGGGTACCATCAGTGAGCTCTTTGACGGCAACCCGCCTTTCCATGGCAGGGGTGCGACCTCTTTCGCAATGAATGTGGGTGAGATCCTGCGTACACTTGAGCTTTTGGAAAAATATCAGTATCAATTCTAAATAGGAGGGACCACAGATGAAAGTTTTAATGTTTGGATGGGAGTATCCTCCTCATGTGTTCGGTGGACTCGCCACAGCCAACTATGGTATTTCCGAGGGTCTGAAAGCACAGGGTGACATTGAGATTGCCTTGTGTCTGCCAAAGCCTTTCGGTGATGAAGAGCAACATGCTGCACGCATCATTGCCATGAATGCGGTGCCAATAGCATGGCGTGATGTTGATCGCGACTATGTCCAGAGCAGGGTGGGGAATATTATGAACCCTGACTATTATTTTAAGTTGCGGGATCATCTCTATGCTGATTTTAACTATATGAATGTCAACGACCTCGGATGCATGGAGTTCGCCGGTGGCTATCCTGGGAATCTCCACGAGGAGATAAACAACTACTCGGTGATAGCCGGAGTGGTTGCAAGAACAGAGGAATTTGACATAATACATGCTCATGACTGGTTGACTTATCCTGCCGGCATACATGCAAAGAACGTAAGTGGTAAACCTCTGTGTATTCATGTGCATGCCACAGACTTCGACCGTTCGCGCGGAAAAGTTAATCCTACAGTGTATGGAATAGAGAAAGACGGTATGGACAATGCCGACTGTATCATGTGTGTATCAGAGCTTACCCGCCAGACCGTCATCAATCACTACCATCAGGATCCGCGTAAATGCTTCACGGTACATAATGCCGTCTATCCGCTGAAAGAGGAGTTGCAGGCTATCCCACGTCCAGACCATACAGGAAAGGAGAAGGTCGTGACATTCCTTGGACGTATCACTATGCAGAAAGGTCCTGAATATTTCGTAGAGGCGGCAAATATGGTGCTTCAGCGTACTCGTAACGTGCGTTTCTGCTTTGCCGGCAGTGGTGACATGATGGACCAGATGATTTATCTTGCCGCTGAGCGAGGCATAGCCGACCGTTTCCATTTCCCAGGTTTTATGCGCGGCAAGCAAGTCTATGAGTGTCTGAAAGACTCTGATGTCTATGTTATGCCTTCTGTTTCTGAGCCGTTTGGCATCTCACCACTTGAAGCAATGCAATGTGGTACGCCAAGTATAATCTCAAAGCAGAGCGGATGTGCTGAGATCCTGCATAACTGTATAAAGGTAGACTACTGGGATATCCACGCACTTGCTGATGCAATGTATTCTATCTGTCATAACGAAAGCCTCTTTAAGTATCTGCAAGAAGAAGGCAAGAGAGAAGTTGACCAGATAACCTGGGTAAAGGTAGGAGCTTGGATTAAGGAACTCTATATGAGAACCATGGGATGGATGGCTTAGTTTTTCGTAATAACGAAATGTCGTAATAACGTAATAACGAGAATCAGAAAAGCCGTAATAACGTAATAACGAAGTAACGTAAAAAAACAATAAAACAATGAAAACAATTTGTTTATATTTCGAGATACATCAGATTATTCATCTGAAGCGCTACCGTTTCTTTGATATCGGTACCGACCATTAT
>CAJOPT010000027.1 GCA_905236455.1 uncultured Prevotella sp. | reverse complement strand
CCCCAAAGTGTGACGCGTGACGCAAAAATACGTTTTTTAAAAATTAGTTTTTAGCAAACGCTCGGACTGGATTTGCAATAACGATGTGAGGGCAGCCGCTACAAACGGCTGCCCTCCTATTTTTGACATGAGACATCAGCTGGAAAATCTTATCGGGCAATAAGACTTACCGCGAAACCACCTCCTGGCGCCTCTTTCAGTTTCAAGACATCACCTCGTTTTACTGTCTTTTTCGTGATGGTGTATGCCTTGGGGTTACTCTCATAATGTGCGTCCTTTGCATCGGCATAGATTGTACAGTCGTACTTCCTGCCCTTGTCAAGGAAGTCGAGCTTGATAACAGACTGGTGCCCGTTCTCATCGCACTTGCCACCGACAAACCAGTTATCAGTACCTTTGGCTTTCCGCGCTACAGTGATATAGTCACCCGGCTCAGCTTCAAGATACCTGCTGTCGTCCCAATCTACCGCCACGTCGCGAATGAACTGGAAGGCAGGTGCCAGGTCTTCACGCTCATAATGCTCCGGCAGGTCGGCAGCCATCTGCAAAGGCGAGTACATTGTAAGATATAATGCCAATGTTCCCGCTATGGTAATGCGTGCCCATGACGTGTTCTCGCTCCATGAGGAAAGCTTCGTCTCGAAGATACCTGGCGTATAGTCCATTGGACCACCTTGCAAACGAGTAAAAGGAAGTATGCAGGTATGGTCGGGGTTGTTACCTCCGAAAGCCTCATACTCCGTTCCTCTTGCAGACTCTCCCCCCACGAGGTTAGGGTATGTGCGGCAAAGACCTGTCGGTCGGGTTGCCTCATGCGAGTTCACCATGATGTGATGCTTTGCTGCCTCTTTGATAACATATAGGTAGTGGTTGTTCATCGACTGTGAATAGTGATGGTCTCCACGCGGTATGATATCGCCCACATAACCTGTTTTCACGGCATCGTAGCCATACTTGTTCATCAACTCGTACGCCTCTTTGATGTGCCGCTCATAGTTCTGTGAGCTTGATGAGGTCTCATGATGCATAAGTATCTTCACACCCTTGGCATGAGCATAGTCATTGAGAGCCTTAATATCGAAGTCGGGATAAGGGGTGACAAAATCGAAGACATCCCTCTTCCACATGTTAGCCCAGTCTTCCCAGCCAACGTTCCATCCCTCAACGAGCACCTCGTCGAGTCCATTCTTAGCTGCAAAGTCGATATATCGTTTCACCTTCTCAGTATTTGCCGCATGCTTGCCATTAGGCTTTACGCTACTCCAGTCGATATTATCCAGCTTTATCGACGGGAACTCATCCGTATAATTCCAGCGACTCTTACCCACGATCATCTCCCACCATACACCACAATATTTAGTTGGATGGATCCAACTGGTGTCTTCTATCTTACACGGCTCATTCAGGTTTAGAATGAGATTGTTTGACAGCATGTCACGGGCGTCATCGCTCACCATCACCGTACGCCAAGGAGTCTCACAAGGAGTCTGCATAGCCCCTTTCAGTCCTGTTGCATCAGGAGTGAGATGACTGACAAAGGTAAACGGCTTTGGCAATGGATAGGGTGACGGTGCAGGATCTGGTGTATAAGCATTGCTTCCTCCCCCCAGTTTTGTAGACAAAGAAGTCGTCAGGGCATCGACAAGCTCCAGATGCATTGTGGCATAATCCATGCATGCCGCCTCATGGATGTTGATATACAAGCCATCGTCAGACTTCATCTGCAGGGAAGTCTGCACACCCGTCTCAGAGAACACTGCCACTGACGAGTTGCCCCAGTTTACCGCCTCCTTAAAACGGTTACGGATCTCCGACAGACGAGTCTCCTGGGTAATCTGCTCCTGAGTATCGTAGTCACCCGGTAGCCACCACGCCTTATGGTCTCCAGCCATGGCAAACTCCGTTCGCTCATCTTTAATCAGGAAATAGTTCAGCTCCGGCTGCTGCGGGAACTCATAACGGAAGCCCACACCGTCGTTATATACTCTGAACCGGATTATAATATTCCGTTTCGAGGACGGTTGTGACAAGGTTACAGCAAATTCATTGTAGTTGTTTCGGATTGTTGCTGTCTCACCCCATACCGGTTTCCATGTCTCATCAAACGTTGATGACTGAGTATCGGCAATGACAAAGCCATCCATCAGGTCAGTCTCGTTCATCCCCTTCGAGGCATGTTTGTCTCTCGCCAGCTCCAAGCCGAGATGTGAGTCCTTGACAACAGCCTTCCCTTTATATGAAAGTCGGTAGGTAGGACGTCCTCCATCGATGAAGAACTCCAGAATGACGTTCTTGTCGGGAGAGGTAACTGTTGAAGGCTGACTTGCATTGTTTCCATTAGCATAAGCCATCACAGGCATTAACAATGCGATTAATATACCTTTAATTATTCTCATAACTTATAAATTATTTTCTTCCCGAGCTGTTTATCAGATCGGTGATATTCTCATTAAAGCCATTACTACCCATTAGATCCTCGATATTCAAGTGCATACGATAACGCCAATAGTGCTTCGGGTTAGCCGGTATGTTAATACGCTCTGCATTCTGGTCGGCAAGACGCAGCTCTTCATCCATAGCCAGCCAGTCTTGTATGGAGATGACACAAAGCATGGATGGTGATGTGAGATGGCGAGAAACAATGTCGCGTGCCAGCCAGCCCGGCAGAGGATGAGGAGCCTCACCACCCCGATGGAGCATTGTATTATAGTATTCTTGCGTACGCTCATAGTCTTCGTCCCACCACTGTCTGAGTGTCGGCATATCATGCGAGCTTATTGTACATACCGACCGGTAGGGGTTACGTGAGAGATGTCCGAACCTCACACTTGGATCTTTCGGCATCGACTGGAGCTCCAGCGACAAGATGCGTAGCTCATTCATCACCCATGGCACGCAATCCGGCACCATACCTAAGTCTTCAGCACATACCAGCATACGGGTAGCCTGCACCAGTTTCGGCAGCTTCCTCATTGCCTCATGATACCAGAAGTCATTGTTTCGTCTATAGAAATAATCGTTATAGAGCTTATTAAAGTTATGCTTATCACTGTCATAAAGGCTCTCAAAGATGAAATCAAACTGGACAGAGATTCGCGGATGGAACTTGTCGGCATCACGATGGTCACGTACAAACAGCACGTCACTGATAAGGGCATACAACCCGTCGCGGAGGTCAGTCTCTTCCTTAGATACGGCATCAGCAAAGGCAGCCTCAACCTTCTTCTGCGTATCGTATTCAGGACGCATACGATAATACATATCATCTTTCTTCTCCACATATCTCTCGCGAACCAACGCAGCCCGCTCACCAAACATACGGTCGAGCACCCAATCAGTGATGAACGGTGTAGTAAACAACTCTTCCTGCCAGCCAAGTCCGTAGCTTTCTATCTCCTCCCGCGTCATTGCCAGTGCAGGTGAGAATTGTCCAAGAAGTCCATGTACAGCATCCGCCGGAATCTCCCATATACGGAAGAAGCCCAACACATGGTCAATGCGATATGCGTCAAAAAACTTCGACATGTTTTTGAAGCGGCGCTCCCACCATGCACAGTCATCCTCAAGCATTGCCTGCCAGTTATAAGTAGGGAAGCCCCAGTTCTGACCGTTCACGGAGAAGTCATCGGGTGGAGCACCTGCCTGACCATTCAGGTTGAAGTATTCCGGCTCCATCCATACGTCACAACCATAACGGTTCACGCCAATAGGAATGTCGCCTTTCAAGATAACCCCTTTGGCACGAGCATAGCGATGGACCGTCTGCATCTGAGAGCTTAGGATAAATTGTATGAAATAATAAAACGACACATCTTTATATATCTTCGTCCGGGGATTAGACAAAGCCTTACGGTCGTTCTCGTCCCAAGTCTGGTGATCTTTCCACTTAGAAAAGTCGGCGGTACCATACTGGTCACGCAGATAAGAATACTGCGCATAAGGAATCAACCATTGTCCGGCATCCTCAAAGAAGCGTTTATACTCAGGTGTAGCCATCATCTGCTTTCCCTCCTGCTCAAACAACACACGCAGATAACGTGTCTTTGCCTCATTAACCCGCTCATAGTCAATCTGTGGCAGTTCATTCAGCTCCTTACGCAGAGCTTCCATCTCAGCACGCTTCGCCTCGTCTGCGATCTGTGGCAGCTGTGTCAGGTCAACATACTGTGGATGTAATGCAAAGATTGATATGCAGCTATATGGATAAGAGTCTGTCCAAGTGTGTGTGATGGTGGTGTCGTTGATTGGGAGAATCTGCAAGAGGCGTTGACCTGTTGCCGAGACCCAATCCACCATCTTCCGCAAGTCACCAAAGTCACCGACACCGAAGCTGTCTTTTGACCGCAGGGAGAAAACCGGCACGAGCGTACCAGCCATCCGACGATTCCAGATCTCAAAGAACGCTTGGTCGAGGTCATAAACAACCACATCGCCATCAGACATCGCCGGCAGCTCTACAACCCTGTTGCTGCATGTCTCCCACAGCTGTTGTCCGCTTGGCTGGTCGCTGACGACTAAGAACTTGAACTCCAGTATACCATCCTCCAGACGGTTGGCATCAACGTCACAAATCCACTCATTATACTGATGCTGCACCATAGGTACCGCATGAGCAGGTTTCCAGTTTCCTAATACGTCACCCTTGCCGACAAGCATCAACCGTTGTCCCTGGCGGAGCTGCGGAGCACGAACCGTAAGGCGCACCGTCTTGGCATAGTCACAGGACGGTGGTGTCATCACTGGTTGGCGGTTGACACAATCCGTGAAAGCAGAGCTATACAAATAGGAATCTTCTGGAATATCTTTCCAATGGTTATAAATATTATATAAGGTGGCTTTGGCAGCTGTCATGGCAAGACGATGTGTCTCCGTAAGCCACTCATGCCGTACCATCACGCCATCGCGCTCTATAGAATAATAATAGTCAATTACGGAACCGGATGCGTATTTCTTATCGGCAATCTCAAGGTGCCAGTTCTCACAATCTTGTGTTGCCATCGGGAAACGTTTGTCTGCCACATTCAAGACAACAGTCTCGCCCTCATAGGTTTTGTAGTTAATATTGAAATTCAGTCGCATAATCATTACAGGTAAATAGTAGTAAGACCTTATTTTTCGGTAAAGTTACAAAGTTTCGCACTTATGCCACTCAGTATACTATAAGAAAGATTACAAAAGAGGATGCAAACGATTGCAATCCCCTTTAATCCTATGCTTAAAGCGGATATCCGCAATATTACAAACAAAAAGTAAGCAAAACGGACAAAAAATCCGTTCTTTTACTTGGTGGTTACAAAGTTTTTATCTACTTTTGCATCAAACAACTTACATTTTGATACTAACAACCTAAATAATTGAACCTACTATGGAAGTTGAGAAAATCATGCAGGAACTGGAGCATAAGCATCCAGGAGAGCTTGAGTATTTACAAGCTGTACGAGAAGTGTTGATTTCGGTAAAGGATGTTTATAACCAGCATCCTGAGTTTGAAAAAGCTAAACTCATTGAGCGCCTTGTGGAACCAGAACGCATCATAACGTTCCGGGTGCCTTGGACGGATGACAAAGGCGAGGTACATGTAAATCTTGGATACAGGGTACAGTTCAACAGTGCCATCGGACCTTACAAAGGCGGATTACGTTTCCACTCTTCCGTTAATCTGTCTATCCTTAAATTCCTTGGATTTGAACAGACATTCAAAAATGCGCTCACCACTCTCCCAATGGGCGGTGGCAAAGGTGGCTCAGACTTCTCTATCCGAGGCCGCTCAGATGCAGAGGTGATGCGTTTCTGCCAAGCGTTTATGACTGAGTTATACCGTCATATTGGTCCTGACGAGGATGTGCCGGCAGGCGACATAGGCGTCGGTGGCCGTGAGATAGGTTATCTGTTTGGCATGTACAAGAAACTCACACACCAGTTCCAAGGAGTGCTCACAGGCAAGGGATTGGAGTTTGGAGGCTCACGCATACGTCCTGAGGCTACCGGTTATGGTGCTATTTATTTCGTTAATCACATGCTCTCAACACGAGGCATTGACATCAAAGGCAAGAGCATCGCTTTGAGCGGATTTGGAAACGTTGCATGGGGAGCGGCTAAGAAAGCTACAGAACTTGGCGCTAAGGTTATCACAATCAGTGGTCCTGACGGATATATTTATGACCCAGCCGGACTGGACGCAGAAAAGATTGAGTATATGCTTGAGCTACGCGCAAGCGGCAATGATATCTGTCAACCGTATGAGGACGAGTTTGAAGGCTCTACATTCTATGAGGGAAAGAAGCCATGGGAACAGAAGGCAGACATCTACCTGCCATGTGCCACACAGAACGAGCTGAACGGTGCTGACGCTGCCAATATCATAGCACAACAGCCTGTTTGCGTTGCTGAGGTAAGCAACATGGGATGCACGGCAGAGGCAGCAGAAGCCTTTGTTGCCAACAAGGTGCTCTTCGCCCCAGGAAAGGCTGTCAACGCCGGTGGTGTCGCAACCTCTGGCTTAGAGATGACCCAGAACTCGATGCGTCTGACATGGAGCGACAAGGAAGTAGACGAGAAGCTACACTATATCATGCATTCCATCCATGAGCAATGTGTCAAATACGGTAAACAGCCTGATGGCTATATCGACTATGTGAAAGGAGCCAATATTGCCGGCTTCATGAAAGTTGCGAACGCCATGATGGCACAAGGTGTGGTATAGAGGTTGTTGCTCTTTATTATAACATTCAAATATATATATATATAGACACAATGAAGAATTATTTTGATCTGAAAGGACAAGTCGCACTTATCACCGGGTGTTCTACAGGACTGGGAGTGCAGATGGCACGAGCCTTAGCCAATCAAGGATGTAATATCATACCCGTGGCACGACGGGAAGAGATGATAAAGGAAGTCGCAGCAGAGCTGAAAAAGGATTTCGGAGTAGATGCCTACCCCATCAGGTGTGACATCACAGATACCGAGGCTGTAGACAAGATGGTTGCAGAAGCTTTCGCTCATTTCGGGCGTATCGACATTCTTATCAACAATGCCGGTACCGGCGCTGTAGCACCAGCAGAGGAAATCACAGACCAACAGTTCCGTAACGAGATGGAGATAGACCTGTTTGGCTCGTTCCGTGTGGCACGCGCTGTTGCCAAGCAAGCTATGATTCCTGCCAAATACGGGCGTATCATCAATATTGCCTCAATGTATGGTCTTGTCGGCAACAAGATAGCCCCAGCCACTCCTTACCATGCCGCCAAGGGTGGTGTCGTAAATATGACACGAGCACTGGCTGCGGAATGGGGTAAATACAATATAACCGTTAATGCCATCTGTCCAGGATACTTCTGGACACCACTGACAAAGGATACTCTTGATACAGATTGGTTCCGTGAGTATGCCAAAGGCGCTATTCCTATGGAACGATATGGTAAAGAAGGAGAGCTGGACACTACCGCCATATTCCTGTCATCGGAGGCTTCTGCGTACGTCACTGGCATCATGGTTCCTGTGGATGGAGGTTACACCTGCATCTAAGCGGTGACTTACAAGTAACAGAGGTCATCTCCCATTATGAAAGGAGATGACCTCTGTTTTTTATATATAGTTAGTCCTTGTGTGCTATCTACGTGTTTCGATATTAAACTCCGTTATCTTACTAATATTACGATTGCCCTGTAATACGGACAGACAGAACGTTACCGAGCCATCCTTCAGCCGATTGTCGGCCTTTACCATCGCCGTATAACGTATTCCCTCATGCGGGGCGATTCTCTCAACATGAACATTAGGGCTGATGTATATATGACGGTTGGCTGTTGCCATCACTACTGTTGGCTGGACATCATAAAGAGGATAATCAGCACGGTTCATCACCTCAAAGATAATCTTCCCCGTCTCATTACTACTCAGATAACCATTCTGGTTATCATCTACAAAACGTGCATTGACAATCTCTATTTCTGGGTTATAACCATAGCCTGATACCCTGTCATCAACACTGGACCTTGCCGGCAAGGACGTTGTAGGCTGAGCCGCACTGTAGCTTCCTGTATAATCGCTACTTCCAAAGTCGTATAAACGATCATCGCCACCACCATTGGGTGAATAATAGCCACTGCGGTCAGACGAATAGGGATTATAACCACGGGCTTTGTTTTGCTGTACACGGTCATAATGTTCCCGTACCTCGCTACGGGCTTTCTCATCAGCGGCAGAGCCGATAGCCGCACCAACGACAGCACCACTTGCCATACCTACAATCGTTCCCACATCGGAGCCGCGCCAACCTCCAGTGATACCACCAATAGCACTTCCCAATACGGAACCTACCATTCCACCTGCATAGGCGCCTTCGCCTGTATACGTACCACAGCTGCTTAGCAGTACTCCGGCACAGATTGCAATTACCAAATTCTTCCTCATTGCTTATAGATTTTAATTAAACTGCTGCAAAAATAGGAAAATATTCTTGTTTACCAAAGAAAAAATTCCTATTTCATTATAGGGAAAACCCTACCAATAAGAAACGGATGTATTACTGAAACCTATAATATTTCATGAGACAGAGAATGATAGAGACAAGAAGAAGCGCCTGACAATGGTATGTCAGACGCTTCTGTGTAAGTATGCACCTCCACGGAAAGAGGTGCGCTAAAAAGCATTCTTATTCTGCTTTTTCCTCAGCTGGCTTCTCCTCTGCCGCAACCTCAGCAGACTCTTCTGCTACCGGTGCCTCTACAGGAGCCTCAGCCTTGGAAGCTGACTTACGGCTACGACGAGTCTTCTTTGCTGCTGCCTTCGGAGTCTTAGCCATATTCTCATCGAAGTCAACCAACTCGATGAAAGCGATGTCAGCGGCGTCACCCTGACGGTGTCCCAGCTTAATGATACGTGTGTAACCACCTGGGCGGTCACCAACCTTCTCTGCCACCACTCCAAAAAGTTCTTTGATAGCCTCTTTGTTTTGGAGGTAGCTGAAAACTACACGTCTTGAATTTGTAGAGTCTTCCTTTGCCTTTGTGATAAGAGGCTCTACATATTTCTTCAGGGCTTTTGCCTTTGCCAAAGTCGTAGTGATTCTTTTGTGCTCAATCAGTGAAATCGCCATGTTGGCAAGCATAGCGCGACGATGATCAGCAGTACGACTTAAATGGTTAAATTTCTTACCATGTCTCATTTTTCTGTTCTTTCTTTTTTGTGGACAATAATTGAAAAGAGTGAATTGTCAGTTGAGCTGACAATTACTCCTTGTCCAGTTTATACTTTGTTATGTCAGTTCCAAACGACAGATTCAGACTCTCGAGCAAATCATCAAGCTCAGAAAGCGATTTCTTACCAAAGTTACGGAACTTCAAGAGGTCAGTCTTGTTATACTGAACCAAGTCACCGAGAGTCTCAACATCGGCAGCCTTCAGACAGTTGAGCGCACGAACAGAGAGGTTCATGTCAATCAACTTGGTCTTCAGCAACTGGCGCATGTGGAGAACTTCCTCGTCAAACTCTTGATTACCATCTTGCTCTGGATTCTCCAAAGTAATCTTCTCATCAGAGAAGAGCATAAAGTGGTAAATCAGAATCTTTGCTGCCTCTTTCAGAGCGTCCTTCGGGTGAATGGAACCATCTGTGGTAACGTCGATAACAAGCTTGTCATAGTCGGTCTTTTGCTCGACACGATATGGCTCAACGGAATATCTGACATTACGGATTGGGGTGTAAATTGAATCGATTGGGAGTACATTGACATCGGTGCAGAACTCACGATTCTCATCAGCGGAGACGTATCCACGTCCTTTATTGATAGTCAAATCGAGCTGCATCGATGCTTTGGCATCTAAATGACAAATCACCAAATCAGGGTTTAACACTTCAAATCCAGTCAGATACTTACTGATATCACCTGCTTTGAATTCTGTGG
>CAJOPT010000026.1 GCA_905236455.1 uncultured Prevotella sp. | reverse complement strand
TCCCAAAGAAGAAGGGAACTCCATTCTTTACAATAGATACACCCTCAGACCTTACTATAAAGACATTACTGATGGATGGCAGATTGATGTCAGCCATAGTGGCGAAAGTCGGTGTTCAAAGAAAACCTTGTATGAGGTTGACCTTGATGATCATGGCTTTGAAGTCATAGTAGGAACTGAAGTGCTTCGCAGAAAGCAAGTCAAGCAACACCATTTCCAGAAATATGGTGGCGGTTATCCTATTGTAAATAAGTACACTAAGAAGATGCTGAATTTATCAGAACCTCGCTCATACGATAGAAACAAGTATGCTACTAAGATGAAGAAGGTAAACGACTTCATCCAAACATACCTTGTCACGCCGCAGTTTCAGGATGCTCTTGACATTAATATATTGAACAATGGTGCTTTGATTGAAGTTAAGCCGAGTGATATACTGATGGTTGATGACAAGGCAAAGAACCTCAAATACGGGGACGGCTATGTTGGGGCAATACCTCGAAATGAGTTTTCCGAGCATGGCCCATTTACTCAACCGCAACCATTCAAATACTTCTTTGTCAGTTTGGATTCACCCAAGAGTAATGCTACACGCAATCGTCTTTACAACATTTTCCAGAATGGTCGTGACACTTCCATAATACGCCAGGGCGATATAGAGACAGGTACAAACAGGACTTTCAAACGATTGGGTGAGTATCTTACCCAACCGTTGTCATGGGTACCCAAACTCAGTCTTTCATACAAGTCATACGACACGGCACTACAGGAATTACAGCAACATCTGATGGATGACAGCCGCTTCATTCCTGGCACCAACTACATAGCAATCATCATAAGCGAGATTCATAAGGATACGCCAGAACCGCGTCTGCATGAACTCTATTACAGGATGAAAGAACTGCTGATGAAATCAAAGATAACGTCGCAGGTCATCTACGCTCCAAATATCGACAACAATAGTTTTGCTTACTTTCTTCCCAACATCGCCGCAGCCATTACTGGAAAGCAGTTTGGTATGCCATGGGGACTGGAAAGTCTGTCTCAGCGAAACGACATGATTGTCGGTATCGGAGCCTCCAAGCAGCAGGGGCGCAAACCATACCTCGGTACTGCCTTCTGTTTCGATAAGGAGGGACAGTTCCGTGAGTTTGATTGTTGTCAGGCAGAAGACACCGAGGCATTGGGAACAAGCTTGAAGAAAGCACTCTGGCAATTCTGCAAAGAGTACCAGAAGCCCGACCGACTCATTATTCATTATTATAAGAAACTTCGCCACGAAGAAGGAGAGCAGATTGAAATGATGCTCAAACAGAATGGCCTGCAATGTCCTGTGTATGTGGTCAACATGGTAACGGCTGTGAATGACGACTTGATAGCGTTCGATGCAAGCAAGAGCGACTTTATGCCTGCAAGTGGTACATACGTGCATCTGAGAGACACGCAGTTTTTGCTTTACAACAACGAGAGATATTCCGACTATGGAAAGGCTGATATCCTTTTCCCAATCAAGTTGACTATCACAAGCGCAAACACTAATACAGGAGGTATACTGACTAAGGAAGATACCATTGATATTATCACTCAGGTATATCAATTCTGCCGACTCTATTGGAAGTCGGTCAAGATGCAGAATGTGCCCATTACGATTGCCTACCCGGAATTGGTAGCTGAATATGTTCCGCATTTCAACGATGAGGACTTGCCTGAGTTTGGAAAACATAATCTCTGGATGCTCTAATCAGATGAAATTATGACATTAGCCATTATTGATAGCATGTTGAGAGGAGATCTGCGTAGGCAGATACTCTCTACTTTGAAAACGGAAAAAGAGATTTCTCTGCTCTGGCGTGACTTGATGAAAGCCTTTTCTCAAGGTGGGCAAAGTCTGATGGCATTAGAAGAATCTCTAATTGCGGCTGTTGAAACAAGCGGATTAATGCAAGTGTCTTCCGACTATAAAGATGACCGAGAGATACGTCAGGGGGCAGAACAAGCACGAAAACAAGGCATGAACTTTGGAGAGGATGACTATACCAGAGTCGATGAAAAACTAAGTCTTGAAGGATTGTTTTCACCTGTTCAGGAAACGACACCAACGGACAAGTTCCTTCATTTGCTGGTCAAGGTGGAATGTTGCAGAACTATGGAATGCCTACTGATGTTGGTGATGTCTGTTCATGATGATGGTGTGGTACGCACCTATATTCGTAAGCTATTCTCCTCTATCACATCACTATGCAAAGACGCAAACGATACATACATAAAGGAATCGCTCACCCAATTCTATTTTGAAGTGTACCATACTTTCAGAAGAGTATTGGAGAAAAGCTCACAGCAGAAGTACGAAACGGACTTTGAAAATTTCGTATTCGAGTGGAAAAACGAGTTTCCCGATGCAGAGGTTGTTGCGCGATATAACGAGATGACCAAAGTGTTTGTTCCCTCTGTGAATATAGGTTTTGATTCATCAAAGCCTGAGTTGCCAAAGCAAACTACGCCTGTGGGAGTTGTCCATAAAGATAAGTTTGACTTGTTCTTAGATGCAGCCAATGCTTTCACCTTTACAGATATGCCAAAAGTCAAAGAACTTGGTACGTCTCAGAAGATTCGACAGTTGGTGGAATGTATGCTGAAAGAAAAGGAAACTATAGCAGACACATTTGGTCATACTGCTGCCATGTTGGAATTCCTTGGATTTTACAAATGGATTGCAAACAATCATGTTAGCGGCTATAAACTTAATCAGTATGACAAATGGTGTACAAAGCACATTATGAATAAGAATGCAGGTAATTCATTTCGTCACTATAGATTATCTGTGGGTGTTACTCCAACAGATAACAGAAATGCATCTTTCAAGTATCTTGGTTGGAAATATAAGGAAGCTGTGAAAGAGGAGTACAAGAAGATACTCGAAGGATAAAGATAATTCCATACTTTATAGGCCTTTGAATGGTAAACGAATACTGTTCAAAGGCCTTTTTTATTCCCAAAATTGAACAAAGT
>CAJOPT010000025.1 GCA_905236455.1 uncultured Prevotella sp. | reverse complement strand
CCAAATCGTAACCCGAATTTCTTTCAATTCTCGGAACTGCCTTTATATAAAGAAAGATTGCAAATTCTTCCAAAGTTACTAAAAATCGAGAGCAGAACAAAAGAAAGGGGTTTCTTTTTTATGTCGAGTGCAGTAAGTTCGGCATTTTATGTCAAAGTTACTCTATGTTTTGGAATATTATTCGCTTTCAGAGGGAAGAATGGGAATTTAGGATGCAGAGGCGGCAGACTCTATTAGACAAAGTCTTATCATGCTTCCGTCACGGACGGAAGTCTATAGTGTATTCCTCCTTATCTCAAGGTACTTGTTGATTACATCCACAGACAGCTGCCGTGGAGTAGTAAGCAAACCGAGAATCCCATGTTGGTTTAGTGCCATAACAATCATACGTTTCTCTTGGGCAAATTTCTCAGCGATCACATGCTGATAATACTCCTCAGTACTCTTGGCTGGCAAGGCTATGTAATCATTTAGCTCAGCATCCTCAAAGAAAACAACCAACAAGCGATGCCGTTCGCTCAGCATCTCCAGGAACGGCAATTGCCTCTCCATCTCAGTCATATTCGTGAAGTTGGTATAAAGAACCATAAGGCTTCGCTTATTGATATGTCGGTTGGTATTAACATAGAGATTAGAGAAGTCGGTTTCGCCAAATGACGTATTCTGGGCATACAGATTACTCATAAGGATCTGCATCTGTCCCGACTGCCGCGATGCTGGTATAAAGGTGTCGACACGCTCGGCAAAGGTAATAAGACCAGCCTTATCCTCCCTTTTCACCGCCACGTATGACAGCACTAATGAAGCATTGATGGAATAGTCCAACAAAGTCATTCCATTAAAAGCTTGCTGCATCACCCTTCCTTTGTCAATACAGCAAAATACCTGCTGCGAACGCTCATCATGATACACATTGACCATCAGCTGATGCCGACGTGCCGAAGCCTTCCAGTTTATCGAGCGATACTCATTGCCCTGCACATATTCCTTTATCTGCTCAAACTCCGTATTGTTCCCTACGCGACGTATTCTCTTAATTCCCATATCGGTAAGATGATTGCTTATTGCCAGCAGCTCATACTGATGAAGCATCAAGAATGAAGGATATACCTTTATTTTCTGTGGAGTGCCACAGCTATAACGACGCTCTACAAGACCAAGGACCGTACATGTGAAAACACGTATCAGTCCGAACTCATATTCACCACGCCTCACAGGTGACAGCTGATACGACACTGTAGACTGTGAGTGACCTTTATCAAGCTTTCGCTGGAAAGATCTTAGTCCACCATCTTCAGTCCTCAGTTTTGAGCTCGCTTCACTATCCTCCAACATATCTGGAATCTCATCTATTACATTTATATATATAGCAAAAGGATACAGACTCCGTATATGCAGACGCACATCATTCTTATCGCCATTGGAGAAACGCTCAGCACACTCTCGCCAAGCCTCAATTCCCTTTCTTGAATACAACAGGATAATGTCTGCCACAACTAATATCAGGAACAATAGTAGCATTACCCTGCCTACAACAAACAGCCAAGGAAAAGCATAACCTAATCCCAACATCAGGATGATTATTGCCAAGAGAAAGAAAAAGCGTCGGGACAGGAACATTATTTCGGGACCTCCACCCTGTCAATAAGTCTGTCAACAACCTTCAAGGGAGTAAGCCCCTCCATCTCAGCCGCAGCTGTAAGCATTATGCGGTGCTGCAACACACTGGGAGTGACATACTTCACATCATCTGGTGTCACAAAATCACGTCCCTGAAGCAGGGCGTAAGCCTTTGACGAACGCAGCATTGCCACGGAAGCGCGCGGTGAGGCACCAAGAAACACCATCTTACTGACACGTGTCTGGTGTACTATTGCGGCAATATACTTAAGCATGCTATCCTCAACGAACACATCATTCATCAGCCTCCGCATCCGCAACAGCTCTGCCGTGGTTATAACAGGATGGATATCTTCCAATCTCGTAAGTCTCTCATTAGCCTGATGCCGCTGCAAAATAGCAATCTCCTCATCATATGAGGGATAATCCATTGTGACCTTGAGGAGGAACCGGTCCAGTTGAGCCTCAGGCAGACGGTATGTACCTTCTTGCTCTACAGGATTCTGGGTTGCTAAAACCGTATATATATCACTCATAGGATATGACACTCCGTCCAGTGTCACCTGACGTTCCTCCATAACCTCAAACAAAGCTGCCTGTGTCTTAGCCGGTGCCCGATTGATTTCATCCACCAGTACAATATCGGAAAACACGGGACCGCGATGGAAGTCAAATTCCGATGTCTGCATATTAAAGACTGACGTTCCCAAGATATCCGAAGGCATCAAGTCAGGCGTAAACTGTATACGGCTGAAGTCTGCATCTATAAGTTTCGACACCAGCTTTGCAAGTAATGTTTTCGCCACTCCCGGCACGCCCTCCAATAACACGTGTCCATTTGCGAGGATAGCGGTAAGAAGCAGGTCCACTGCCTGTGTCTGCCCTACTATAACATCTCCAATCTGACTCTTCAGAGTCTCCACTTTCTCCCCGAACTCCTCAAGATTCTTTTGGGATTGAATATTATGTTCCATTATATTTTTGATAGTTTGCTTGTTATTCCATTCATCATATCAATGAGCCGCCGCAGACGGCTGTCTGTAAGTTTCGCGTCATCCTTTATCGCCACACGCAACTCTTCCAAAAGAGAGCTAATCTCAGACTGATCCATACCCGTGTGCTCTGCAATCACCCTTACCTGATGCACATCCACGCTGTCTCCGGAAACATCAACAGACAGATGCTGGCGGAGCTGCTCTGCAAAGATCACGAATTTCTTCTTTAGTAAATCCGCATTATCGTGACGCTGATAATACAATGTACCTATCAGACGCACGAACTCCAAAGACCTGTTCACAGGCTTAGGCATCAAAGGATAAATACGCAGCCTGCGTCTCGCACCAAAGACAAAGAACAGGATCAAAGCCGTCATGGTAAGATACACCGCCCATCGCAATGGAGGATGAGTAAGGAAAAACCTAAGTGGCGACTCCGAGCTGGTCTCATCCTGCTTTAGGTATGCCTCTGTACGCACGACAGGCAAGCCACCAGTCTCAGACATCAGCCTCATCACCAGTCCACAGCCATCATCATCAAGGATGCTGTAGTTCGTAAAGAGCAACGGCATGCTGCACAATGTCAGCTGTCCTTTACCATAATGTATCGTTATCGCACATGGTCTACGCATACAGACATCATCTCCCCTATCCCATTTCTCAACCAAGGTGTCACAAACTGTTGCAGAGTCAATCTCTATCTCACCTTTTTGAATTCCAGGGTTGAGAGAATAGTCATGTATAGGATAATATGGTCTATGCCCTGTCCAATGTAAAGTGTCTTTACGGCTTTGTTGATCCATAGCATATTGTCTGAACAGCCTGTCGTTAAAGATATTACCCGAAACTGCTCCCACGCCAAGAGAGTCTGATAAGCTGCCGTAGGAATAGCCTACAGCAATAATAACACGGTCGCCGCGTCTAAGCATGCGAATTAAAGCAGAATCGTCTGCCTTACCCAATTGCAGGTCCTCACCAACAATCAGTACGGCACACCTTGTGTGCGACTCCGTAAAAAGCTGACTCAACGTTTTCCGTGTAACACGATAGCCATGCGGCATAGACACCGACAACACCGAATCCATCACGAAACACCCTAATGGCTGTCGGTCTGTACTGCGATAGGTCGGATTCCATTGGAATTGCCTGGGTGCATTCCACTCCATTAAAAACACCAGCAGCAGAAACGCAAATATGTAAAGCCAGAACCTACGACTCATCCCTCTGTCCCTTTCATTTTTTCGCTTTGGTCAAGGATTCTGTAGAATACATTCTCTTGCCATTGGCGCACCTTAGGAATCATTTCCTCGGAGGCAGGATAGTTACCATATCGTACCCTTACAAACAATTCCGTAAAAGATTTGAAATCACCATCACACACTTCCTCAACATATTGAGATGGTGTCTTATGTGGCTGCCAATCGATAACATCCTGGTCTGCCAACCGTCTGAGAGTCTGTAAATACAGCATCCTGACTGCCAGCTTGTAATCTTTTCGTGCCAAGGCATCCCTTACCACACTCTCAAAATCAATGCCATAGATAGTATCCTCATGAGGTATAGAGTCATCTGCTGCTGTCCCAACCCTCATAAACAGACGATTCCTGTTTTTGTACAATAGAAATGACAACGCAAGTATCAGGAAAGCACCTACGATAGCAAGGAAAGACTTTACATTAAGATGAATGTTGTAAGTACCGAACAGTTCATTCAGGAACTCATTTATAAACCGTACTATCAATTCCAACACATCCACATCAGGAGCCACAAGCTCCCTGCCGTAGTTATAAGCCTCGTCCGAATGGAAACGGTCAAGCAGTTCCTTGTTGGCAATCAATGTATCTACAGGCACACTCATCAGTCAGGATTATCTGTAGCTATAGGTTCTCAAAATCCGACAATTCGTCATTATCTGTCATACGTTCAAAGTTCTGTATATCAGCATCCACAGAAATAGCATCCTGCTCCTCTGCCGCACTGCCATACTGATATGCGATACCAGTAACGGTGAATGAAGATGCGATATAGGTTCCAAACGCCTGCAACACACCAAACAGATAAAGAAGGAAATTATAAATTCCTGAGTCAAAGAATGTATTGCTTGAATCAGAAACAAAGAATATGGTTTTCACCATAAAAGCAATATACCACGGAATGGATGTCACTATCTGAAGGATATATGCCAGAATGCCTGTCACTAAAGCAACCATAAACGTCCCCCCCCAAGTGTTAAGTCCCAAGGTAAAACCTCGGCTGACGGCACCGAAGACCGTTGTGTCATCCTCAAAGACATAAACGGGCAGGATAAGCATCATCGGGATGAGCAACGCAATCATAGCTATCAATAAGAGAAGCAATAGTATGGGATGATCTATAAGCAATACTATAATTGCAATAACTACTATCGTCAGGGCAATACCCAATAAAGTCAATATCAACATTCTCTTGATATTATGCAATATCAAAGACTTGAGATCACGCAGTGTCACGCCTGTCAACCTATGGTCGTTCTCCCTGTAATAACGCAGCATCGCATATATTAGTGAAGAGAGAAGGATACTTCCTGTTATCACAAAAAGAGTCTGCACGCCATACGCCAGAACCATCGTAATAAACGGTGAATCATCATTCGCATTCTCAAGTATACTGACATTCATGAAAGTAGAGGTAAGAATATTCTGTGCCAATGCCTGAAACAGGCACAAAGGCAATAGAAGATATGTTACGCAAGACAGCCACACACGCCAGTTCTCCTTAAGGAACTCGAATGTAGCTGTAATCTTCTCTCCGAGAGAACGTTTCTTATACAATGGTATACGTGGTGATTTATATTTTTCTTTTTCCATTTCTCTTATATGGTAAAACTATATAATAAAATACGACAAAAGCAGCCGACAAAAGGATTACCGTTATGCGGAAGACGTCACCAATGTCGGTATGTCGTGTCACAAAACTCTCAATGAAACCTGCCAAGATAAAGACAGGAACGGTACCTACCACTATCTTCATACCACGTTTGGCACCCCTGCGAAACGATTCCATACGGGACAAGGTACCGGGAAACAGCCATCCGTTGCCTATGGCGAAGCCCGCGGCTCCCGCCACGACAATAGCTGACAGCTCCAAAGTGCCATGTAGCATTGTAGCAAGCAAAGCCTCTGTCAACAAGCCCTGTTTAAAGAAGAATGTATCAAAGACACCAATCATCATCCCGTTTTGCATAAGCATAAAACCCGGAAAGAAACTCGTAAGCAATCCGGAGATAAAGATATTGAATGATACTTGTATATTGTTAAGAGTAATACCAAGAAACATAGTAGGCTCTGCCTCACTGTCATAAACAGCCATCGGTGTTCCCTTACGGATATTCTCCAACGTCATGTCTAAATAATCGTCACCCAATAACAAACGCGGGAACTCGGCATCGCCAACCGTTGACACCACCCCTATGAGCACACTGACAAGAAACACCACGGCAGAAGCCAACAGCAAACGACGGGCATCCCACATCACATCAGGCAATTCCTGTGTCCAGAAAGTAATCATGCGTGACCATTTCTCACGCTTGTTACTGTATATCTCATTATGAAGGGAAGAAGCAAGCTGGTTCAGGTATATGGTAATCCGTGAATTTGGGAAATGGCTCTGAGAGAAGGCAAGGTCAGACGTTATCTCCGTATACACATGAGCTAATCTGTCAGGTGACTGAAGCTGGGCATGCTCTGCCGTCTGCTCCATCTCTCGCCATTTATTTATATTACGCCTGATAAACTGAATTTCTTTCATACATTTCCCAAAAACTTTGCAAAGGTACGACTAAGTGAGCACAATGCAAAAGAAAAATTCAATTTTTTGTTGTATCTTTGCACCCGATTATGTCAGAGTCAAGCATTATAACAGGACAATTCGTTCATATCAACCAGACCACAGCCAGTATCGGCGACCGCTTGGTTGCGCGTCTTATTGACCTGATTATTATTATATTCTATGTTGTGGCTGTAACATACGCCATTTTCAAGCTGGAGTTGTCATGGACACGCACACAGGTATTCTTTACAATTGTTGCCTACCTACCGGTAATGTTATATTCCCTTTTATTTGAAGTGCTCAATAACGGACAAAGCATCGGAAAGAGACTTATGAGAATACGTGTTGTCAACAAAGACGGAACGACACCAACACTGGGATCTTTTATAATGAGATGGATGATATGGCCGGTCGACATGACTGGCATAGGACTTCTTGTGGCACTATTAAGTAAAGACAGTCAAAGGATTGGTGACTTGGCTGCCGGAACAATAGTAATAAAACTCAATAACTACCGGAACATACACATATCACTTGATGAGTTCAGCCATCTGTCATCTGACTACCAGCCTGTATTCTCACAGGCAGAGGAGCTATCTCTCAAGCAAGTGGAGCTTATTCAAAAGGCCCTCGCCCTACCCTATGGAGAAGAGCGCGACAGAAGGATTCAGATTCTTAATGAGAAGGTTCGTAAGACACTGAACATAACATCCACCAAGATGCCTGCCGAGAGATTCCTGAGTATCATTATCCGTGATTACCAGCATTTCGCCTTTTCCATATATTAGTTGGCACTTCTTTAGTACGCTTGCTATAGGCAAGTAACCGCATTCTTTAGTACGCTTGCCTTGGCGAGAAAGCAAAAAAAATGGAGTCCCGCTGGACTCCTACCTTTGTTAACCTTAAATCTAATACTATGAAAAACACGTTGCAAAGATATCGGTTTATTCTGAAGTTTACAAATTTCAGAGAGACTTTTTTTTGAATTTAACTTTTTTTTGCGTCCTGTTGGCTATTAAATTACTCTCCTTTATCATTTTACCTATTATTTCGGCTCAACCAAAGAAATCAGTAATCTTCCGGTCCCACGACTGGTTGTGGATAGCTCTTTCACTGTTATGCTCACGAAGAAAGCGCAGGTGGTAGCTCCGCTCCACCGTCATCCTATATAGAGGCTTTTCAGATAAATCCGCAAAGATAACCTCACGATGCAAGCCTACACTCTCCATAGCGTGCCGAATCGAATGTTCAAAAGAAGAATCTTCCATGTCGTAGCGATAAAGATATGTCGCGGTTTGTTCTGATGTCACAAGTTCTACGGCAGCCTTCCCATTTTTCAGACCAGCGAACCAGAATCCTTCACCATCAAGACGATACAATCCAGATATCATTCTACAGCCACTGTCCCGCATGTGCTCATAGTTATGCAACTTATCGCCAAGCCGTTGCTTTATATTGTCATATAAATCCCTATGTGCGCTTTCCCATTGCCTCAACACCGTTTTCTGTAAGGTACATATTTTCTCGATTATCGCCTGCGTGTCACGACCAATGCGACGAATATTGTATATGTCGCCTGTGTCAAGGGAAAGACTTATAGAGCTATCGACAGGCTCCTGAGCAAAGCAAAGTGGAATACGACGAGCCAGATGGTCGTGTGGGCAGAAGCAAAAAGCATCAGCAAAGAGTTCGACCTTCGCAATACCATGATACGACGAGCCTTGTTCAGTAAAGTCATAATCACCCTCACCGGAATACAGAGGCGTACCCTCCACAAACAAAGCCTCCAAGCTTCGTTCCTTGTAGGCATTCCAAAGTTTCTCAAAAAACGCCTCTGTCTCGTACCCCAGCTCTGACAACTCAAAGTCTCCAGAAGCTGTAATAAGTCTGAGGCGATAGTTTATCAAGCGAAAATCTTGCAGGTCGGCATAGTTGAGACTATGCCGATATTTAGCAGAGATGAAGTCCAACGACTCGTTGCCGATGACACAATTCACCCATTCTGACTGATTGCCAACAGTCAGTCTGCATTCGTATGTCGAGGCATTCATGGCTATAGCTTAGTTCCGCACTCGCCACAGAACTTTGTGCCGGGTTCATTCTCATTGCCACATTTCGGACAGACAGCCTTTCCACCCACCGGATGTCCACATTCACCACAGAACTTATTTCCCTGCTGTACCAACGCACCACAGTTAGGACATTTCAACAGATTAAGAGAATGTCCGCAGTTGTTACAGAACTTACCCTGCCCTGCCGGTTTGCCACAATGAGGACACAACGTCGTGCGCTCTTCTATCTTTCCATGCCAGACGGTAGCAGCCTCTGCCTGTTCATCGATATTGCGGCGCATAGCCTCATTACGCGCTTTAGCCACATAACTGCTCTCACGGGGGGCACAGCTGATGCACAAGCCTTCATCTTCGTTCCAGCAATCAGAGCAAACCCAGTTGTTGCACGACGGACACTTCTTAAACATCGGTTTCACCTCCTCCTGTGCATCATCGAAGGTCTCCTCCTGCTCCCTGCGCCACTGTGGGCTACGGTCTTCCAAGCGGTCACGCAACAGGTTTGCACCATTCTCAATGAAACTTCCAAGGCTTCCCATACGTCCGCCTAAAAAATTGCCAATAAGACTTGCGCCATGACCGATTCCCTCAGTACGCTTGCGGCTGCCGTAAGTCGATGACTCCTTGAATGTCGACTTGAAGCCGTTACCGCAACAATCGCAATAGAATTCATACTGGAAACCTGCCTCGGTAGACAGATCTCTGTAATTCTTTGTAAAACTGTGTAACATATACCTTAATTGTTATGGGTTAATTAACA
The DNA here is from genome assembly GCA_905236455.1 of uncultured Prevotella sp. Classification (GTDB taxonomy): domain Bacteria; phylum Bacteroidota; class Bacteroidia; order Bacteroidales; family Bacteroidaceae; genus Prevotella. The sequence goes on along the minus strand of CAJOPT010000025.1, from coordinate 23,259 downwards.
CCACAAAGATACAACTTTTTCCATAACAACAAGCATTATTCCATTATTTTTTACACTGCAGCAATACAACACCCTCTTGTTTCATTCCGTCCATCATAATTTTCAAAGGCTTGGGGAAACGCACATGCCGTACATATTGCGTCTCCCCTTACCCATGTTAATTCTTTACAGGGCGGACAGAAAAGCCAGTTGAGCGTTGATAAGCACTCATTGCAACATTATTTTTAGCTATACTGAGATATTGACTAGTAATGGAACCATTAGAGATTATAGCTGTCCATATAGCACCTGTTTTTACTGACAATGCAGTTGTACATGAGCGCAGTCCTGATGCAGGAATAAATATGGAGCTACCGTCATTTGCAGGAAAATCATAACCACCCATATTTGTCTCACCCCAATCCCCAGACACACGGATAACGCCATTAGCCTTTTTAAAACTTGAGAAAGCATTAGACCCTGGCATCTTAAATCCTGCAGGACAAGGATCATAGACAGTTTTAACTACCTCAGCCGTTGTTTTCGCAACACCCATGCCTGTGCTATTTACAGACCATGGGTTTGTATAACTTTTACTACACCAGCTTTTATTTGTTGCTGTTTTATAGAAAGTCTGAGGATTCTTGATGGTGGCATCATAGTCTACAGGTCCATCAAGTGACTCAACAGAACTTGCTATGCTACCATTAAAGGCATCTTTACGTCCAAACTGATACTTTGTATCATGGAATGTACAAACAGAACCGTTATTCTGGGTTATGACCAGCTGTGCCTCAAGTGGTCCGTTCGCATCACCATATACCTGCCGTATTGTCACACGAGCCTTACGTGGTGTCTGATAAGACGATCCTTCCCATGTATCGTATACAAAGCCAAGGTTCTCCTTTGTGAAATTCTGCAACTGGGATTCCGAGTTCGTCACTGTCGTCACTGCAACAGTGCTGAGCGCATCGGCAGGCGCAAACCATAGGTGCCAGCTCCACAAATAATCATCACCGTTCTTTATACCCACGACGGCATTGCCTTGCTTAATAGCCTCTTTTGTAACTTCAAACGTCAGGAAGTTATTTGCCACATCCACATTAAGGTTGGTGATGATGTCTGTATCAACATCCTTCCATACAAGTGCAGGTGTTGTCGAGGCATTCACCCCTTGGATCTCCTTTTTGCCCTGTGCATATAAGTTCGTTCCTAATGCGTCCATAAAGGTTGCGTTAAGAGCGGCATTGTCACCCCCCACACAAGCAGTGTTAGTAGTGCCGTCTGCATTACGCATATTACCATATATAAGCGGAATCCTATACGTTCCTGGTGCAGAGATAAGATAGCAGTTGGCAGTCTCTCCACCTTGCGACAAATCGTAGTTGCTTTTTTTAGCAGCATTCTTCAACGTGTTATCACGCTCAGCCTTAAGGTCTACAATATATCTATCGGCATCAACAGTGGCAGTACCAGATGCAGCAGACGTACTACCCTCACCATTTTCACCGAGAGAAAGTGATGTAAGCCATTCAGGTTTTGTCATTCCATTGTCAACCCAATCATTGATATTGTCATCAAAGTATTCATACTTGACAACCTCCCAAGGAATAGCCTGTTGTTTGGTACCGCCAGCTATATAGCGGTAACTTGTTATAGTATATGCGCTGGAAGTTTTTTCTTTATATGACATATCAGCAGGGTTAGACACTGCAAGCTGGTAGGTCCAGCTCTCTTCCTTTGCAGACACATTATATACCTTAGTGGTACCTTCCTCCCATGAGCCTTCAGTCAAGGTTACCGTGGTACTGGTATTATCAGAGAAATTAATAGTGATGGTAACACCATTAAGGTCTTGTGGTATCATAAGGAAGTTCTGAGTGCTACCAGTAATGGCTGAGTTGGCGGCACTCATGTTGGCAGCGACACTTAGTCCGCTGAGAGTGACGCTACCCTTGCTACCTGTTGTTGTCCAGAAGCCGTTGGCATTATCATCAGTTGGCAGGGTATAGGTACCACTTGTATAAATATTGCCAAGAGTGATACTACTTATGGTTTTCAGAAAATCTGGATTGCTGCCAAAGGCAAAGCTTATTGAGGTAAGCGCATGTTTAAAGTGTATAGGCGCAAGACCGCCACCGGGATTTTTCAATGCACCCGTACTGGCATACATCAGGTCTACTTCATTCTCTATGTTACTGTCAACGGTAAAGTCAAAGGTCTTTGCCGAGCTATCGAACGCCATGGCATTATTCGCACTATATGGGTGGATGGCATAGAACGCAAGCTCAGGATACTCCCATTTCTTATCTTCCGCAAGAGAACCGTCCTTACTTACCTTAACGTTAGAATAGAACTCAGAACCGTCACCCTTAAAGCAGAATGAGCTAAAGGCACTCATGCCCTTCTTGTCCTCACCAATCATCGTACCGCGTGTGGTTGCCTCATCTGTGACAACATTCTCTACAATAGCCTCAGGACGCTCCTGAATACCAGAAAGAGTTGTCTCCTGCAACCAAGCCTTCATTCCGTCGGTTGAAGTCATCTGTATGTTACGTGGAACGGATTGCTCCATTATAGTCCTCATACGGGGTTGCTCACCATACCAATCCTGTTCGATGTTGACATCGAAGCCTATGCTGTTGTCCTTACCGACATTCCATACCGTGCCTTTGTCGCTTGCGTCTTCAAAGCACGCCGTGAAAAGCAAGGTGGCAGCAGCGAGTGATACCAAATCTTTTCTTTTCATTTTTTCGGTTTTAAAGGTTATTTACTCGAAACTTATAGCTTCAGGACCTGTGGATGTCCAAGAAGAAACCCGGACATTAGATCGGTGAGTTATTGAAGATGCCTCAAGCAGCATATTCTCCTCAACCATGTTTACTACACGCAGTTTTGGTTTGCGATACTTGTTAGTCTGTTTCGTTTTCATTTTCAAATCTCCTAATATTAATTTTTGCCTTAAATTCCTGCAAATTGTATTTCTTCCTTAATTATAGGTATAACGCTTGGCACAACGATATAGCAATATTGCCAAGACGACAGTTGCCATTTTCGCTATTATCCACTGAAGGATCCCAAAAGTATCTGGCAGTGAATAAGGGCATCCTGCGACATATGCAATTATCATGGAAATACCTGCCCAAGTATAATCTGACCTTCTGCATACTATAAATTCAAATGCTATAAAAAAGGCTAATGCGGTCTTGAGCCACCACAATATCAATATAACTAAATATAACCTATAGTCGAAAGACATTGCGTAAGCCACAGCTGCGGCAAGATGGTATACAACAATGGCTATAACAGCAGAAAGAAGCACTATGTCCTTACGCCCCGTATCTGGTTCCCGTCTGTTTACAATAGGCCATAAAAGTATTCCAAAACCGAATCCACCCAAGACATGAGCCACGACATACAGCCATTGTCCTGATATACCACACATATTAGCAAGTCCCAACTTATTACTGCACAATATAAAGATAAGTGTAGATAGCAACGACGCCGCAAAAGAAACCTTCAAAAGTGATCTGCTAACACCGCCTTTTGTATGGTGAATTATTCTTTTATGCATTTTTCTTTACTAAGAATTTACAAAGGTAATAACTATTAGCAATATAATGCTAAGCAACATACAAAAAAACAAAATGTATGTTAAGGATATTAAATACAGATGATCAATCTTAAAGGTGTTACAGTATGTAGAATAAGGTTCTATTAGGTATTTTCAATGGTCATGGGGAACAGACTTATGACCTGCTATCCCCATGACTAATATTCGGAAGCAACACAACACCCTCTTGTTTCATTCCGTCCATCATAATTTTCAAAGGCTTGGGGAAACGCACATGCCGTACATATTGCGTTTCCTCTACAGCCGGCATACTATCGAGCAGCGTCTTTTGGTAGACACCCTCATTTTTATATTGGTTGATTGTAAAATACCCCACACCAAAAGAAGTAAGGTTCTGGAAGAAATGCGTTCCCTGTGAGGGATCGACACGATAATGTGGAAGTCCCTCTTCAACGATGACACGCGCCCCACTGATATGAGGCCACTTCACTGGGATGCCAAGCCATGAGTCGCTCGACCCCCACCGTCCCGGTCCTATCAATACATAATGAGTGTCAGTCTCCAGGAATTTCCTGTTGATACGTTCTATCTCATCGGCAATTGCAGTATTATTTACTGCCGTAAAGTTCTCATCCGACTTTACATATACAACATCACAAACATCCTCGCTGATGCCATGACCAAGCGACATGTGCGAGCGCAACAGGCAATCATCATCAGAGATTAGCGCAAGGTCCTCATCAAGCACCTGTTTGGAGTCTACGATAGGACGTATTTGCAAAAGATACAGCTCTCCACAATCATCAGACTTGTCCTTTACCGCGCCATCCGCCCTGCTATCAGGCAGTTTGCAGGCAAACTCGATTTCCACTGGACGACGCATGGCATTTGAGCCAAACGTCATTGCCATCTGCAGTAACTCAGGAAGAGGAAAGACCCCTTGCTGCAATACGCCACAGAACGAGATGATTTTCCTGCCACCATCATAAATACCATCACGGATTACCTGGTCATAAGGATCAAAGGTAGATGCGATGCCGTTAAGTGACTGATCTTTATCAGCCTCTTTGACTTTCAGCTTCAAGATATTGAATCCATCGTCGACCTCACCTTTCTGGTTCTCACCCCAACGCTTGGCGGTTGATGACGCCGCAGACATATCCAAGGCATAGAATTGTGTCTGAGTCTGACGTAAAGCCGTTTCCATCTCGCTCATCTGCAGCACCTGCTGAGGATGATACGGTGATACCCTCAAGGTCTGTCCCCCATCAACGATATATTTACCCAATCCCAATGCCAAGCTCGCTATTCCCTCTTCGGTAGTCTCATCACCTATAGGATAATAATTCAAGGAACGTAGCACACCACTTATATTAGGATAAAACCTGTCACCATAGCGGCGTCCTACCACCTCTTGAAGTATCACAGCCATCTTTTCCTGGTCAATAACATTTGACGTGGCAGTCATATATGCCTTTGAGTCTTTGTAATAAACAGAAGCATATACACCTTTGACGGCACAAGCCAACAGACGCAGCATCTCGTACTTGTCATCAAGATAAGGTATCATATATGTGGAATAGATACCAGCGAAAGGCTGATAATGGGCATCCTCAAGCAAAGAGGAAGAGCGAATGGCAATCGGCGAGTGGGTTGCCTCAAAGAAAGCGAAGAAATCAGCTATCAGCGTATCGGGCAACTGTGCGCGCAGGAAGTGCTGAAGGATTTCCTCATCACTGGCATCACTGAGGGCAATCTGATAAAGATTGTTCTTCTCCATGAAGGAATCGAAAATATCAGTACACAGTACCACGGTCTTAGGAATAGACACCTTTGCATTCTCAAACTTATTGAAGTCAGGATGCATCTTTATCACATTGTCGAGGAAGGCCAGACCACGTCCCTTACCTCCCAATGAGCCGTCACCGATACGTGCGAAATGAGAGAAGCGGTCAAACTTATGTCTATCGAACACCGCCACCACTCCAAGGTTTTTCATCTGGCGATATTGCACTATAGCGTCATATATTATCTGCCTGTGCATATCAACGTCCTGTAACTTGTGCCAGGTAATATCCTTAAGGAATGCAGATACGGGGAAGATAGCTCGCGCACAAAGCCAACGGCTCATATGATTACGTGAGATATGTCTCAGCATTGAGTCGTTTGGAATCTTAAAGATATTGTCTTGAAGCTCCTTAAGATTATGTATGCGCATTATCTCCTCATGAGTCTTCGGGTCACGGAAGATGAAATCACCAAAGCCCATGTGCTCCTCCATGATTTTATACAGATCACGGTTCATGGTCTTGGAGTTCTTGTCAACAAACCTGAAGCCCTCAGCCTCAGCCTGAGAACGGTTCATACTCTCGGCACTCTGCAATATCAGAGGGATATATTCATCGCGTTTTCGTATCTCACGAAGAAGCTTGAAGCCTGCCTCAGGATCCTTATTTACAGACCTTGACTCTGCCGGCACCGCATCATCCATAGGATATCGCACATCGCTTATTACACCGAGCGTGTTATCAGGATATTTCTCATAGATCTCCATTGCCTCCTTATAGTTACGAGCAAGCACCACCTTGGGACGGCCACGCATACGCATCGTTGCCGCATGTCGGTTCAACGCCTCTGTAGAGAAACGTTGGCTTTGCACCAGCAGATAGCTATATAGATTGGGAAGAATGGAAGAATAGAACCGTATGCTGTCCTCCACTAACAAGATCATCTGAACGCCAGCCTCCTCAATGTCGTGCTCAAGATTCATCTTGTCCTCTATCAGTTTGATTATAGATAGAATGAGGTTGGTATTACCCAGCCAGCAGAACACATAGTCGAAGATACTAAGATCCTCGTGCTCCATACGCTTTGTGATACCATGGGAGAATGGAGTAAGCACGACACACGGCATTTCGGGGAAATGAGCCTTTACGTCACGTGCCACGTCAAAAGCGTCATTATCGGCATTACCCGGCATACAGATGACTAAGTCAATATTAGTTGTCTCCAAAATGCGGGCAGCCTCTTCCGTAGTACTCACCTGAGTAAAAGTGGGAGGATACCGCAACCCCAACTCCATGTATTCATTATAGATTTTCTCCTCTACCCTGCCATCATCCTCGAGCATAAAGGCGTCATAGGGATTGGCTACGATCAGGACATTGTAGATACGGCGCATCATCAGATTGACGAAAGACACGTCTTTCAACAAGAACTGACTCCATTGTTGCGGTATGTTATTATTTCTCATTTTTATACACAGGGTTGTTGTTTGCTTTTTTTCAGATGTTTCGTTGTTTTCGTAATTTCGTTATACCGTTATCTCGTAATACCGTAATAACGATATAACGGCATTACGATATTGTCATTTCGAAAGTCTCAATTTATTTATTTCCTGCTGAGGAGCAAGAGCGTTGCTTACGGGTTCTACAAGATCCCTAACCTTCAACTGTGCCGTTCCGCGGATATCAGAAACATTGGCTCCGACCTTGAAAAGATAAGTTCCGGGATCAACGACCCAAGCACTCTGGGACTCATCAAAAGATGCCAAGTCACGATGCTGCAACGTCATCTTTAAAGTCTGACTCTCACCTGGTTTCAACTCACGTGTCTTTCCAAATGCCTTAAGCTCCTTGGATGGTTTCTCCATACGTCCTTTAGGAGCGCTGACATAGACCTGTACCACTTCCTTTCCTGCTACCTTTCCCGTATTGGTTATCTTGACCGTAACCTCTATCTCCTTACCTTTCATTCTGACAGTAGGCTGACCATATTCAAATGTGGTATAGCTCAGACCATAGCCAAAAGGATAGGCGACAGTACGATTGAAAGTGTCGAAATAGCGGTAGCCTACATAAATGTCTTCCTCATGATTGGTAAAGTCATAGCCAGGAACTGGATGACCATTGGCCTTCGACGTGTCATAGGTATATAGGTCTATCTTTCCCGGATAATTCTGTGTTGAAGGATGGTCTTCTGCTGCGATAGGCCAGGTCATAGTGAGCTTACCAGAAGGATTAACCTTGCCCAATAGAATATCTGCAATAGAGTTTCCACCTTCCTCGCCAGGCTGCCATGCACAAAGGATTGCATCAGGATAGCCACTCCACGATGAAGTCTCAATAACCGATCCTGAATTAATAATAACGACAACCGGCTTTCCTGCGGAATGGAACGCGTTACAAACGTCGTATATAAGCCTCAGCTCATCTTTGTTCAAGTTGAACTCACCATCAATCTCACGGTCCACACCTTCACCTGCCTGACGCCCGATAGTAACTATGGCTGCATCAGCAACCTTTACCTCATTGTTAACGGCGATAGGACTGATAGCGATCTCAGGATATTTCTGTTGTCCGAACATTTCCATCTGATACCACCTTGCCGGATGACGCTCAGCCTGGAACTTCACTTTCGCATATTCAACATACTTACGGTAAATGTCTGTGAGAACAGGCGATGAGCTGACTCCTGCGTTACCAAGTCCCTCCACCATATCAACAACGTATGGAGTATGGACACAACCGGAACCGGTACCACCAGAGAAGAAGTCGTATGAGTTCTCTCCGAAGAGCGCTACGGTTTTCACTTGTTTACCATCTTTATTCCATGGCAGTGTACCATTGTTCTTCAACAATACTATACCTTCTGTCGCACTTTGCCTTGTTATCTTTGCATGAGCAGTGAGGTCTGGCTTGTTTGTTGCCGGATAATTATGGAAGCTTGGAGTCTTAACAATATACTCAAGCATCCGTCGTACGTTACGGTCGACATCTGCCATTGAGAGAGACCCATCCTTGACACCCGCGATAATCTCATCAATCTGCTTAGTATGTCCTGGCTCCATAAGGTCATTGCCTGCATGAACCTCATCAATAGTCTTCAACCCATCACGAATACCGATCCAATCGGTCATCACCATACCTTTGTATCCCCAATCATCACGCAGGATTTTGGTAAGAAGGTCATGGTTTCCCATTGAATACTGACCGTTAATCTGGTTATATGAAGCCATGATTGTCCATGGCTGGCTCTCCCTGACTGCAATTTCAAAGCCACGGAGATATAACTCACGTGCGGCACGCTGTGACACGCGCTCGTCAACACTTGTGCGATCGGTCTCCTGAGAGTTTACGGCAAAATGTTTTGCACTGACTCCGGCGCCCTGGCTCTGGACGCCATCGATATATGCTGCCGCAATCTTACCTGTCAGCATAGGATCCTCACTATAGTACTCAAAATTACGTCCGCAGAGAGGGCTGCGATGGAGATTCATGCCAGGACCGAGTATAACATCACATCGGTATTCTTTTGTCTCATTACCTATAGCCTCGCCTACCTTCCTCACCAACTCAGTATTCCATGTTGATGCCAGACACGTTCCGATAGGGAAACCTGTGGCATAATAGGTCTGACTGTCATCTTTGCGTGTAGGGTCTATACGCACACCAGCGGGACCATCAGTAAGAACTGTCGCCGGAATACCCAGACGTGGTATTGCCGCAGTGGTACCTGCCGCACCAGCGACGAGGTCAGCTTCTCCACCGACGACCGCTCCGTCGCCAAAGAAATTATTAGCACCGCCAACAAGTATTTTGGCTTTTTCCTCAAGTGTCATTGCCGCGATGATCTCATCAATATTGTCTGCTCGCAGCTGTGGCGTATTCTGTGCGCTCATCATTGTTGATATGAAAATTACTCCAAGGGTAAGAATTGTTTTTCTCATGACTGAAATACTGTTAAGGTTTAAATGGGCATGTCTTTTAGACATGCCCGCATTTGATTCATAGGTATTATTAGAAATAATATGCCAAGGCTATCTGCCAAGCATTATTACGAGCTCTTATTCCTTTGATGGCTTCTTTCGCGGAAGAGCTTTGGTCATATTCCGCAGTCTTGCCACAGGCGATGTTATAGTTTGCCGACACCTGCAGATGTGACATAAGCGTCACACCGAGACCGACATTTACACTGATATTTGATTTCTTTAATTGGAAAGTCTCATCGTAGTTTTCCTTGTTTTTCCAGTTGAACTCTTCCTTTCCAACATTAAAGCCAAACTGAGGACCGGCAAAGACAAAGGCACTGACAGTACTGCCGACACCAAAACCAAGACGTACATTGACAGGAATCTGAACTGACTGCTGCTCCAGCGTCTCATCCGCATCCTTGACTTTGGCTGAACGCTGGTCGTAAAGAGCAGCTATATCGACACCCAGTCCACTGATAGGCAAAGACACCTTCAACGTAGGACCAACAAAGAACCCCGCCCTGTTCTCTACATCAAACACTTCTTGGCTAAGAGACATGTCCGTTACGTTAAGACCGCCTTTCAATCCAAATTTAACCTGTGCGCTTGCGGGTGCGGTTACGAACAATGCCGTTAACACCGCTAAGAAAAAAAACTTTTTCATAAGCCATTCATGATTATTAAAGTCTTTATTATAAATCAATGTCGCTCACGGCGTACCGAGACTCGTGCTGCTGACGAGCTGCTCGGAGAAGAGCTACGGCGGCGGGAAGACTTCACTTCTGTTGTCTCACCACCAGAGGAGCGACGTGACTTCCTTACCTTCTTTGACTTCTTGTCTAAGTCCTGTGCCTTGGATATACTGTCCAAAGAATCCTTTTTAGCAGGATCTCCAAAGATATTCTTTTCAAAGTCGGCAAGTTCCTTCTCAATCTTTTTCTGCTCGGCAGTCATCGCTGAGTCAGTTGGGCAATACTGAGCTAATGTGCGTCCCAACATGTTTGTGGTCTTATATATCTTACCCTTATACTGATTCATGGTAAAATAATCATCAACACTCATAACCGCGGCATTATTCAGATTGCTTGTCATCATGGTCTGCTTACTGAGGAAAGGTGCTATGTCATCATACTTAACCCAAAACAGCGGATACTTCTGCTCTGCATCTCCGAAGTCATCCTCCCTGCTCATAATAGGACAAAGGGCAACGACCTTTCTGTGGAAGGTTCCCGTTCCCTGATCATAATACGCACTCTCCTTCAAATAATATGCCTTGACCTCGCGTGAAGGGATATCGCTGTTATCCAATCGGATCCTACCATTATTACGCTCATAATATATATGGTAATTATCCAGGAACTGCAATGGCTTAATCCTCGCACTGTCAGTAAAGACCTCATTCCCGTCAATACGGTATTCATAAGCGGGTATGCTACTTGTCATCATCAGCTTAAACATGTAAGTAAACAGGTTGACCTGTGAGCCTATCGGCTCAACAGGATAATACAGGCCGGCATTCTCATCCTCAGTAAGATCCAATTCTCTGTAGATATCACGTCGCCATACAACGTCTTCCGACATTGCCTGCGCCGTAGGGAATGAAATCTGCGCACGCGTAGTAAGGTTATTTGAGTTCGACTGCTGCTGTGTTGCTTTCTGCTCAGCCCTACGTCGTGTAGGCTGTGCCTGACAATCGACAGAAACCATACCCAGTAGCATTACCAATATGATTCCCTTACAGATATTCAATATGCTATTACGCTTCATATTCTATATTTTTATTCTCGTTTGACTTATGTGTCTTTTTACTATTTGACAATTACTTCCAGTGCGGACTTCAGCGTACGGGTTATTCCATCCGGTCCGACAGCCGTTACACGGGTTATGTAAAATCGCTTATTACGCGAGAGATGACGGAACTGTTCTTTCTGGGCTGCTGAGAATGATGACCCAGCAGATGCCAAAGGTACGGCATTACCCATATTATCAAAGAATACCGTCTCAAAGCCCATGACCTTAAATGGTATATCCAGAAGACCGTCATCAATAGCCGCATGAATACCAGCTGAGCCAATAAGGGAAGCCTTAGCTAATCCACCACCCTTGAAGCGGTCTGTACCTACAGCGATGTATGCCGTCGGATCAGGCAACTTACGAACCTTGAAAGTAAAGGTACCGACACTCCTTCCTTTTGCCGACACATTAAACGTCACATCTTGTCCCACAGCTGAAGGTACTGCCACGTAATGCCCTGCTCCGGTTGAACGGATGGCACCACCGCTCATTGTTACAGATACAGAGCTCTGCGGTGCATTGGAGACGCTTACACTGATAGGGTTGTCAAAGCCGGCATACAATACATTCATCATATCGGCTGTCAATGTAGCGTCATTTGGAGCCAGCGGTGGAGCCACAACCTGATATTTCTGATTGAAATCACGGCGTAAAGTATTACCTGCCACATCATGTGTCAGTATATAGCCACTGAAAGTATAATCACCGACACCTCCCACATTAAAGGAATAAGTATCGCCATTTATCTTCTTCCCGTTGACATATACCTCTGGCACCTGAGTAGTGTCAACTGCCGCCATTACCATTTTGGCAGTCAGCTGGTCACCAGGGAACAATTTTGTTGCACTTGGAACCACAAATGCCTCAAGCTTGTTCACGCGTATATCCTTAAGTCCGACATTAGCGACCAAGGAATGGAGGACCTCACCTTCAGCATAGCGGACATCACTCTGCAACTTCGACAAAAGGGTTACCGCAGCTGCCACAGGCATATCTTCAAACATATACTCCTGCCAGTTCTTGCCAAGCTCAACATTAGCAGCTGTCTTGGGAATGTCTGTAGACAGGTTGCTTGCTATAATCTTCTTCTGCACTGGATCAGTGACAAATGTCAGAATACGGTCACGATATTGGTTGATTGCCTTATACAATTTATCACCTTGCCCTGACCCTGGTGCGAGCATCACGAAACTGGCTGCCTCCAGGTCTTCTTTGTTCTTTATATTTGTGGGATCTCCCTCTATGCCATCAGCCTCTTTGACAATTTGCTCCTTCAGTCGCTCGGCAAAGAAATATAAGGAATCGCTCATGTCACGTACTGCCGTAGCCTTCTCAAACCACTGTCGTACCTTCGTGGGATTTTTCTTCATCTGTGCCTCAAAATCATCAAATATAGCCTTGTTCTCCGCACTGGAATTGGCAGTAGTGCGACGAAGACTTTCCTCAACAATAGAAAAGCCATTAAGCACTTCTGTGGAAATATTCAGCGCAAGCATTGCCATCAAGACGACATACATCAGGTTTATCATCTTCTGGCGGGGAGATACCGGTCTTTTCTTGATTGCCATTTACTTCTATATTCTAAAGCCTTAGGGCTGAATTGTATTATATTATAATTGTGGGGTAACACCAGATGGCGTACCTGGAGCCGCAACACGCATATTAACTGTCATTGCCTCAATCATGCGTCCATAGATACTATTGAGCTGCTCTATAAGTGATGCCATCTTACGGGTCTGGTCATTAATCTGATCAATAGTGCCAACCTGCTGACTGGCAGCCTTCAGCTGCATCTCGTAGATCTTGGTAATACCTGTCAACGTACGGTTGAGGTTCTCCATCTCTTCTGAGTCACGTGTAAGACGCTCACTTTGGGCACTTACCTTACTCAACATCTCAGTAAGCGAGTTAAGAGCATCAACATAGTTGCTCTGGGCTTCTGCCATCTCAGGTGTATTCTCCTGCTGTTGAGCCATCCATGCACCTCCTTGTGGAAGAGCTGTTATGTGAGAAGCAGACGGTATGCCTTGAGCCTGCGGCTGACTTGGCATGTCTACTGAAGGATTCTCCACTGCGCCAGTAGTCTGAGCCGCTATACCTGCGCCACCGGCAATGGGTGCTCCGCCACCAATAATAATGGTATTGCCAGAACCTCCATTACCAGCAGAGCCTGTCATCTGTGGAATCTCACCAACGTCACCGACGACTGTTCCTCCGCCATTAATAACGATGTTGTCACTTTCTTGCTCTCCGAGGTGGGTGGGAAGATCACGCCCGTCTGCCGTCTTGTCAAACGGACGGTCGAAAGCAGACAAGAAGAATACCACTACCTCCGTTCCCATACCGAGGAACAACATTAAGTTAGCACCTGGAAGGTGAGTCAACTTAAACAACGTTCCCGCAATCACAATAGACGCACCCCAACTATAAGCGTAATTCAAGAATGTCTGTCCTGGTACGCTATCCATCCACTTTTGCAGACGGTATACGATATTGAATTTGCTATATTTTGCCATAACTCTTTATTTCTTTCTCTTTCTGTTTTGCTTTGCTGCCTCACTCGACGAACTTGCCAAACTGCGTACACAACGGAATCCAATATAGGAGCGAGGCTGATTCTGGTATTCCCACGTACGCCATGCACTGCGTATATATGACTCAGGGTCTTTCCAAGAGCCACCACGCACACTTTTCTTCTTCAACCTGTATGGGTCTTCTTTCGCAGCCTTATAGTCGAGCTGCGGATTCAAGTCATTCATAGCGTCAACACCGGCTTCAGTATAGATGGTACTCGTCCATTCCGCCACGTTACCAGCCATGTCATATAGTCCATTAGTGTTGGAGGAAAAAATGCCAACCTTGCTTGTTATCAAATTACCGTCTTTGGTATAATTACCACGGTCAGGTTTGAAGTTCGCATAGAAACATCCATTGCCGTTCTTTACATCCTCATTTTCCCAAGGGAACTCACTCTGGTTCTTACCACGGGCAGCATATTCCCATTCTGCCTCTGTCGGCAATCGATAACGCTGCACGTATCTTGCCTCAGGACCTAAACCTTTCAACAAGTATTCCGTACGCCACGCACAGAACGCATTCGCCTGCTCCCATGTAACACCGACTACAGGATAATCGTTATATGTAGGATTACTAAAATAGTTCCGCATGTATAACTCGTTATCAGAGTTACGGAAGTCATTCACCCAGCAGGTCGTATCTGGATAGATATTGACAATATAGGTATTGAGGAAGTCCCACGGTCCTGACAGTGGTCTGTTAATAGTCTCACGAACAATGCGCCCCTCATCGTCAATATAAGCTGTGTCCTTGGAAATCATTACCACTTCATTAGGATCAGTCGAGATATCCGTATTGAGATTACGCTCATATAGTGAGCCACCATTATTGTTGGATGACAAAATGCGGTTACGACGCAATGCGGCAGCCGTATAGTCATATACCTCATAACGATAGTTCATCTGACTGGCATCAAGTAGTTTCTCGCCCGTAACAGGATTGGTAACATAAAGGCTCTCAAACGCACGTTGCTCATCCTCATTTGGCTTTCGAGGAAGGTTCTTGCGCCAATCCAAGTGCGGCTGCACAGGATCACCATTCTTGTCTTCCGTTATCATATAGGACTCATCACCGCCATAGGCAGGATCCGCCAAACGTGTACGAAGAATGGAGTCACGAACCCACATCACAAACTGCTTGTACTTTGAATTTGTAACTTCTGTCTCATCCATCCAAAAACCATCCACAGAGATATCCTTCACTGGAGTGTCTTTACCCCATAGACTATCCTGCTTCTCAATTCCCATTTTCAGCCAGCCGCGTTTGACAAGCGTCATACCATAGGGCGCCGGTTCCTTGAAGCTCTTGCCGCCTCCCACACCGACTACCTCGCCGCCTCTGCCTACAGAGGCAGTCTTACTGCCCATACAGCCTGTAAAGATCGCCAATGTCATCGCACTCACGCAAAAAATCATTATTTTCTTATTCATTCTCATCTGATATAGAATATGATTGATTTCTATAAATATCTTACACTTTTATGTCTGTTTCGACCTTTCTTCTGTAGATTGATGTCAGTCTGATATCTCACATACAGTTCATGACTGCCATTGCCCGGGTTAATGCCAGAGGTATACATCTCATAGCTATAACCAATATTAATGCCTTGCACACTACCGCCCACCAGTACAGTAACTGAAGTTTGGGGGCTGTAGGACACTCCGCCATATAATATTTTCTTGTCATTTGTATAGACAAGACGTGCTCCGACATCCGCCCGGTACATATTATCACCTGTATAACGTACCAATGCAGTTGCCGGTATAGATAAAAACGGATTTCTTAGCTTAATATTGTATCCGCCGGTCAAATAATATGTAGGGTCAATCTTTAATTCGTTCTTCTCACCCAGTTCTACCAAAGGACTGTTTAAATGCTGGACAGAAGCACCAACATACCATTTTTTAGTTGAATAATAGAATCCTGCACCTAAATCCAAATGATTTCCTGACAGCTCAGAGGTAGTAAACGCCGGATCATTGTCTTCATTCAGTTCTACATTGGAGCCATCGAACTTCTCCATTATCATTCCGACCTGGACACCTAAAGCCATATTACCGCCAAACATCTTAAAACGGTAAGCATACTGACCACTTAACCTCTGATGGGTAAACAGACCAATATTGTCGTTTATCAACGAGAGACCTGCGCCATGATAGCTACGCATGAAATACAAAGGCATATCCGCTCCTATGTATGCGGTCTGGGGATTATGCTCAAAGCCTGCAAGATCCATGGCATAAGCTCCGACTACCGTCAGTTTAGTATCCTTACCCACTGATGCCGGATTAAATGACGGCTCCATAGTCCAATAGTGACTAAAGGACACATCATACTGTGCCCTTACTCCCATACTGAAAAGCATCAGCATGGCTAAGACTACTATTTTGTATTTAAACACGTATTTATAACGATACTATTTTCAATTTATTGTAATTTTGTTATAAGGAAAATAAAAACGGCAATGACAATAAGCATGAGCGCAACGGATGCTAACACTAATAATGCACCATGACTGCCTTGATGTAAGGCTGAAAATGCTATGCTTAAAGTAAGCAGAAGCATCAGCAAACCAAGGACACGCATCATGCGTACCACTAATGCATACTGCCGAGGGCTATTGAGCTTGACTGGCAGGTTTACGGTATGGGGAAAATAGGCTCCTGCCATCATACATATACCCAAGACTGTGGTTATAATACAGGGCAGTAGGATCTCTAATGGAGAGCCGTAGGCATCTGGTTGACCATTTATACCAAAATGTGTAGGAACCACCTCTGGCGCATGACTGGCAAGCCAGGCTATATAACCCCATAAAAGGATGGCAAACAAGAGGAATACAAGCTCAAAGGCTGTTCCCTCCTTAGTACGGTAAACTTTTATTTTTTGCTGTTTCATGATTCTGATTTTTCTGAGCTGACAGAGCCTGCCGTCTGCGACGGCTGGCTTTTCTTTGGTAAACGCTTAGCCTTGCGCAGAGCTTCAGTAATAATCCACTGTATCTGACCATTGGTGCTGCGGAACTCGTCCGCAGCCCATGCCTCTATAGCGGACATCGTATCGTTGTCGACACGAAGGATGAAACTCTTTGTTTTCTTTTCTGCCATTCCTTACTTATTAGTGATTAAGGGTACCTGCATTAACAACTGGCTGAGCGGAGTCATCGCCACAGAGTACTACAAGAAGGTTCGACACCATGGCAGCCTTCTTGTCATCGTCAAGGTCAACTATATTTTCATCAGAGAGTTTGTCAAGTGCCATCTTAACCATCGACACGGCACCTTCCACAATCTTCTCACGGGCTGTGATTATAGCAGAAGCCTGTTGGCGACGCAGCATTACGGCAGCAATCTCCGGGGCATAAGCCAAGTAGTTTATGCGCGCCTCTACCACCTCAATGCCAGCAAGGGCAAGGCGTTCGTCGAGCTTCTGCTCTAATTGTTCATTGATCTCTTCCGCACTCGAGCGCAGGGTAGGACTTCCGTCTATGGCGGAAGTCCTATGAACATTGTCTAAGAGCCTTCCGTCTGCGGCGGTAGGCTCATTGCTCTTTGTATCCTCGTCATCATAGGCATATTGACCTGCCACCTGGCGCAAAGCCGCGTCGCTTTGTACACGCACGAAATTCTCCAAAGCATTCATCAGACCTTTAGTGTCACTGCCTACCGCATTTGGATTAGCCGCCATTGTCTGTGAGTCCACCTCAAAAAGTGCCTTGTAAGTATCCTTCAGTTTCCAAACAAGCACAAGACCTATCATTACCGGATTACCCGTTTTGTCGTTCACCTTAATAGGTTCTGCGTCAAGATTGCGGGCACGCAGACTGACTTTCTTCGTTCCATAGAAAGGATTTATCCAATAGAACCCCGTCTGACTGAATGTTCCGCTGTATTTGCCAAACCATGTCGTCACCTTTGCCTCATTAGGCTCCAGTTGTATAAATCCGCACCACATAACAATGTTGACTACTAACAACAATATGCTTCCACCGAGCAGCCACCCGCCTTGAGAGCCATCACTGCCATCAAGTAGGACGATGCTATAAACAATGCCTACAATTGACAAAATCAATACTGCTAAGTTGACGAACAACATCACAAAACCATTCATCACTGTTCCCTTGAACATAAACTCCTTAAACTCCATAGCTTCTTATTTATTACAATTAAACAAAATGATATCAAAATGATATTGCAAATATATAACTTATTTACTAAACATCAATGGCTTGACATAATGTTTTAACGACTTTTAACCACAGATTAAATCAACGCTCTTATTATAGCAATTACAGGAAAGGCTTTTACCTCGGAAACCTTTTTCTTAGCTTCACTGAGGCTTTTTATCTTATTTTCTTTAATTTTGTGACCTTAAGGGTTTAGTAAATCCGCTTCTCATGTGTATAGAGAATGTATGACTAACAGAAAAGACATAGAAAAGTTGTTCAAGCAGCATTACCGCCAGATGTATCGGTTGGCCAACATACTTCTGCACGATGATGCTGAAAGCAAGGATGTGGTGCATGACATCTTTGCCCAACTTCTAAGCGAATCGCGTTCGCTACGGAAAGATACCGCAGAGGTGTTCCTTCTCACCTGCGTACGAAACAGATGCTTTAATGTTATGCGCAACCACCAGATACAAGAACGCATCCAGCGACTCTATCTCTTTGACCTGGAGACCACCACCCTCTCAGATTCGCAAATACGTGAGGAAATGGAGAGTCTAAACGAGGGAATCCGCCAATTGCAGCCACCCATCTGCCACGATATCATCCTGTGGCATTTCCGCGACAACCTCACTTTCAGCGAGATTGCCCGTAAACTGCAGGTCAGCGAGACTACCGTCTATAAGCATCTGCGCCGTGCACTGGAATCACTTCGTGTCCAACTTAAAACCCAAGAAAGCGTATGAATAAGACAAATCTTTTGTTCCAAATGATGGAGCACCCGCAAGCATACTCTGCCGACGAATGGCAGCAGACACTTCTCGACAATGAATGCCGCGAACTATACACACTGATGTCAAAAACTCGTAGTGCTATTGATTCTGCAAGAGCAAACGAACAGATTACCGATCAGGTCATTGATGATGAATGGCAGCGGTTTGAGATGAGACACTATTCTAAGAAGCCAAGCCGCAATTGGATGAAAATAGCAGCCTCATTCATTGGTCTGCTCATAGCGTCTGGTATTGTCTTTGCAGCCATCCGCATCTCACACCGGCATCAGAAGCAAGAAGTTCTCAAGACAGAAGTTACAGAAAGCATGACAAGTCCTGCCACAACAGTCCATGCCGATACGCCTACCAATGACACCGTCGCCGTGCAGCCTGTCGTCTACGACAACATCCCGCTGGAGAAGATGCTGCCAGAGATAGCCGCTTATTACAATATCGGGTGCACATTTTCTAATGAAGAAGTCCGCGGGCTCCGATTCTATTTCATCTGGAATCCACGACAGGATATAACGAACGTTGTCAGTGACCTCAATCGTTTTGAGCATCTGCACGTGACACTGAAGGATAACCAACTAACTGTGGAGTAAACATTATGAGACGTTTTTTAATCATCCTCACTGCTTGTCTACTGACCGTCAGTCTACAAGCTCAGCGCATTACACGTACTTATAATAATGTATCGTTCTCGGATGCCCTTCGTGAACTTAGTCAGCAGTCTGGCAAATATTCCCTATATTTCCTTTACAACGAATTAGAGGACTTCCGCATTACAACGACTGTCCGCCACAAGACACTGCCCGATGCCATCCAGCAGATGATAGGCTTCTATCCCATCCGCATGACAGTTGACAATAGCGACACTGATGGTAAGAAAATCTTCGTGGAGTGTACCCACAAGACAGACCGTCATCTGACAGGTACGGTCATTGACGAACAGGGGCTGCCCATAGCATACGCCAACATCTCGTTGCTCAACGTTGCCGACACCTGCTTCATCACTGGCGGCGTGAGCAATGAGAGCGGCTACTTCGCCATTCCATACGAACAGCCAACTGTTCTTGCCCGCATCTCCTACGTCGGTTACAAGACCATCTATCGGCTCTGCAAACAGTCTGAAGTGGGAACAATACGGATGCAGCCCGAGAACTACACACTGAATGGAGTGGTCGTAAAAGGAGAACGCCCAAAGGTGCAACTACAGGGAAACTCGCTGGTCATGAATGTGGAAGGAACAGTGATGGAACGATTAGGTACTGCTGAAGATGTACTCACACGTGTCCCGATGATTGCCAAACGGGATGAGGGCTTTGAAATCTTAGGCAAGGGCGCACCACTCATCTACTTGAATAATCGCAAATTGAACGACCTGAACGAGCTGAGGAACATACAATCAGACATGATCCGCAACGTGGAAGTCATCCAAAACCCTGGGGCCCGCTATGATGCGTCGGTTAATGCCGTCATCATCATCCGTACCAAACGGGCGGCAGGCGAAGGGCTGGGTGTGGAACTGTCATCGTGGTCACGCAGTGGACGTGGCTATGCCAATAACGAGCGCATCAATCTTACCTATCGCACGGGCGGTTTGGAACTCTTCGCCAACCTCTTTGGGGCATATAACAGAAGAAAAAGCAGTGGCGAGTTCGAGCAAACCGTCTTTGCCGATACGCTGTGGGTGATTAACAATCGAGAGAAGAATCATGTTCTCAATCCTTTCTTAGAAGGACGATTTGGCTTCAACTACCAAATCAATGATAATCACTCTTTCGGCGGTTTCTACCAGAATACATACGATTATGTGAAGACCCGCAGTAAGTATGATGATGACCTGCAGGCCGACGGAGTATCATACGACCACTTGCAAAACAGCAGCGTCAGACGCGACAAGAATACCCCCATTCATCAGGCTAATCTTTATTACACTGGCAAAGTGGGTCAACTTACTATTGACTTCAACGCCGACTACACTTTCCGCCGGCAGCAGAGTCGCAATCAACAGCAGGAACTCAGTGCCGAGTACGAAGACCGCGACGTGAACACCGAGAACCTGACGCGCAGTAACCTGTTTGCAGAGAAACTATTCGTTACTCATCCGCTGTGGAAAGGCCAGATTGAGGTTGGCGAAGAATATACCAATACGCGTTGGAAAAGCAGATTTGACAATCAGGAGGGATACATTGCCAATAGCAACAACGAGCAGCACGAAAGCAACATTGCCCCCTTTATGGAACTGCGCCAACAATTAGGACGTTTCCAACTGTCAGCCGGTCTGCGCTATGAGCATGTGGAGTCAGAGTATTTCGTGAGTGGTCAGCGTCGTGATGAGCAATGCCGTACCTACGATGAATTTTTCCCGTCTCTTTCTGTTTCCACGTCAGCCAAGAATCTGCAATTATCTTTCAGTTATGCAAAGCGCACTTCACGCCCGGCATATTGGCTACTGAGCAGCGACGTCACCTACGAGAACCGTCTGAATCGACAGACAGGCAATCCCTATCTGAAACCCGTCAAGTACCACAACCTGAATGCAATGGTGATGTGGAAGTGGCTCTATCTGATGACCAACTTCTCCCACTGCGTAGACCCCATTCTCTATACAGCAGGCAGTTTGGAAGAGGACTCGAAGGTAAACTTTGTGACTTACAAAAACTATGACCATGCCGACTGGCTGACCGTTACGCTCGGCGCACAAAAGAACGTCAAATTAGGCGACGGAATAACCTGGACTCCACAATACAACGTATCATTAATGAAACCGTGGGTCACGACGACGTTTAACGGTCAGGAGAAAAGTTTCAATCGTGCTATGCTGACCATACAACTGGGCAATATAGTGTCACTACCTCACAACTGGCTGCTGCAAGCCGACTTCAACATGCACACTCACGGCAATACTGGCTCAAATCTTTGGGTTGACTGCACCAATCCAATGCTTTCGCTCAGCATCAGCAAAGACTTCTTCAAGCACCGTCTCAATGTCAAGCTGACAGGAAACGACCTCTTCAATGGTGGCATCAACCGCATCACGCTCTACAGCAATCGTTTTATGATTCGCAAGACGGAGGACAACGACACTCGTTGCGTCCAGCTCTCCTTGCGCTATCGTTTCAACGTTACCCCTTCAAAGTACAAGGGTACAGGTGCCGGTAATGCTGAAAAGAACCGGCTTTGACCCATACAAAGTATTGAGTGACATCGAAGTGAAATACTAAGATTAGTATGATGCCGTGGATCAGTCATAACCTATAAGCGGAAATTGATAGGCAGACCGAAGGACACCCGAACATCACGCCACTCACCCGTATCGGAATTGAATTGCTGACCAGAAATCCATTTGGGCATAAGCATGATGACCCGCTCTGCCTCACGTGTGAAAAGTGACGTGAGCTGCGTCCTTAGTTCTCCCTGCTCTACGGCAGTGAGTCCGCGGAAGCGGTCGTTGGTAAAATCCTTGATGAAGCAACGAAGAATAGTCCACTTGTTTTTTACTTTTGAAAGTTAAAAAACAAAACAAAACCAGATGACATAATAGTGATAAAACACCAGCGAGACAAACAAATAAAATTTGCTTATCTCGCTGATACTAATTTACTTAGTAGAAATCCTACCCTTTAATACTCATCCTCATTGAAAAGGAAATCTTCTTTTGTCGGATAATCAGGCCAGATATCCTCAATACTTTCATAGACATCGCCTTCATCTTCAATTTCCTGCAAATTTTCTAACACTTCAAGTGGTGCACCAGAACGAATTGCATAGTCTATCAACTCGTCCTTTGTTGCAGGCCATGGTGCATCTTCAAGCTTAGAAGCTAATTCCAGTGTCCAATACATATTCTTATTTTTTTACATTGTTTTCTAATTCCGTGCAAAAGTACAATTTTTTATATAACCTGCAAATAATAAAGCTGTTTTTTTTAGCATTCATCCTAATAAATAAGTAATGTACGCTAAAAATTAACTATATAACGTCCTATTTGCACTTTTTTATCAAAGAAAAGTAGTCCTATATCATACAAATCGAATGATACTTGTATCCTGTTATCAGCTATAACAGACTTCCATAATCTGCGATTCTTGCTGATATGCTCTAAAATAAGGACAGTCTTCTCACTTACCACGTCAGGTATCTGGTCAAGAAAGTCTTTATCTTCAAAAGCCTCCAACGAGACTCTGACCATTTCTAATGTCTTAAACTGAAATAACTCTTTATATGTATTAACAGATACTATTTCCGATTTTAGACATCCCGCATGAAAGTATGCGTCATAAACAGAATCAGCATCAATGCCATTAACTATTAATGATGGTTGAAAAGCATTTGCGAGTCTGAGATAGAGTTCAGCACGATGTCTGATAGTGTCGCCTATATCAGGATATAGGTCACGTAGCTCCGCATATGAATAATAAGGATAATGTTCGTTTATGACATAGCGCACCATACGATATGCCCAAGGAGACTGGATTCCGAAACCTCTGACATATCGGACACGCTTTATCCAAACGAAGATTCTTTTTAATACATTCATATTCACTACAAAAAAGAGACGGATCCTGCGTCCGTACCCGGACCACAGGACCCGCCTCACACTCATCAAAGAGGGCGGCCACCTACTCTCCCGCAT
>CAJOPT010000024.1 GCA_905236455.1 uncultured Prevotella sp. | reverse complement strand
TGCTTCAGCTGAGCATGGCTGTGATAGAAGAACTCGGCGAAGATACGTACCATCGTCTCCTGCTGTGACAGCAGCTGTCGGAAATCAAAGAGCTGCAACAGCAGATAGCGCACATACTCCTGCTTCAATACTGGCAGTTGGGCTATACTAAGTTGCGCCGCCGTTTCCTGCTGGGCGATGTAAGAATCTACACGCACATCATTGATGACTGCCCGTGGTGTTAGCGGACTTGCCAGCATGAGTCCTTCCAAAGAGCGCAGACGGCTCAGTGCCACATACACCTGACCTGGTGCAAACGACTGGTTCGCATCGACAATGGCACGCTCAAAGGTCAAGCCCTGACTCTTGTGGATGGTTATAGCCCAAGCCAGTCGCAGGGGTATTTGTCTGAAGACGCCCTGCACCTCAGACTCTATCTCCCGTGTCTTTTCGTTTATAGTATAGCGTGTGTTCTCCCACTCCAAAGGTTCCACCTCTATAGCCTCCGCATCGCCTTCACAATATACTGTAAGACGGTCGGTCGATGCCTCCATAACCCGTCCTATGCGCCCATTGAAATAACGGTGCTCACCAGAAGGGTCATTCTTGACAAACATAACCTGTGCTCCGGGCTTCAGTTCTAACGTCTCGGCTGTGGGATAGGAGTATTCCGGAAAGACACCCTGTACCTCGGCCTGATACACCAGAGGACTACCAGGTAGTTTCTTCAACTCCGACTCGTTGTAGTAGTTGGCAAGTTGGTTATGGGTCGTCAGGCGTATGGCACCCTCTTCCCTCTTACCTTCTGGTAGGCAACGGCTGTTCAACTTGTCGAGAACCTCCTGTGACGAGTTGCCTTCACGAATCTGGTTGAGTAAGCTGACGAACGACTCGTCTGCCTGCCTATAGACATGATCCAACTGGATGGTGACATAGTCAATCTGTTGCAGTGCCTTTGAGCCAAAGAAGTAGGGAGTGTCGTAATATGGTCTTAGTACACGCTCATCTTCAGGTGTCACGACAGGTGTCAGCTGTGCCAAGTCGCCTATCATCAGCAACTGTACTCCACCAAACGGCTGACCGTGGTCTCGAAAACGTCTCAATACGCTGTCGATGGCATCGAGCAAATCTGCTCTCACCATAGATATCTCGTCAATGATGAGCAAGTCGATGGAGGCTATAATCTTGCGTTTCTCTCTTCCGAAGTCAAACTTACTCTCCATCTTGGCTCCAGGCACGTAGGGCGAGAACGGCAACTGGAAGAACGAATGAATGGTCACTCCACCGGCATTGATGGCTGCCACACCTGTTGGTGCAACCACTATCGGACGCTTGCGCGACTTGGCAACAATCGTCTTTAAGAAAGTCGTCTTACCCGTTCCTGCCTTTCCTGTCAGAAAGATGCTGCGCCCCGTGTTCTCCACAAACTCCCACGCCGTCTGCAGCTCCTTGTTCTGCTCCATCTGCTTAAATCCCTCTATTTGTTCCACTATATTGCATTATGTATACTGCCTCAAGGTTCCTGCTTCACCCAAATCAGTTTGCCGATATCGTAGCCGCGTTCTTTTGCCTCGTCAAGAATCGATTTACGTATGCTGTCCGTCAGCTCTGGAGTACGTGAGAGTATCCAGAGGTAGTTGTCCGAGCCGCTGCCGATGAGCATATAGCGATAGTCGGCATCAAGCAGCATGACGCGATAGTCAGAGTAGAAGGGACCGAAGAAGGATACACGCAACAGCGAGGGGATATCTGTCAGCTTCGCCTTTCCCTTTGCCATCTTGGGCTTGCCGTTCTTGATTCCAGTGTTGATGACATCAATATTGCCGTCGTCGCGGAGCACGTAATTAGCTTTCGTCTGCTCCATTCCGCGCTCGAAGAAATGGTTGAAACGTGCCACCTCGTACCAACTGCCTAAGAATCGGTCAAGGTCGAGTTCCCGCACCACCGAATTGTCCACTGTTAGCTTCTTGCCCGTTAGCCAAGTGAGTATACGATTGAAAAATGCTGTTGTCTTCATCTTATAATGTGTTAACTGGAAGGCAAAGATACGAAATTATTTCGAATTATGCGGGTATTAACCACAAGATTTGTACTTTTGCCGTCGTTATGGCGTTGTTCTACTTGTTCTACTTCAAAGTGGTTTCCATCTTTTTTAGGCTAAATTATTGCTCTGGAAAGCGTTTTTGAAAAACGATTAGCGTTAATTCTTCCAAAATCCGTTGCTCTTTACAACCTTTTTTAGTATCTTTGCCATCAAGATGGCGAACTTACTGCATCTTGGCAAAAAAAAGAAACTTGTTTCTTTTGTTTTGCACTCGATTTTTCGTAACTTTGGCATCGATAACTAAAACCGATTACTTATGGCAAAATTTGAGTTGATGGCGCTTCCGTATGCACAGGATGCATTGGAGCCAGTGATTAGCAGTGCAATAATAGGCTTCCATTACGGGAAGCATCTGCTGACGTATGTGAACAACCTGAATGCTCTTGTGGAAGGCACGCCGTGGGCTGAGAAGACACTGGAGGACATTGTGAGAGACAGCGAGGGTGGCATGCGTAACAATGCCGGACAGATTCTCAATCATGAGATGTACTTCGAACAGTTTAAGAGTCCGACAGAGAATAACGCTCCTACGGGAAAGATAGCCGATGCAATAACAAAGAGTTTCGGCTCCTTTGAGGCTTTTCAGAAAGAATTCAACCAGAAAGGTGCCACTCTGTTTGGTTCGGGATGGGTTTGGCTCTCAGCTGACAAAGATGGCAAACTCGTTATCACGCAAGAGACCAATGCCGCCAACCCCATTCAGAAAGAACTCACTCCCCTGCTGACGTTCGACGTATGGGAGCACGCTTACTATCTCGACTACCAAAATCGCCGTGCTGACCATCTTGCCGCACTATGGAGCATCATCGACTGGCAAGTCGTAGAGAAACGGCTGTAGTCTCTGCCAAAGAGACTACATTTGCAAGAGCAAGCGGGTAATACCCACGACCTCGAAGAACATTGCAATGCCAAGGTGGATGATTATGCCACCCCACAGATGGCGGGTACGCCAGGCAAGGATGCCAAGTATATACCCTCCTATGACAGATGAGCACAACTCAAGGTCTGGTTTGCCAAGATGAATGCACATATACGTCAACGCCATCGGCAACACCGCCCTACAGCCAAGCCATCGTGACAGTCCAATAATCAATGCCCCGCGGAACATACTCTCGACACCGAGATAGTCATTGGCATAGAACAACTCAAACAAGCCAATCAGCTGCCATCGTTCCCACCCCATGGCACCATCAAGGTATGCTATGTCCATCTTTGGATAATAGCTCAGGAACTGTGGCGTGAAAGAAACATACAGGAACACCGGCATCAGCAACACAAAGATGAGCGCATAGACACGCAGGTATTTGGATGACCGTCTCAGACCATACAAGCCAAAACGCCCTTCCGTAAGCTTACGAAACACACACAGCATCAATACGATAAACACTGACCGGAACATGTAAGCCCCCAGAAGCTGCAGATAGAACTTATCTTTAAACCACACACCATGCTCGTCTGCCCACCGTAAATAACCATGATAGCCCTGCCCCGCCCCATCGATTGTCAGCAGCACTACCGGGAACACCCACACCTGCCAATGACGCAACCGCCATAGCTCGTGGTGCATGGCAAGCGAAGGCATGAGCACCAAAAAATACATTATTATATATAATAGCGGGATACGGAACATGGATGTTCCGTCATCATACGATGGTTCTATCAACACACCAAAAATGTCGAACTTCACTTGCAAGATGACTACCAATACGGCGAGCACCAAAGCATAAAGGTATTTAGCTGTCAGGAAATCTTTCTTCACAAAAGCCGCCAGATCGCCAAGGAACTCACCAATCTCATGTAAGAGCGTACCTTTTTCCACGAACATATACCACCAACCGAAATGCTTCCTCTTATGGCGATATTCCAAGTCACGCTCCATCCGATAAGCCTCACGCTCGAAATATATTTCCCGATAGGCTTTCATCCAGTTCCTGCATTTGGCATATCTCCATATCCACTCAATGTAATACCACAGCGTAAACCCCAAGAACAACATTTCACGCTGCTGCAAGGTATGTATATATTCGTGATTCTTGTCTACCTCGCTAAGCTGTCCCTTGTCACTCCTACAAAAGACGAGTCCGAAGATATTCGTGGCAAAGAACTTACCGAAAGGGATATATTTATTGTAAATTACTTTCATTTCCTACATACTACCTTAACCTCAGCCATTGCATGATGACTGGCAAAGATTTTACAAAGATACTATTAAGTGCGCACAATGCAAAATAAAAGATTAATTTTCTTTTTGCTTTAATTTTGATTTTTAGAATTTTAGTCTTACCTTTGCGGTATCTAAACCATAAAACATCAACTATTATCTTTAAGTTATGAAAAAGAGAATCTTATTACTCGCATGTCTCCTTATTAGTGTAATAACTGTAAGCGCAGAACGTTCTCCTGAGGCACAGGCACTGCTGAACATATTCAACAACATATATGGTAACAAGGTGATTATATGCAGCATGGCAAACGTAAACTGGAATATCACCGAGGCAGAGAACGTATACTCATGGACAGGTAAGTATCCCGCAATGACAACATTCGACTTCATCCATGCGCCGTACTCCAAAGACGTAAACATACAGGGATGGATAGACTACAGCGACATGAGAATAATCAAAGACTGGTGGCAGAAAGGCGGCATTGTAAGCTGCATGTGGCACTGGCTGCAACAGAGAGATGACGGTAATGGTATGAGCTTCTATAGCAGTGAGACCTCTTTTGACCCGAGCAAGATAAACGACCCGTCGAGTGCCGAGTATGCCAAGATGGTGAGCGACATGGATCAGATTGCCGGTTATTTCAAACAGATGAAGGACTTAGGCATTCCTGTTGTTTGGCGTCCGTTACACGAGGCAGCCGGTAACACAAACAACTACCCTAACGGCACGGCATGGTTCTGGTGGGGCAGCAAGGGTGCAAATGCTTTCATACAGCTATGGCGCTTTATGCACGACTATTTCACAGACACCAAAGGTCTCAACAATATCATCTGGGTATGGAACGGCGGTATCAATGATGACGACTGGTATCCCGGTGACGAATATGTAGACGTTGTTGGTGACGACTACTATGGCTCCAATATATACAATATCAATGCGTCGTGGAACCACTTAAAGAACAGTTTCCCTAACAAGTTCGTGGCATTGACAGAGTGTGGCAACAGCGGCACCAACCTCCTGCCACCGATGGAAGACATCTGGGACTTTGCCGGCAAATGGCTTTGGGCTATGCCATGGTACGACTATGCCTACAATGATGCCAACGACAGGACTCACACCCAACACGACTACCATACTTGGTTTGTAGAGGCTATGCAGTTGGACTATGCCCTTGACCGCGAAGCTATGAAATCATTACTTGATGCAGAGATGACCTCAGTAGACACTATTGAGATGTCGGATGCAGCAGATGACTCTCCGTTATATGATCTTCATGGAATACGTGTTTTGGGTAATCCTGCTCCAGGTATCTATATCCGCAACGGGAAAGCCATAGTAATAGGTAGGCAGTAAAGGTTCTAAGACCTGTTCTTGTCTGTCAGATACATACCTGTAAGTATCAGAGCAGTACCAATAAGAAAATATATTGTTATTTGCTCTGAAAGTACTATCCACGCACATAGCACAGTAACCACAGGATTGAGGTAAACATAATTAGTGGCGGTGACGGCACCAAGTTTCTTCATTACCCATGTCCATGTCACGAAACAAACCATTGATGCCACACAACCGAGGAATAGCAGGTTCCATATAATATCCTGACGGAAGATGATGTCAAGCGATAGCGGCTCAGGGAATATGATATAATAAGGTATCATGGAAAGCAAGCCATACGCAAACACCTTACGGGTAATAAACACCGTGTCGTAGCATTTGTTTACTGGGATCATTATCAAGGAATAGACTGCCCAGCACAGACAAGCCGCGAAAGCCAATGCGTCACCTTTCGGTGAGAGGTGAAGCACAAAATGTCCGTTTAGCACTACCGCCACCACGCCCAAGGCAGCCATCAGCGAGCCAACGATCTGTATGCCGTGAAGCCGCTCTGTCTTATAGAAAAGAGATATGATCATAGCGGCAAATAACGGACAAAGACATACTATGAGTGAGGTATTGGTGGTGGTGGTATAGTTCATCGCCGTGTTTTCCGTAAGGAAATACAATGAGCCGCCAGTGATGCCAAGACCAAACAACATCAGCTCGTCTCTAAGTGATGAGGAGAACAGACGAAACGGCTTTTTAACTATGGAGAAAGCCAACAGCATCACATAGGCAATGACAAAGCGTAGCGTAAATATCTGCGCCGGTGTGAGACCTCCCATTAGCAGAATCTTCGTAAACACGAAGGTGGAGCCCCAAACCGCCACTACTATAAACGCTACGATATGATAGATTGTCTTATTCAAGTGTAAAAAATTATTGTGTGCCCATGTAGGGCACACAACAATCAACTATTAGTTTTAAACTATCAACTATTTATTAACCTGGAACTTAGTGTCACCATCCTTGAAGAATGCGTTAATCTGCTTGGCAGCCGCAATACCGGCATTGATATTAGCCTCCGCAGTCTGTGCACCCATCTTCTTAGGAGTAGCGAAGTAACGTCCCTCAAACTTAGCGAAGTCAGCATCAGCGTCCGGTTTGATATCGGTGACGAACTTCAGGTCTTCACGCTCAGCCATCAGTTTGATAAGCTCCTGCTCATTGATAACCTCCTTGCGTGCGGTGTTTACCAGAACTCCACCCTTCTTCAGCTTATTGACAAGAGCGTAATTGATACTCTCTTTTGTCTCAGGTGTAGCTGGAATGTGAAGAGATACAACATCGCAAGTCTCAAAGAGAGCGTCCTGGTTGGCTACGGCATGAACACCGGCAGCCTCGATAACGTCTGCAGGACAGAAGGCGTCGTATGCGTAAACATCCATGCCGAATCCTTTAGCGATACGCGCAACGTTGCGTCCCACGTTACCAAAGGCAAGAATGCCAAGCTTCTTACCAAGCAACTCTGAGCCAGCCTTGCCGTTATAGAAACCTCGTACAGCCATAACCAGCAAACCGAACACGAGCTCTGCGACCGCATTAGCGTTCTGTCCAGGTGTGTTCTCTGCCACTACGTTGTGAGCTGTCGCGGCAGCGAGGTCGATGTTATCGTAACCCGCACCGGCGCGCACAACAATCTTCAACTGTTTTGCGGCATCGAGAACCTCCGCGTCAACCTTGTCTGAACGAATTATCATTGCGTCGGCATCGGCGACGGCAGCGAGGAGCTGAGCCTTCTCTGTGTATTTCTCCAAAAGCACCAGCTCATTGCCAGCTGCTTCCACTTCCTTCCTTATGCCTTCCACAGCAGCGGCTGCGAATGGCTTTTCTGTTGCTACTAATACTTTCATTTTTCAATGACACTGATAGATTAATACTTCTTTTCGAAATCCTGCATTGCCTGAACAAGTGCGTTACATCCTTCTATTGTCTGAGCATTATAGCAAGAAGCACGGAAGCCACCAACAGAGCGGTGTCCCTTGACACCAACCATGCCACGCTCGGTAGCGAACTCAAAGAATGGTTTCTCCAACTCAGCATATTCCTCGTTCATAACGAAACAGATATTCATCAGAGAGCGGTCCTCCTCTGCTACAGTACCCTTGAAGAGCTTGTTACGGTCAATCTCACCGTATACTATCTCGGCACGCTGCTTGGCAAGCTTATCCATTGCCTCCACTCCACCTTGAGCTTTCACCCAACGCATCGTCTCAAGCAAAGAATAGATTGGCACTACAGGAGGAGTATTGAACATACTACCCTTCTCTACATGAGTGCAGTAGTTCATCATTGTAGGCAACTCACGTGGAGCCTTGCCCAACTTGTCATTCTTCAAGATAACAACAGTAACACCTGCCATAGACATGTTCTTCTGTGCACCAGCATATATACAATCGTACTTGCTTACGTCCACAGGACGGCTCATAATGTCGGAAGACATATCTGCGATAAGTGGAACACTGACTTCGAGGTCCTTACGGATTTCCGTACCATAGATAGTGTTGTTCGTTGTGATATGCAGATAATCGGCATCAGCCGGAACAGAGAAGTCTTTTGGAATAAATGTATAGTTCGCATCCTTGGACGATGCCACCTCAACGACCTCACCATAAAGCTTTGCCTCTTTCTCGGCTTTGTTTGCCCAAGTACCGGTATTAAGATAAGCAGCCTTCTTTATCAGGAAGTTTGCCGGAACCTGTGTAAACTGCAATGACGCACCTCCACCAAGGAAGATTACAGAATAACCCTCAGGCACGTCGAGCAACTCCTTAATTAGAGCCTCAGCCTCGTCAACAACGGGTTGGAAGTCTTTTGCGCGATGGCTTATTTCCATCAGTGAAAGTCCAGAACCATTGAAATCCAAAATCTGCTTGGCAGTGTTCTCAATCACCTCACGTGGAAGCATTGATGGACCTGCATTAAAGTTGTACTTCTTCATTTGATTGATAATTTATTTTGATATATTACTTGTTTGCTAACTATTTTCGGGTGCGAAGTTACACTTTTCTTATGAAATAGACAAACATTTGAAGTTTTTTATGTATTTTTGCAGTCAATTTAAAACAAAGGTACAATTGACAGAGAAGCATATCATATTAGAAGATATTGACCCCATGATGCTGTATGGGGCAAAGAACACACATCTCATGATTATCAAGTCGCTCTTCCCGAAATTAAGAATCGTGGCAAGAGACAATGTGATAAAAATACTTGGAGACGAAGTACAGATGTGTGTCAGTTTGAGGAAAACATTGAGACAATGCGCCAGCACGTCCTTCGTTTCAACAACATAACCGACGAGGACATTGTCGATATTGTAAAAGGAGTAAAGACAAAGGAGGAAGCCATCAAAGGTGTTGTGGTATACAGTCTCTCGGGACGTCCGATAAAGAGCCGTTCTGAGAACCAACAGAAGCTTATCGACGCCTTTGAGGAAAACGACATGATCTTTGCCGTAGGTCCAGCCGGCACAGGAAAGACATACCTGAGTATCGCACTGGCTGTAAAAGCTCTGAAAGAGAAAACAGCCAAACGCATAATTCTGTCGCGCCCGGCTGTCGAGGCTGGTGAGAAACTTGGATTCCTCCCTGGCGACATGAAAGACAAAATAGACCCATACCTTCAGCCATTGTATGACGCCTTGGAAGATATGCTTCCTACCGTAAAACTTCAGGATATGATGGAGAAGCACATCATTCAGATAGCTCCTCTTGCCTTCATGCGAGGGCGTACGCTGAGTGACGCCGTTGTCATCCTTGACGAAGCTCAGAACACCACTCCCGCACAAATAAGGATGTTCCTCACACGTATGGGTTGGAACACCAAGATGATTATCACCGGTGACATGACACAGGTGGATTTACCAAAGAGCCAGCCATGCGGTTTGAAAGAAGCTCTCAATATCCTGACTGGCATCGAGGGCATCGGTGTTGTGGAACTTACCAAGAAAGATATCGTACGCCACAAGCTCGTAACCCGCATCGTGAATGCCTACGAGGCAGCCGACAGAGCGGCACATAGCTGAGACTGTGATCAGTAAAGGTACAAACGTTTACTGAAAACAGAAAAAAACATAAAATGTACAGGGTTTGTGTTTTTTTTCGTAATTTTGCAAACAAAATATTATTCTTAAGATATACAAGGAAAAAGATGAAAGCATTAACAAAGACAGACTTCCACTTCAAAGGACAAAAAAGTGTATATCACGGAAAGGTTCGCGATGTGTATGACATTAATGATGACCTCATGGTAATGGTTGCCACTGACAGAATATCGGCATTCGACGTAATCCTGCCTAAAGGCATTCCTTTCAAGGGTCAGGTATTGAATCAGATTGCCGCCAAGTTCTTGGACGCGACATCAGACATCTGCCCCAACTGGAAACTTGCCACTCCTGACCCTATGGTTACGGTAGGACTGAAGTGCGAGGGATTCCGTGTCGAGATGATCATACGTGGGATACTGACAGGTAGCGCATGGCGCGACTACAAGAAAGGCGTACGCGAGATCTGTGGTGTGCGGCTGCCTGATGGAATGCGAGAGAATGAGCGTTTTCCTGAACCCATCATAACCCCGACGACGAAAGCCGACGAAGGTCATGACCTGAACATATCAAAAGAGGAGATTATTGCTCAGGGCATTGTAAGCGCAGAAGACTATAGCGTAATGGAAGACTATACTCGCAAACTCTTCGCACGCGGTCAGGAGATTGCCTCAAGACAGGGTCTGATTCTTGTAGACACAAAATATGAGTTTGGCAAACGCGACGGAAAAGTATACCTCATTGACGAGATACATACCCCAGACTCCAGTCGCTACTTCTATGCCGACGGATACGAGGAGAAGTTTGAGAAAGGTGAGCCGCAAAGACAACTGTCAAAGGAGTTCGTACGCCAATGGCTCATCGAGCATAACTTCATGAATGAGCCCGGACAAGTGATGCCGGAGATAACAGACGAATACGCCGACAGCGTCAGCGAGCGTTATATCGAGCTTTATGAGCATATTACCGGAGAGTCTTTTGACAAGGCTGTCGAAGACGGAGATATCGCCTCAAGGATAGACCACAACGTCAGTGCCTGGCTGGAAACCTGGAAAGGATAAAGACCACCCGTTAACACAGTTAGGCAGGCAATGTACGAACAGGAGAAGATTAAGCCGTACGGAGGCAAAGGAGACAAAGGCAAGCTCGTGGAAGAGATGTTCAACAATATCGCTCCCACATACGACAAGCTAAACCACCGTCTTTCTTGGAATATAGACCGCTATTGGCGGAAGAAAGCCATTCGGAGGCTGGCTCCATACAAGCCGGAAACGATGCTCGACATTGCCACAGGCACGGGAGACTTTGCCATTCTCTCATCAAAGATGCTTCAACCAAACAAGGTTATAGGTGTCGATTTGTCAGAGAAGATGATAGAGATAGCACAAGCAAAGGTAACGTCTGCCGGTATTGAGGATAAGGTTTGTTTCCAGAAAGGAGACTGTCTGAACCTGCCATTTGAGAGTGGCGAGTTCGATGCGGTAACAGCCGCATTTGGCATTCGCAACTTCTCGGACTTGGATAAAGGACTTAATGAGATGTGCCGAGTATTGAAGACTGGCGGACATATTGCCATCGTGGAGCTTACCACTCCCATGACATTCCCGATGAGACAGTTGTTCAAAGTATACTCGCACACCATCTTACCACTATATGGAAGGCTTATTTCCAAGGATACAGATGCCTACAAATACCTTACAGCCACCATCGAGGCATTCCCACAAGGAGAAAGAATGGTGGAGATACTGCATAAGGCAGGCTTCTCAGAGGCGACATTCAAACGCATGACATTCGGAATCTGTACGATGTACGTTGCTACAAAATAAGACATAATAAGTAATTGTAACAAAACCCTTACCAGTATGGACAAATACGGACTTATCGGTTTCCCTTTAGGGCACTCTTTCTCAATTGGATATTTCAATGAGAAGTTTGAGAACGAAGGCATTGACGCCGTTTATGAGAACTTTGAGATTCCAAAGATAGACAATCTCTTGGAAATCATCAGCACAAACCCTAATCTGAGAGGTTTGAACGTGACGATTCCATACAAGGAGAAGGTTATGAACTATCTTGACCATATCAGTCCGGAGGCAAGTGCTATAGGAGCGGTCAATGTCGTAAAAGTCGAGCACAACGGGAACGACATAAAGCTCACCGGATATAACTCCGACGTGATCGGATTCACCCAGAGCATAGAACCGCTGCTTGAGCGTTGGCATAAAAAAGCGTTGATTCTTGGAACTGGAGGAGCATCGAAGGCAATTAACTACGGTTTGAAATCACTTGGCTTAGAAACCGTCTGCGTGAGCCGATATGAGCGTCCCGGAACGATATGCTACAAAGACATAACACCTGACATCGTAAACGAATACAATGTCATTGTAAACTGCACACCCGTAGGAATGTTTCCAAAGACCGACAAATGTCCTGACTTACCATACGAGGCTATGGATAATCATACTCTATTATATGACCTTATTTATAATCCCGATGAGACTTTGTTCATGACAAAGGGACTTGAACAAGGCGCCACGGTGAAAAACGGCTTGGAAATGTTGCTCCTGCAAGCCTTCGCAAGCTGGGAGTTTTGGAATGGGAAAAAATAACTGCATGACGAAATGACGGTATAACGAAATAACGGTATAACGAAATAACGGTATAACGAAATAACGACATTAATAGAGAAAAAAAATGAACAACAGATACATGATGCGCGGTGTGAGTGCCGCCAAGGAAGATGTACATAACGCTATAAAGAATATTGACAAAGGAATATTCCCACAGGCATTCTGCAAGATCATACCAGATATCTTAGGCGGTGATCCCGAGTATTGCAATATCATGCACGCTGACGGAGCCGGAACGAAGTCAAGTCTCGCATATATGTATTGGAAGGAGACCGGCGACCTGAATGTATGGAAAGGCATTGCGCAAGACGCTATTGTCATGAACACCGATGACCTGCTGTGTGTAGGTGCGGTAGACAACATATTAGTGTCAAGCACTATCGGGCGCAACAAGATGCTCATTCCCGGAGAAGTCATATCAGCTGTTATCAACGGTACCGATGAGCTTCTCGCTGAGATGAGAGAGATGGGCATCGGCATCTGGCCTACAGGTGGCGAGACCGCTGATGTCGGTGACTTGGTGCGTACTATTATCGTTGACTCCACTGTCACCTGCCGTATGAAACGCAGCGATGTCATCGACAATGCGAATATTCGTCCTGGTGATGTCATTGTAGGCTTATCCTCCACCGGACAAGCCACCTACGAGAAACGCTACAACGGAGGAATGGGAAGCAATGGACTCACAAGTGCCCGACATGATGTCTTCGCAAAGTATTTGGCAAAGAAATACCCGGAGAGCTACGACCATGCGGTTCCCGAGGAGCTTGTATATAGCGGGAAGTATGAGTTACTTTCGGAGTATGATAAAAGCTCTGAGAGCTTAGGAGCGCTTCCCAACATGGGGCAGCTGGTTCTCTCCCCTACCCGCACATACGCTCCTGTCATCAAACGCATACTCGACGAGCTTCGCCCTGAGATTCACGGAATGGTACATTGCACGGGTGGTGCACAGACAAAGGTACTGCACTTCGTAGGCGACAACTGCCGTGTAATCAAAGACAACATGTTCCCTGTACCACCGCTCTTCCGTGCCATACACGACTGTTCCGGCACTGACTGGAAAGAAATGTATCAGGTATTTAACATGGGACACCGTATGGAGATATATGTACGACCGGAGCACGCTGAGCAGGTGATGGCAATCAGTAAGTCATTTGACATTGACGCTCAGGTAGTCGGACATATCGAGGAAGGCGAACGCTCTCTTACTATCAAGAGTGAGTTTGGCGAATTCAAGTATTGAAGAAATTGAGAATTGAGAAAGTATAAAAAATATGATAGACAACAATCGTATATTACAAAAGCTTGACGGTCTTGAGGCACGCTTTGAAGAGGTATCAACACTGATTACCGACCCGAATGTAATTGCCGATCAGAAGCGTTTCGTCAAACTGACAAAGGAATATAAAGACCTGGGCGATATTATGGACGCCCGAAAACGCTATGTCACCTGTCTTAACAGCATCAGGGAAGCGAAGGATATTCTTGCCAACGAGTCGGATCCGGATATGAAAGAGATGGCACGTGAGGAACTCGCCGCTAACGAGGCGCTACAGCCACAGCTGGAAGAAGAGATCAAGATTGCACTCGTTCCTAAAGACCCCGAGGATGCCAAGAATGTGCAGATGGAGATCAGAGCCGGTACCGGCGGTGACGAGGCTTGTCTGTTTGCCGGTGACCTGTTCCAGATGTATAAGCGTTTCTGTGACCAGAAAGGCTGGAATCTCGCAGTCACAAGTGTGAGCGAAGGTGCCGTCGGCGGCTTTAAGGAGATTGACTTTGCCATCAGTGGAGCTGATGTCTATGGAACATTAAAATATGAGTCTGGCGTACACCGCGTGCAACGTGTGCCTGTCACCGAGTCAAACGGACGCATGCAGACCTCTGCCGCCACTGTTGCCGTATTGCCTGAGGCTGACAAGTTTGAGGTAAACATCAACGAAGGCGAGATCAAATGGGACACCTTCCGCTCCTCGGGCGCTGGTGGACAGAATGTAAACAAGGTGGAATCGGGCGTGCGACTGCGTTACATGTGGAAGAACCCTAACACTGGAGAGACTGAGGAAATTCTCATCGAGTGTACTGAGACACGTGACCAACCGAAGAACAAGGAACGCGCATTGTCACGACTCTATACATTTATATACGACAAGGAACACCAGAAGTACGTCGACGACATCGCCTCGCGCCGAAAGAGCCTCGTCTCCACTGGTGACCGCTCTGCTAAGATTCGCACATACAACTTCCAGCAAGGACGTGTCACCGATCATCGCATCGGATTCACCACCCACGACCTGCAGGGCTTCCTCGGCGGTGACATCCAGCCAATGATTGACGCGCTGACCGTAGCGGAGAATGCCGAGAAACTGAAAGAATCGGAACTTTAAATACCCTGTCAGCTCTTTCGACTCATAATATATCTGACAAAGAAAATATTCAAAACGCTAAAAATCAAATCATGACAAGACAACAGCTAATACAGCAAATTAAGCAGAAGCAATCGTTTCTCTGTGTCGGGCTTGACACTGATATAAAGAAGATACCACAACATCTCCTTAATGAGGATGACCCTATATTCACCTTCAACAAAGCCATTATCGATGCCACTGCACCCTATTGCGTCTCATACAAGCCAAACCTTGCTTTTTATGAGGCTTTTGGCGTAAAGGGACTTGTCTCCTTTGAGAAGACTATCAAGTATCTCAACGAGAGATATCCCGACCACTTCATCATTGCCGACGCTAAACGTGGCGATATCGGTAACACAAGTGCCATGTATGCCCGTACTTTCTTCGAGGAATATAACCTTGACGCACTGACCGTGGCTCCATATATGGGTGAGGACTCCGTCACTCCTTTCCTGCAATACGAGGGCAAGTGGGTGATTCTCCTGGCTTTGACAAGCAACAAAGGCAGTCATGATTTCCAACTCACAACCGACAATAATGGCGAGCGTCTCTTCGAGAAGGTATTGCGTAAGTCACAGCAGTGGGGCAACGAAGAGAATATGATGTATGTCGTAGGTGCCACACAAGGACAGATGTTTGAGGACATTCGTAAGGTTGCTCCAAACCATTTCCTTCTCGTCCCGGGCGTAGGAGCACAGGGTGGCTCTCTCCAAGAAGTGTGCAAATATGGAATGACCAAGGAATGCGGATTGCTCGTCAACTCCTCACGGGGAATCATCTATGCTTCCAATGGTGAGGACTTTGCGGAATGTGCGGCAATAAAAGCTCAGGAGCTACAACAACAAATGGCTAAAGAACTCCAGAATATTGTATAGCTTCTTTTGCTAAAAACAAATCGTTTCTTCAGTACGCTTTTACAAAGCGAAGCGACTAAAAGAATTTTTAAAAATCAATTTTTTGCGTCACGCGTCACACTTTAGGGTAAAGTTTAAAGGTCAGAGTTATTTGTTGTAATTTTGTTTAATTTGCTTTTCCCTTCGGCCAGCGACCGTTGGTTCCAGCCGTAAAGTTGCCGTCATAACCCGCTCGGTTGGATTTGAAATCCGTATTGAGTATTAGCATTTGTAATGCTGAAATACCCGAAACCTGTCACACTTGCGTCACAGACCTCTTTCGTTTCGTAAACACCTGATAATCAATGGGTATTTAATCTTAAAATAGCCGTTTTTGCTTAAAAAAGGGATTTTCGGGTGCGTCTCACGTGCGTCACACCGCATTTTTAGCGTGTCTCGGTGACGCAAACGTGACACGATTCCCGTAAAAAACCTCATCCCATACCCCTTTTTTCCTCATCCCGCACTCAATGCGGGAGCTCCCATTAGCATTGATATTGACATCGCAGAGCTATCATATAGACATACTAAAGCATACATCTTCCATTCCAATATCTATGCTTTAAGAAAAAAGTTGTTACAACTTTTCAGATTCTTGTAACAACTTTCCTACATAAGCTTTGCTTTTAGAATATCGCTCTGCCACCTTTAAGCTCTAAAACCTCATCCCGCACTCCCCTCCCACTCATCCCGCACTTGATGCGGGATCTCCTTTAAACTTTTCACAAAAGTGTGACGCGTGACGCAAAAATACGTTTTTCAGAAATTAGTTTTTAGCAAACGCTTGGTTGGATTTGTTCGCCCGCTTATGATTACATATCCAATCGGGCGAGATCGTCATTCAAGGCATGCCAGATGGAGTAGCGCGCTTCCGGATTCATCTTTTCGATGGTATCATAAAGATCTTTGATCTGCTGTCGATATGTGGCATGCTCGTATGGACATAACTTAATAAGTTTTTGATATTGGTGAGCTTCGACATAAACTCTTATATCTGCCTCGCTGACCAACGCAAGCGGACGGATGATACTCAATGGCATTTTTTCCATTTGCATGATTACCGGCATGGAAGAGAACCGTCCTTCAAATATCACATTCATCAAAGCTGTATGGATGATGTCATCCTGATGATGACCGAGGGCAACTTTCTTACAGCCGAGTCTCTGTGCCAACTCAAAGATTTGCTTCCTTCTATACCATGAACAAAGGAAACATGGATTCTTCCTTCTGTCTGTCGATATGTCGAATTCTGTAGTAAGAACATGAAGGTCCACACCAAGACTTTTACAAAAAGTCTCAAGATATTGAGTGTCAGTTTTATATGGAATATTATTCATGCGGACATGCACCGCACTGACATTGAAGCGTGGCATGAAGATACGGCTACGCTTGGCAAGTAGCTCAACAAGCAGCAATGAGTCTTTGCCGCCAGACAATGCGACAAGCACATGGTCGTCGTTGTCTATCAGCTGATAGTCTTTCAGTGCTTTCCTGAAGAGCCTTTCTATACGCTGACCGGCTTTGTGAGCGTTGGATGTCGTCTTCTGTAGGGGCATATAATGTCAATCCATAAAAACGAAGTATACTGCCGCAATGATACAGATAAATGCCGCGGCATGGTTCCATTGTAGGCTCTGATGCTGAAACATCATATTGGCAATAATGGCAAACACCATTAAAGAGATACACTCTTGAATGACTTTCAGCTGTACGAGAGAAAATGGTCCGCCATTGTCGACAAATCCCATGCGGTTAGCCGGAACCTGGCAACAATACTCGAAGAACGCTATCATCCAAGAAAACGCTATTACACCGATCAAAGGCCAATGCGACGAGACACCAGTCTGTTGTAGTTTCAGATGTCCATACCATGCGAGCGTCATAAATATATTGCTCAATACCAATAAAAGAACTGTATATATTCCGTTCATATCACCTTTTTTATTTTTATCAAACAAAACAACCAATTATAAAACAGCCGTTATAAGACATACGCTATGTCGAACGACAATGTGGAAAATGAGGAACTTTCATCCCACCTTGTCAGATTTCCATTGATACCAAGTTGCAAATGATGTTTTTTCCCAATAGCATACTCCCAACCTGCACCAAAATAGCAGCCATACACAGCTCCAATAGGAATAGAGACTCCGCCACGCAAATAGGGCGAGTTACGCTGCCGATGTCTGAAGCGGTAAATACCACCTATCGCCAAATTCATAATTAAACCTTCATCTGACCACTTTTCTCCGTCTTTATGAAACATCGTACTGGCGTCGTAAGTGCCAGAAACTTTCACGTAACCAAAGCTGAGCATAACCTGAAGTCCCCATGCTGGAGCGATACGGTTAGAAGAGAACTCACCACCTAAACCTATGCGAAAGGCAGGAATGTTATTGTCTTTCTCACCTTCATCTCCACGATAATACCCACACATAAATCCCCCCTCCATACGGAAATGAGCTTTGTATAGAGCAGACTTTTTCTCATCATACTGAAACTGTATGCAATCACCATAGCTCTGACAAAACTCCTCGTCATATTGCCGGGTCAACTCTACCATTTTTTTTGCATCCAGCTCATCGTTCCACAGCTGGTTTAGGACATTAGAACTCTTGAAAAACATTCTCGAGGCGTCACGAAGATATATACGTTTCATATTGATGGCATCTTTGAGTGGCATATTTCCCAAATAGAAATTCTCAAGGACTCCAATCTCACCATCCTCATTTTCAATAAAAAACAACTCGCGGGATTTGACAACGTATCTATACAAGCTTACACCGCCTTGGAGAAGAAACTCTGCAAACATTGGAGTGTCAATACCGTCAACTGGGAAAGTCTTACTTATATAATACACACCATTGTTCATCAGACGGTAACCCTGTATCTCATTCGGTCTATAAACAGAAAAAACACTGTCACCTTGTTTACAGAACATACAAAGCTCCCTATTCTCATCATCACTCAAGTAGTCTATTGTACCATGAATTGTATCACCATCGTTCGTAATGACATAGCCTTTAACGGGATTACGCGCATCACTCAATAACAATTCCTGGGCATTTGCCACTATCACAGAGATTTGTAGAACTAATATATATGCAAGCCTTCTTACCATAATAATTTTTCCACAAAGGTAATAATTAAAGGACTACACTCCAAGAAAATATAAAAAAAATAGTTCA
Source organism: uncultured Prevotella sp. (assembly GCA_905236455.1). GTDB lineage: Bacteria > Bacteroidota > Bacteroidia > Bacteroidales > Bacteroidaceae > Prevotella. The sequence continues at coordinate 218 of CAJOPT010000024.1, read as the reverse complement.
CACAATAAAAAAGCCGTCCGGTAACCGGACGGCTTCGGTTTTATGCCAATGCTTAATTTCAGTGATTTTATCGACTGAAAACGCAACTAAGCAATCTTATTGGCTCTTGCAAATTATTTCAGCTCTGCAAGATACTTAATGGTGCGAACCATCTGAGAAGTGTAAGAGTTCTCATTGTCGTACCAAGCAACAACCTGTACGAGAGAGTTGCCGTCACC
>CAJOPT010000023.1 GCA_905236455.1 uncultured Prevotella sp. | reverse complement strand
GCTTTTCGTCAAAAAAGTAATCGCATTCCTTTTAGTACGGGTTTGCTTCGCAAAGGAATCGTTTCTTCAGTACGCTTGCTTCAGCAAAAAATTATACAAAATGAATTCAAATTATTCAGAATGATATGTTTTTTAAAAGCTCCTGTGAAATTTTGTTTTAATTTTGAATAATTTCCACGCGTAAGCGTGCCGTTATTATTTCTTTGCGAGCAAAGCGAGCAAACTCGGTTACCACACGAAGTGTGCTAAAAACACCAGCCGTGAGGCTGCAAAAAAGAGAATATGGAGAGCCTGAAGAGGATGCCCTGGAGAGTTAGGATGAAGGCTTTGGAGAGGTTGCTGAGCTAAAAAGACAAGGGGAGTGTCACTTCCCTTCAAGAAGTACACTCCCCCACATTATTGTTTATGTATTCCTAATCCGGAATTACTTTGCTTGAACAAGCTCCATAGTATCGCGGGCAATAACAATCTCCTCATCAGTAGGAATGACAAAGACCTTCACACGAGAATCCGGAGTAGAGATCTCAGCCTCCTTGCCACGGATACCTGCATTCTTTTCCTTGTCGATCTTTATGCCAAGGAACTCAAGTCCGGCACAAGCCTCCTCACGCATAGAGGTCTGGTTCTCACCCACACCGGCAGTGAAGACAATAGTATCGACACCACCCATAGCAGCAGCATAAGCACCGATATACTTCTTGATGCGGTAGTTATACATCTTCAGTGCGAGGATAGCCTTCTCATTACCCTCCTTGGCAGCGTTCTCCACATCACGCATGTCACTGGAGATTCCTGTGATGCCCAGCACGCCACTCTTCTTGTTCAGGAAGTCAGCCATCTCCTGCGGCTTCAGTCCCAGCTTGTCCATGATATAAGTGACTGCCGATGCGTCAATGTCACCAGAGCGGCTACCCATCATAACACCAGCCAACGGTGTCAGACCCATAGAGGTATCCATAACCTTGCCGTCCTTGATTGCAGCCACCGAGGCACCGTTACCGATATGGCAGGTAACGATCTTCAAGTCTTTAATATCCTTACCCATCAGCTCAGCCACCCGATGAGACACATAACGGTGGCTCGTTCCATGGAATCCATAGCGACGCACGTGGTACTTCTCATACAACTCGTATGGAACAGCATAGAGATAAGCATAGTCCGGCATGGTAGAATGGAACGCATTGTCGAACACTGTTACCTGTGGAACGGTAGGCATCAGGTGATCAACGGCGCGGATACCTTTCAAGTGACCGGCATTATGCACCGGTGCAAGGTCGCAAAGGCTCTCAATGCCGTCCTCTACCTTCTGGTCTACAAGGCAGCTTTTCTCAAACAAGTCACCACCCTGCACGATACGATGACCTACAGCATCTATCTCGTCCAAGCTCTTTATTGCCCCATACTCAGGACTGAGTAATGTCTGGAACACGAAATTAACACCTTCCTTATGGTCTGGCATGTCATGCATTAAAGTCTTCTTCTCACCATTAGGCAAGGTAAGCTTCAGGAAAGCCTCATCAAGACCAATACGTTCAACACCGCCCTGTGCGAGTACACTCTCGTCATCCATATTGTACAGCTTGTACTTTATTGACGAGCTGCCGCAATTCAATACTAAGATTTTCATTAATTGAATATTGTTTACTGTTATCTAATTGTTATTATCCTTTTGCATCCATGGCCTGGCAAGCCGTAATCGCCACCATATAATATATATCATCCACTGAGCAGCCTCGACTGAGGTCGTTGACTGGACGGGCGATACCCTGGAGGATAGGACCGATGGCTATTGCGTCACCAAGACGTTGAACCAGCTTGTAACCGATGTTACCCACCTCAAGATTTGGGAACACGAGCACATTAGCCTTACCTGCGATGTCGCTGCCAGGTGCTTTCTTTGCGCCTACTGACGGAACGAGGGCTGCGTCAGCCTGCAGTTCTCCGTCGATTTTCAATGTCGGATCAAGTTCCTTTGCCAAACGGGTAGCCTCAATAACCTTGTCTACCACCTCATGAGTGGCGGAACCCTTTGTAGAGAAACTTAACATTGCGACACGCGGGTCAGCGAAGCCAGCCACGCTCTTTGCGGTCTGAGCCGTACATACAGCGATCTGGGACAGCTGTGCTGCGTCAGGCATAGGAGTAACAGCGACGTCACCCACTACAAGCACACCGTCCTCACCATACTGCTTTTCCTTTGAGATCAGCAAGAGTCCACCGCTTACACATGTAATGCCCGGTGCGCACTTGATAATCTGCAAGGCAGGACGCAGAGTATCACCTGTCGTACTCAGTGCGCCGGAGATTTGTCCGTCAGCACCTTCGGTCTTGATAATCATACATCCAAGATACAGAGGGTTCTTCACCAACTCACGAGCCTGTTCTATTGTCATACCCTTCTTCTTGCGAAGCTCTGCCAGTAAAGTGGCATACTCCTCGCTCTTCGGATTGTTCTCCGGGTCGATGACAACAGCCTTGTCTACGTGTGTCAGTCCCCACTCTGCCGCCAATTTCTTGATTTCATCCGGATTGCCAATCAAGATAATGTCAGCCATATCTTCAGCCAATACCTTATCGGCTGCTCTCAAAGTACGCTCTTCCGTTGCTTCCGGAAGTACAATGCGCTGCTTGTTGCTCTTTGCGCGCTCTACAATTTGTTGTAATAAATCCATAGTTTTTATAAATAAGTTTGTTCTCTTTCTTTTCCAGTTTGCAAATATAACAAAATAAATTTAGAATACAAATTCAAAAAACAATAAAATTTCATAAAAACGCAACCAAAAGATTGTTTGTTAGCAACTTTTTATATAATTTTGCTAAGTCATATATAACTGACAGCTAAACGGTTGAGGTAAAGAATTAGACTTCTGACATCTACAACAAGAGGACTACTTTTGCGCAAGTGGGAATTTACATTACAACAAATGCGAAGTTTTATTAGAACATTGTATAATTTTTTGATTGAAATATCATTATTTGTTTATATATTTGCATACTTTTTATTAAAACCTAATAATAAAGGATTATGATTAAGTCAGAAGAAATGTTATTTAAACGTGCTGAAAAGGCTATTCTTAGCCACAAGTTATACCTCCGTGAAGATATGTCGCGTAAGATGCTTGACAGGTACGTGCACATCCCGAAGAATAGGTTTGCGCCTATATTCCGGCAGTTTACTGGTATGGGCTTTCCTGCATACGTAAATTCCCTGCGTCTTCAACATGCGTCTAAAGTTCTGTTGGAGCGCCCAAAGCACACCATTGAGAGTGTAGCTATTGACTGCGGTATGCCAGTAGCTCAGACCTTCTATCGCCTATTTAAGCAGAAGTTCGGTATGACCCCTGCCGAATATCGCATAAAGAACGGAATAGAATAAAAACTTACAATAGACTACAAGTTCATTTCTTGCGTCAAGATACTTTCCAGCTGTTCTGCAGACAAGCGTAGCTGGAAAGTGCCTGTGATTGCTACACTTATCCTTCCAGTTTCCTCGGATACTACTATTGCAAGGGCATCGCTCTCTTGAGAGATTCCCATTGCTGCGCGATGCCTAAGTCCGAGCTCCTTTGGAATATCCAGATTATGGCTGACCGGCAAGATGCATCCCGCCGCTTTTATCCGTTTGTCGGCTATTACCATAGCACCGTCATGCAGTGGTGAGTTCTTGAAGAAGATGTTCTCTATCAGCCGCTGGCTGATACGAGCGTCGATCTGCTCACCTGTCTCAACGATATCATCCAACGGTGCCGAGCGTTGTACTACTATTAAAGCTCCGACTTTATTACGGCTCAGGTTCATACATGCCATCACCAATGGCATTATAGACTCCTTGTCGGCAGACTTTTTCTTCTCATGATGCAGGAAGCTCAACACATTCTGGACCTTCCTTCGGGCACCGAGGTTATATAGGAATTTTCGGATCTCCTCTTGGAACAGTACTATCAAGCCTATCACACCGACGCTTACCAACTTGTCCATGATGTTTCCCAACAGGCGCATCTCAAGCACCTGACTGACAAACAGCCATATCAGCACGAAAACAATAATACCGATAAAGACATTCAGCGAACGCGACTCGCGCATAAGCCTATAAAGATAGAACAGCATAAATGCCACGAGAACGATATCTATCACATCTTTGATTCCGAATTCAAAAAATCCCATATCCGACAGTTCTTTTATTTTTTAGTCTCACATATTATCTTTACTGCCTCAACCGCCGCGCGCACATCATGTACCCGCAATATTGAGGCGCCCTTAACCAATGACAATGTATTGAGCACGGTAGTACCGTTAAGAGCCTCTGAAGGCTCAATGCCCAAGAGACGATATATCATTGACTTTCTGGAGATGCCAACCAGCAGAGGCAAACCTAAGACATGTAGCTTTTCCAGCTCACCCATCAACGCATAATTCTGTTCCAGTGTCTTACCAAAGCCAAAGCCGGGATCCAGGATAACATCCTTCTGACCAAGCGAATGTAACTGAGCGATTTCACGGGAGAAACACAATAACATACTGCGCAAGTCCGGCTGCACGGATGTAAGGACATAAGGAACTCCTAAGTCCGCTACGACTTTGAACATCTCAGGGATGTTCTCCGCATTATCCGCACTAATGTCGCTATACTTCTCGCCACGTCCCTCAGAGACATCGTTAATAATGTCTACATCATAGTCCTCTACCACCATCCGCGCCACCTCCAGACGAAAGGTGTCTACCGAGACTATCACATCGGGATGCTCACGACGCACAACAGACAAGGCTATACGCAGACGGCGCATCTCCTCGTGCATATCAACGGGTACGCTATCAGGACGGGTTGAGCATGCGCCGACATCAATCATCGTCCCACCTTGACTGACAATCTCATCGGAACGCCTTGCCACGGCATCTTCCGTCTGCATCCTTGAGGCGGCATAGAAAGAGTCGGGCGTAGCATTGAGTATACCCATCACCAATGGCTGCGACAACATTACCAGTTTGCCGCGTACTTGTATCGTATAGTCGTGTGGACGTTTCATCTCTGCAAAAATAATGATATTAATCGAGAAAACATATCTTTTTTTTCAAAAAATGTCTTCTTTATAGAAGATATCATTATCTTTGCAAGAGAAAAGAAGAATTCTTGCAATAAAAAAAAGCAATTATTATAATGAATATCCAAGAAATTTACAAATTGTACCAGGCACATCCATGCATCACCACCGACAGCCGTGACTGTCCGGAAGGAAGCATCTTCCTGGCACTCAAAGGAGCGTCATTCGATGGTAACAAGTTTGCCGTCAACGCATTGGAGAAAGGATGCTCGTATGCTATCATCGACAATGCCACAATAAAAGAAGAAACTGTCCAAAGCGAATACGCCGACCGTCTTATCCTCGTGGAGGATTGTCTTCAGACATACAAGGATCTGGCACGCGAGCACCGCAGACAATTCCAGATTCCCGTCATTGCCATCACCGGCACCAACGGCAAGACTACTACAAAGGAATTGCTGGCAGCGGTATTGTCTGAGAGATACAACGTCCTTTTTACACAGGGAAACTACAACAATGACGTAGGTGTACCAAAGACCTTGTTCGGACTAAAGCCGGAACACGATATCGCTGTAGTGGAAATGGGAGCAAGCCATCCCGGCGACATCAAGACGCTTGTGGAGACAACAGAACCAACCCACGGACTTATCACCAATGTCGGACGTGCACACCTTTTAGGGTTCGGCAGCTTTGAGGGTGTCAAACGCACAAAAGGGGAGCTATATGACTATCTCATCGCACACGGCTGTCCTATTTTCCTGAATGCCGACAACAACGACCTCAAACAAATGGCGGAGGAACGGCATGCGCAACAGATGTTTGAATACAGTCAGCATTCCGATACTGACATACGAGGGGAAGTGATTAGCTGTGCACCATTCCTACGTTTCCAATGGCGCAACGGCAACCAGCCGTGGAACGAGGTGCAAACAAACCTCATTGGCTCATACAATATCGACAACATGCTGGCTGCTATCGCTACGGGCATTCACTTTGGAATAGAAGAGAAACAGATCTGCCATGCTTTAGAGAGTTATATCCCAAAGAATAACAGAAGCCAAATGGAAGTGACAAAGCACAATAAGCTCATTATTGACGCATATAACGCCAACCCCACATCCATGGCTGCGGCATTAGACAACTTTAAGATAATGGACGTGAGCCCTAAGATGGTGATACTCGGAAAGATGGGCGAACTGGGTGATATCTGGAAAGAGGAGCATCAGAAGATTGTCGATTATCTGCGTAGTGCACAATTCGACAAGGTATGGCTTGTAGGAGAGGAATATGCCGCCACTGATTGCCCATACCGTATCTTCAAAGATGTTGAGGAAGTAAAGACCGCTCTGTCAAAGGAACGCCCTGAAGGATATTACATCTTAATAAAGGGCAGCAACTCCAACAAGCTGTTCCAATTGCCGGAATTCCTCTGATTGGCGGTTTCTACAAGGAGAAGACTGCCGTCTGTGGCGGCAGTCTATTTGATAATGTTTACGTCTTCTCTTTCTACAAAGAGAAGACGTTTCGCAACACCCACCAGGAGAATGCTACGCACACCCAACCGATTATAAATGGTGTGCTTGACAAGAAACCATACAAACGTTGCAAACGGTTGCGAAACAAGGCTGAGATAAGAAACAGCGCTATCACCGGCAGGCAAGAAACAAAAAAAGCGTTATAGCCAATAGCTTGTAACAAATCTCCATGAAGAAGGCTGTGGATTGCACGTTGCATACCACAGCCTATACATTTATATCCTGTTATCGACAGAAATATGCATTTGGGAAAAAGCTGATGTGTCGAAGGGTCAAAAACATAATATACTATCACTCCGACAGATATAATCAGGACAGCCAACAGACTCCCGCCAATGGCAGGGAGGCTGATAAGACGTTGTCTAATAGGCTGCCACCTGTAGCGGCTACCTCCCGTTGCACGCCTCATGCCATTTCTTTTAGAAGATTCTCATAGAACTTCATGATAGCATCCATATCTTGCGACTTCATTATAATAAGGAAGTATACAAGATAATAGACGAGAAGCCATACTGAGCCACCGATGGCACCCCATATCAGCATCTTCTTGGCTTCCTGGGATTTCTGCTCCGCCATCACCATATTGCCTGCCGCAAAATATGGAAGGACCTTATTGCCTGCCGACAATGCCACGATACCAAAAATAAGGAATATAGGATTCACACCGCAACAGCAACATGCTATTACTCCAAACACTATCATCAGAATTGACATTGTCTTATAGTCATCTGGCATAACCGCATTGCGCTGCCCTGCATTATACGCATACTGCTGCTGAGCCGTTTGCCCCTCACCTGCAAAATGCTGACTCTGTTGCTGTTGGTTGACTTGTTGACCCTGTTGCTGTTGGTCAGCCTGCTGACCTTGCTGTTGCGCATATTGCTGTTGACCTACAGCCTGTTCATACGACTGGCTCTCTGGCTGAGGGGAAACAAAACACGAGGCTAATTCCGGAACATTACCAGCCTTCTCCCACATTACCGAACCTGTCACTTGTACCAATGTGTCGGGACGAATCCCGCGCGCTTTCAACTCCTCAACAGTAAACGGACCTCTTTTCAGACGGTCCTCCATCATATAATATTCCATATATTACTATGTGTTTATCGATATCTCTTTCTGTGCAAAGTTAGTATATTTCAACTGTTTCCACAAATATTTTTGGAAAAAACGCATCTGTTTAAAAAAAATATACTACCTTTGCATGCGATTTATAAAAATCACAATGTGATTGTAGGTTGCACACCGCCATAAAACAGCTTTCCGCTATCGGCTTGCACCACAATCGCACAAAAAGGCGGGATGTAGCGCAGTTGGTAGCGCACTACGTTCGGGACGTAGGGGTCGGGCGTTCGAGTCGCCTCATCCCGACAACG
>CAJOPT010000022.1 GCA_905236455.1 uncultured Prevotella sp. | reverse complement strand
GACTTTCCTCAATTTTCCTCGAAATGCCTTTATTTATGGGGCGAATTGCGTTAATCTTCCAAAATCACTTCTTTGTTTCAGCATTATATTATAATGTTGTATGTATAAGTATTTCTTCAAAAGGCTATTTGATTTCTTTATCTCGCTGATTGCGATCATCAGCATCAGCCCGATATTGCTTGTTGTTACCATTTGGCTACACTATGCCAATAAAGGTGCTGGCGTATTCTTTACACAGGAAAGGCCTGGTAAGGATGGCAAGATATTCAAAGTGATTAAGTTTAAAACCATGACGGATGAGCGAGATGCAGAGGGTTATTTATTGCCTGATGCAGACCGTTTAACCAAAGTGGGAAAGTTTGTTCGCAGTACATCAATAGACGAGTTGCCACAGTTGATAAATGTACTGAAGGGTGATATGGCTTTGATTGGGCCAAGACCATTGCTTGTGCAATACCTCCCTTTATATAGTAAAGAGCAGGCTCGAAGGCATGAGGTAAGACCTGGCATTAGCGGTTGGGCACAATGTCACGGACGCAATGCTATCAGTTGGACGGAGAAATTCAAGCTGGATGTATGGTACGTTGATCATGTGTCGCTAATAACGGATTTGAAAGTGATTTTTATTACGATAAAGAAAGTATTATTTAAAGAAGATATTAATCAAGTTGGTGGCGAATGGGCTACCATGGATCCCTTTAATGGTCATAACTAATGAAAAATAATATTTTAATCACATCAGCTGGTCAGCGAGTAGCATTGGTGAAGGAGTTTCAAGAAACATTGAAGCGATTCTACCCTGATAGGAATGTTTTTACTACGGACATGAATCCAAAGTTGGCACCTGCCGCTTACGTGTCGGATCAATGTTTTGTGGTTCCCCGTTGTACATCTGAGGATTACATAGAGACTCTGTTGTCACTTTGCATGGAACATAGTATAGGGATGATTGTTCCAACAATTGACACAGAACTGGCAATCTTGTCAGCCAATAAAGACATCTTTGCCAAACATGGGATCTTTGTGTCTGTCTCTGACTACGATTTTATCATGATGTGCAGGGACAAGCGTAATACAGGTGAGTTCCTTGAGAAGCATGGCATAAGAGTACCCAAGCCCATTGACAAGAACCATCCCACCTTTCCGATGTTTGCGAAACCATACGACGGCTCGTTGAGTACGAACTTGCATTATATCAAAACGCCAGAGGACTTAACATCAGAGATTCTGGAAGACCCCAAGTTGCTCTTTATGGAGTATATTGATAAAGAGGTTTACAAAGAATACACTGTGGATATGTACTATGGTAAAGACCAAAGGGTAAAGTGCATCGTACCTCGTGAGCGTATAAAAATTAGGGCAGGTGAGATTAACAAAGGATTGACAGAGAAAGAGCCGTTAACAAAGTACCTGTATGACCGGCTTGAAACAATTGACGGGTGCATAGGCTGTATCTGTATTCAGCTGTTTTTGAATCCTGGTAATGGAGATGTTGTGGGCATCGAGATAAATCCTCGTTTTGGAGGCGGTTACCCGCAGACATACGCAGTAGGTGGCAATTATCCAGAACTGCTGATTAGGGAGTATTTCCTTGGCGAGACTGTGGAATACTTCGATGACTGGAAAGACCATCTGCTAATGTTGCGTTATGACGATGCCGTATATGTGTAAATAATAACCCCAATAATAACAATTAAAATAATTAAACTATGCTGATATCATTCAGTGGACTTGACTGTGCAGGGAAGTCAACACAGATAGCATTGCTGGAAGAGTACCTTCTGAAAAAAGGTTTGCCTGTTGCCATGATTTGGAGCCGAGGTGGCTATACACCTGGAATAGAGGGTTTGAAAAATGTGATTCGTGGAGGCAAAAGTAAGGCACCCGAAGAACGAACAGCCGAGGAACGAAAGGCTATGATGGAGGCCAAACCCCGCGGAGGAAAGCTCTTACCTTGGCTTTCAATCTTAGATTTGGTGTTTTATTGGGGTATTAGTTTTAGAAAAAAGAGTAAGGGCAACAAAATTCTTATTTGCGACCGTTACTATTGGGACACTTATATTGATTTCTCAATTAAGTTTCCGAATTATAATTTTAGTAAGTGGCTTGTCTGGAAGCTGATGACAGCTTGTTATAGAAAACCGGAAGTATCATTTGTTCTAACAGTTACGCCCGAAGAATCGATGAGACGCTCTGAACTTAAGTTTGAACCGTTTCCTGAGTCAAAAGAAAAGCGTGAGATTCGTTTGAATCTTTATCTGCAAGAAATCAAGAACGGTCGCTGGCAATATGAAATTGATTGTATGCGTCCAATAGAATCAATACAGGAAGATATACGGAGGATTGTTGATGAAAATCTCTGAGATGCTTAAACGGGAGGATTTTTATGATATTCTTCCCAAGACACTCAACAAATACGCAGACTTCTTAGGTATAGAGTCGGGGAGCGTGATGGTGATAGATAAAGGTAAAAAGGCAACCCTATATGTAAACGAAAACCTCAACGCCATTATCTCGCCTAAACCTTCAAGAAATGTGCGAGAGTATTTAAAAACTGAATATTCTGTTGGCGGTAGCATTTTGAGGAGAATGATGGTCCGTGCCTACTTGACAGCGAGTGTGTCATTGGTTAAAGATTTCTCACAGAAAGGACTTTCGTTCAAAAGTGAACTGCAATTGAAGGATGTTCTTATCTATCCTTGCAATAAAAAAATCCGTTTGTTTGACTTTGCTTCCGGCGCTGTACATACCGTGCTAAAAGATGGATTCCCTGACAATTACATCAAGCGCGAAACTGCTTTCCGAAACGCTACTAATGCTTCTTTTGTCCCCAAGATAACACGGTGTGGTGAGGGCTGTTATTCTGAAAAAATTATTTGTGACGGGAAACCTTTGGCAAGAATTCATGACACAGCTTATGTTGAAGCAAAGAAGAAAGAGAGTTTGGCATTGTTGCAGAGTTTGACTGCCAAGGAAGAGCGGATAGGGGCTAAGGATTATTTGGATCAACTTAAGGCCCGTTGCTTAACTATGCTTGGCGGAAAAAAGGGTTTCCAAAAGGGCGAAGGAGTAAAAGCCTTGTTCGAAAAATTGCAGAGTGGAATTGAAGATTGTGAGATTAACTTGGTGACCAGCCACGGTGACTTCCAGCCGGGGAATATATGGATAGATGCCGATGGCAAGGTGGTGATTATTGACTGGGAGACTGTGAAATTACGTAGCCCGTATTATGATTATTCTGCACTTTATTGCCAATTAAGAAATAGTGGAGGACTACTGTATTTCTGTAATAGGGTGCTTTCAAACCTGCATCTATCTACGATGAAAGATATACCTGTTGAGACAGTACTTCGTGTTATTCTGGCTGAAGAACTGGAATATCAGACAGAAGAATTGCTTAGCTTCCCTAGCGTGATGGGCATCGAATTCTATGAAAGATGTATCAATGAATTAACTGCAATTGAAATATGATAGAACAAGTATTTGGAAATCCCGACTTCAAGCTGATGTCGTATATCATTCGTGAGAAGAACACGGTTGAAGAACTGGATTATATCAAAGGAGAGGAAGAGCGATTACGTTCAGAAGCCTTCTATAACGTGGTGAAGGAGCATGAGCTGGTAAGTACCGTATTCTCCAAACTGAAAAAGAAGACCGGCATTGAATTGGGCGAGCCTTGGAAGAGCGAGACCGAAGAGACCCGCAGGCGATTGTCGTTCCTGTTCGGACAGGTAGAGAAGATAGGTGAGGATATGGCTGCTCACAACATCCCCTTGATTCTGCTGAAGAATGGAGGTATAGCCATTGACATTATGGATGACTTAGCAGAGTGCCCGATGGGGGATATTGATATGCTCTGCCGGAAGTCGGACTTCATGGCGGCACACAAGATTATTCTGGATCACGGCTTCCAATTCAAGTTCCGCAGCATCTATGAGTTTGAGAACTTGGACGAGGCGTTTGCCGATGGCAGTACGGAATACAGCATCAAGGACGGTGAAGAAATGGCCTGGGTGGAACTGGCTTGGAGACCTGTCGCCGGGCGTTGGATAAGAAAGGACAAAGAGCCCGATGCCGACCAGTTGGTGGTCGACTCGCATGTGGCAGTACGTTCCTGTTGCCGTGTGCTCTCCAATGAGGACAATCTGTTGCAGGTATCTATCCATACGGCCAAGCACTCCTACGTGCGAGCTCCTGGTTACCGACTGCATTTGGATGTAGATAGGATTGTCTCGAATAAGGAGATTGATTGGGACAAGTTTGTCGCTAAGGTAAATCAAGTGGGTTCGCGAACAGCCGTTTACTTCTCACTATATTTTGCCAAAGAGATATTGGGTACCAAGATTCCCGATGAAGTATTAGCGTGTCTGAAACCAAGAGAGTGCAAGAGAAAACGCATTATGAAGATGTTGCTGAAGGCAAATCTGATGCATCCGCATGACAACAAGTTTTCGAAGTTGGGTTTCTTGCGATTCCAGACATCGTTATATGACTCGTTAGGAGACTTCCTTGCCGTACTTTTCCCTCCCAAGGCACAGTTGAAAGCCAAATACGGATACAAGAACGCATTGACCGTTCCGTATTACTGGATGCTGTATGTGTTGGATATGGTAGGCATCAGGAAATCTAAGTAAAAAATGGAAGACTACGTAATCTGTTTTGACCTTGACGACACTCTCTATAAAGAGATAGACTATTTGAAATCTGCTTATAGAGAGATAGCCAAATCAGTAGGACATCCCGAAGCGGCAGGCCTGATGTTAGACTGGTATCAGGCAGGAGAGAATGCTTTCAAGAAACTGATAGAAACATACGGTTTGAAGGTTGGCATTGCTGACTTGTTGAAAATTTACAGGGAACATTATCCTGACATTCATTTGGATAAAGGGGTAAAAGAGTTTCTTGTTGGTTTGAAAGGAGACGGGACAAAGCTGGGACTTATTTCAGACGGCAGAAGTCTGACACAAAGGAACAAGATAAGGGCTTTAGGACTAGAAGGATTCTTTGACATTGAGATTATCTCGGAAGAGTTTGGTTCGGAGAAACCTTGTCCGAGGAACTATCAAGCCGTGATGGAAAAATTTCCTGAGCGGAAAAAATTTGTATATGTGGGTGATAATACTGCAAAGGACTTTGTCGCTCCCAACCAGTTAGGGTGGAGGACAGTTTGTTTGGCTCAGGACAAGAGGAACATACACAGGCAGGATATGTCGTTGGGGAAAGAGTATATGCCACAGCGAGTCATAACAAATTTAGAAGACACAACAAGATGAATATTATTTTTCTTACGTTATACCGCATAGATAACATAGAAGAGCGAAAAATATACCCAGACCTCATGCGAAAATTTCGCGATGAGGGCCATCAGGTGTATATTGTGACACCATGTGAAAGAAGATTAGGACTCAATACCAGTCTGGAAGAAAGTAAAGGTGTAAAAATTCTTAATGTGAAGACGATGAACGTTCAGAAAACGAATGTTGTTGAGAAAGGTATTGGTACTTTGTTGATGGAACGTCAATATAAAGCTGCAATCAAGAAATACCTCGGTGGCGTTAAGTTTGACCTCATTACTTATTCAACACCGCCTATCACTTTCACAAATGTCGTGAAGTTCTTAAAAAAGGAGAATCCGCAGGCTATTACGTATTTGCAATTAAAGGATATATTTCCGCAGAATGCTGTGGATATTGGTATGTTCGGAGAGAATAGCATATTTAACTGGTATTTCCGCAAGAAAGAGAAAGCACTCTACAAAGTGTCAGACTACATTGGTTGTATGAGCCCTGCGAATGTGAAGTTCGTTTTAGACCACAACCCAGAGGTGGAGGCGTCGAAAGTGGAAGTGGCCCCCAATTCAATAGAACTCAAAGAGGTGAAATATGCTGATGGACAAGTAAAGGCAGAGAGATATTATATCAGGAAGAAATATAACCTGCCAACTGACAAGCCTATATTTATCTATGGTGGAAATTTGGGTAGGCCGCAAGGAATCGGTTATCTGGTGAAATGTCTGGAGGCGAATAAAGAACGTTTGGATTGCTATTTTGTGGTTGTTGGCTCAGGTACGGATTATAGTTTGATTTCTGAGTGGTATAAGCGGAACAAAGGTAAGAATGTGAAACTTATGAGTTCTCTACCGAAGGAGGACTATGACTTGCTTGTACGCTATTGTGATGTAGGGTTGATATTCCTTGATCATCGTTTTACTATTCCCAATTATCCTTCCAGATTGCTTAGTTACCTTGAATGTAAGATGCCTGTTATCTGCGCTACCGACCCGAATACTGATATAGGACGTATAGCAGAAGAAAACGGCTATGGCTATTGGTGCGAGAGTGTGAAGCCAGAGGATTTCACGGCTCTTGTGGATAAGATGCTCGCATCTGACAGAAGGGCGATGGGTGAAAAGGGCTATCAGTTCCTGAAGGAGAATTATCTGGTGGAGCATACGTATAATAAGATTATGTCTCATTTCTAATCCAGAATGGGAGAATTAGAGAATGGGGGTTCTATAGGTTGCTTGTCGATAACGGCTTTTGGCTTTTGGATGCTGACCGTTGGCTGTTGGAAGTTAGCGGTTGAGGGCAATATAATCATGTGTTTTTCGTTATATTTGAAGATTATATAAAGACAAAAGCATCATGAGAAAACTAACCATACATAATGTAGGCCCCATTACGGGACATGTAAAGATCGTTTTCGGGCGTTTTTGCGTGCTGATAGGCCCTCAAAGTAGTGGCAAAAGTACCATTGCCAAGCTGTTGAGTACCTGTATGTGGTTGGAGAAGGAAGCCTGTACGACACTTACGGAAGATGTGCTGCACGAAGGCGTTGACTTTAAAAAGTTTGTGGAAGACTTCCACCGTATGCATGGCTACATTCACCCTGAGACTTCAGAGATTGTGTATGATTCGGACTATGTGACCATCAAGTATATCCGTGGTGAGTATTCACTTCATCTGAAGCCGAATAATCATTACGAGCGCATCAAGATCTCCTACATCCCTTCCGACAGGAATGTGATAACGATGAAGAATCTTGAAATGCGTGATTTGGAGGCTACCAACTTCCGCAGTTTCTTGTTTGACTGGCTGTACTGCCGAAAATACTTTGGGGCTGACAATATGACTGACATCCTAGAACTGGGCGTGAAGTATTATTTCGAGCCTGGCGGTGGCGAGACCAAAGACAAGATTATCCATCAGAATGGAGCCACATACAACATCCCTCTTTATGATGCGTCGAGTGGTATGCAGTCGGCTGTCCCGCTGGTGATAACCACAAAGTTCTATACAGACAAGTATTTTGAGGTATATGACAAGGAGGTGTCTTTC
>CAJOPT010000021.1 GCA_905236455.1 uncultured Prevotella sp. | reverse complement strand
CAAAGTGTGACGCGTGACGCAAAAATACGTTTTTTAAAAATTAGTTTTTAGCAAGTGCGTAGCACTTTGTGTAAAGTACTGCTATTGGTATCAGCTGAAGATAACAGTCTTGTTCTTATATGTAAGGATTTTACGTTCTATATGTTTAGAGACCGCGCGTGAGAGAACTATCTTCTCCAAGTCTTTCCCCTTGAGGACAAGGCTTTCCGGTGTGTCTTTATGGGTGATGCGTGCCACATCCTGCTCAATGATAGGACCGGCATCAAGCTCAGCGGTTACATAGTGGCTTGTGGCACCAATAATCTTCACGCCTCTTTCCCATGCCTGGTGATAAGGCTTTGCGCCGATGAATGCTGGCAGGAAAGAGTGGTGGATATTGATGATATGATGTGGATATTGCGCAATCATGTCGTCGGAGATAATCTGCATGTAACGAGCCAGGACGATAAAAGTGACGTTTTTCTCCTGGAGAAGTCTCATCTCCTCAGCTTCCACCTCAGCCTTGTTTGAGTGATCTTTGTTGATTCTCCAGACATAATATGGAATACCAAACTGTAGTGCAACATATCTCAGGTCTTCATGATTGCTGATGATGCAAGGTATGTCGCAGTTGAACTCTCCCGCTTTCCAGCGTGCCAGAAGATCATAAAGGCAGTGACTCATCTTTGACACGAAGATTGCCATGCGCGGGCGTTCGTCGCTGAAATACAGGCGGAACGTGAGTCCATAGCGTTGTGAATAGAGAGTATCAAGATAGTCGTTAATCTTCTCGCGCGGTATCATGAAGTCATTCAGTTCCCATTCTATTCGCATGAAAAACATCCCATCTTCCCTGTCAACATATTGGTCAAGGTATATGATGTTGCCTTTGTTGTCTGTTATGAATTTCGTTATTTCAGAGATGATGCCTGGTTGATCCTGACAATGCAGGAGAAGTATTGCGCTTGGTTTCATATTGTTAATTTTTCTTTTAATAGTTCTCGATAATTTCTTTATGTTTTTCCCGCAATTTGCGACTCATCTTCGGGCGCTGGAAAAGACTGAAGAAGTCGAAGGTGAAGCCAGAGGTATGCGGTGCGGCTAATTTAGCGTCCTCTTTTTTTATGATGGGTGAGCCACCCATGAGTTCCGGTTTCTTTCCCCAGACAATGACCTCACCAAGCGAGTGCATGCGTGGCAAGATGTGTATGGTGTCGGTCATCTCGTCGATGTCGACGGTGATAGGCAGGTATTTTCCGTGTGAAGTGGTGAAGCTCTTCGCTTTGAAAGGGATAAAGAACTCTCCAAGCCAGTTTGTGGTGACGGTCTCATTGTTGTTTGTGTATATTACGACGTCACGTACAGGCAAGCCATTCTCCGCACTGATGATGACACCTTTTCGCTGTGCGCTTACAGCTACGGTAAAAGTGAGTGTTATGATGGAAAGGATAATCCTGTTTGTCATTTATTCTTCCTCTATGGTTTTCAGAATAACACTCGTGGCTCCGATGGTGAAGAGAGTGCCATTTTCAATTACACGCCTCTCACGGTCTCCAAGAATCTCATTGTTGACGAATGTGCCCGTATTGCTCGGTCCGTCGCGTAGTACATATTTGAGATTACCATGTTTGTCCCTGCTGACGTTGATGGTGCAGTGTGTCATGTCAACGCTTGGGTCGACAGTCTCTATCGGGCAATTGATATTGTTGCCTTTCTGGTAGCGTCCGATGACATTGTCTCCGAGATGTAGTGGTATGACTTGCTTGAAGTGGAAAACATTCTCGATTACGACGATTGCCCCGAAGTTCTCTTCCTGTGTGTTTTCCTGTTCAGGCGTATCTGTAGACTGAGCGGTATTGTTATCTGCATATTGGTTGGCAGCTTTCTGGTTTTTTCCGAAAAGTTTGCTTGTACCTAAACGTATGCCGAATTGCTTATTACATTCAGGACATTGAAAGACAAGTGACTGTCCCTCCTGATATTGTGATTCGTCAAACAAAATGAAATGATCACATTTGGGGCATCTGACTCTTTTCATAATAAATGGCTAATGTCGCTAACGACAGCGTTAACAATCCTTTTCAACTATTACTTCTCAATACCAAGCACCCATCCCTGCTTAAAGCGGAGGTTGCCATGGTGTTGTCTTAGAGCCTCATAAGCCTCAGCCTCTGTCGGGTATCTTCCGTAAAGAACTTTCGCAGAGCTTTCCGTTCCGGCAATCTCTAAGCCTTTAATGCCTTCATTCTCCAACATTGAGGCATAGCTTTGTGCGTTCTTCATCGGCACATGGCTGCATAATACAATAGCCCAATAAGGCTTGTTGTCTTCAATTTTCTTTGTCTTTTTTACCGTTATGGATTTCTTCGCCTCTGTGGTTTTCCTTTCCGGCATTGTGGCTTTCTTATCTTTTGTACCCTCAGCTTTGTCAATGTTAAACATATTATATAATATGCCACTTCTGACTTGTCGCTCGGCTAAGCCATTCTTGAGGTGTCCGTTAGGAGAGACCATAAGGAAGACAGCTACAAAGATTACGGCTGCAACTGCCGCATTGCGCAAAGCATTCAAACGAATGTTAAGCATCTTGTAACCTGTATCTTTCTCGGCATCAATATATACAATGCGTGATTTGTGTCCGGATGTTTCGGTTTTGCCGGCACTTTCGGTAAAATCATAAATCTGAGCTTCCTTTGCTTTTCTAATGCTCTTTGTAAGTGTTGGCATCTCAAAGCTTCCTAAGCCGTAGAACCGTGGTGTCAGTACTCCTGCCTCACATGGTGAGAACTCTAACTTACCATGGTCGTTAGTAAATAATTCTCCTATGCCGTTAAGGTAGTAACGTCCTTCGGAGTCCAAAGTGTGGCGCAGCTGCGCCACGTCTTTCTCGAGTTTCCTTAGCGCTTCAGGATAGCTTATGTCATAAGCTTCGACGTAAGACTGAACGAGCAAAGAGTCGTTCATCTTTAGTTGAGGGTTGAACCCGATTGTGCGGTATGGAGGAAGAAAGATCCCGCTCTCCCTGTCATATCGCGCACTTGCATGATGTGCTACAAAGCCGCCTAATTCCGGTACGACCACGCAATCATTGCCTAATAATAGAATCTCAATATGTCTTTCCAGTTCAATCACGTCTGCAAAATTATATGTTTTTTCTGAAAGTGCCAAGTTTGTTTCTCATCTTTTATGTTAATAAGATAAAAAAGTCATCATAGGTGTTTTTATTCCTTCTTTTTTTTGTACCTTTGCTGCATAACTTAAATATAAAGATAAAGATGGAATATATAAAGACAGGCATTGAAGGTGTTTGGATTATTGAACCGAGAGTATTCTGTGATGCCCGTGGATATTTCTTTGAGGCATGGAAGCAGCAGGAGTTTGATGACAATGTAGGTTATCACGTCTCATTTATCCAAGACAATGAGTCAAAGTCAAGCTATGGGGTTTTGCGCGGGCTTCATTATCAGAAGGGAGAGTTCTCACAGGCAAAACTTGTACGTGTAATCAGAGGTAAGGTACTTGATGTGGCGGTAGATATCCGCAGAAGCTCACCAACCTTCGGCAAGTATGTTGCCGTGGAGCTTAGTGATGAGAACAAGCGGCAGCTGTTTATTCCGAGAGGATTTGCCCACGGGTTCCTTGTGCTGAGTGATGAGGCTGTATTTACTTATAAGGTAGACAATGTGTATGCTCCTCAACAGGAGGCAGGAATACGTTGGAACGATGAGACCATCGGCATTGGATGGCCGATAAACAAGGAGGACGTCCTTACCAGTGACAAAGACCTGAAGGCATCGTCGCTTGAGGAAGCAGAGCTATTTGATTGATGAAGATAAAGTTGTTATATTTCCTGTCCGTACTTTTCCTCGTGGCTTGCGGCTATCAGAATGATGTGCGTAAGTCATTGGAGAATGAGGATAAAGATGCGAAACAGATGCTTCAAGGCATTTGGCTGGGCGAGGATGAGGAGACGCCTGTCTGGTTTGTAAAGAACGACAGCATCCTCTTTCCCGACACAACGAGTATGTCTGCAAAGTTCTGGATATACAAGGATAGCCTTTATTTAGAGAGCAGTCATCTTGTACGCTATAAGATTGTGAAGCAGGCAGAGCATCTCTTTAAGTTTATAAACCAAATGGGTGAGGAGGTTAAGCTGATTAAGAGTGAGGACCTGTCAGCCAAGCCATCCTTTTATAAGAACCGTTCATATGCATTGAATATCTTAAGGATATATGACACCGATACTGTAGGTATAGTAGGGGATGTGCGGTATGAGTGTTCCATACATATAGAGCCGACATCTGATCGTATAATAAAGTCAAATTACACTGACGAGGGTGTAGAGGTAGACAACCTGTACCTTGATAATATCGCAAGGGTGAAGGTGAGACTCGGTTCCGTAGAGGTGCTGTCCCGGGAGTTTCATAAGAGTGATTTCTCCAAATTTGTGCCTTTTGAGTTTATGAGCCATTCAATCTTGAGGGATGTCGTTTACAGCCATGCCGACTCCATTGGGGCATATTTCGACGCTATCGTAGGGATACCGGATGCCTCTACGTGTTATGTCGTAGAGATGAAGGTGTGGCGTAACGGCAAGTTGTCTATGAGGTTGAGATAGAGTTTAGTTATAGCCAAACTCAAGCCCCATAACCCATAACTAAAAACATGTAACCATGAAACTGAAATTCAACATTCATTACACAACGGCATGGGGGGAGAACCTGTTTGTTGTAATAAAATATAAAAGCATGGACGGGCGTGAACGCTCGTATCATCTACCTATGCGTACAGACGATGGTGAGCATTGGTTTATGGAGACAGCCGTTATGGAGTCAAGGCAGCATCCTATAATATCGTTCTCATATTATTATCAGGTAGAGAATGATGATACGTGTCTCCGGCGTGAGTGGAATATGATTCCCAGGGAGTATCCCTTTGACAGTACAAAGGACTATCTCTTTCTTGACAAATGGCGCGATGTCCCTTTGCAATACCATCTTTATACACGTGCTTTCAGACAGACAAGCAAAGTTAACGTCAACGCCAACGTCAATGTTAAAACGCCTCTTTATAGGAAAACGGTAATCTTCAGAGTCTCAGCACCACAGCTCTCTGATGGAGAAACGTTGGCTCTATGCGGCAATCATCCGTCATTAGGCGATTGGAACCCCTCCCGGTTCTTGAAGATGACGCCAATGGGCGACTACGATTGGATCTTGTCTGTAAATGTGGAGCATGTGTCACTTCCCATAGAATATAAATATGTGATTGTCGATGAGAAGACCAATACCTTGAAAACATGGGAGGAAGGCGACAACCGCATCGTTGAGATATATAACGAGAATGGCGAACCCCGTATGAACGACGGGCAGGTCGCAGTGCTATATGGTGAGGTTCTCAGGGTAAAAGAGACCACATGGAAAGCCGCGGGTGTCGCAATACCAGTGTTCTCACTTCGCTCTGAGCATTCTTTCGGAGTCGGTGATTTCGGTGACCTGAAGCGACTTGTAGACTGGGCAGAGAAGACAGGATTAGGTATTATACAGATTCTGCCGATACAAGATACGACCACGGTCCATGGATGGACAGACTCCCATCCGTATAATTGTATCTCTGCTTTTGCCTTTCATCCCCATTATCTGGACTTGGAACAGATGCCTGCTTTGAGAAACAAGCAGGAGATGAACACATTCAGTCGTCAAAGAAGAGAGCTCAATGCTCTTGACTACTCGGACTACATGGCTGTAGACCGTGTCAAGTCAGATTATATATCAAAAGCTTTTGAGGAGCAGGGTGAGGAGCTGTTAGCATCACAATCCTTTAAGGATTTTATGGAAAAGAATGGTGATTGGCTTAAGCCTTATTCCGCATTCTGTGCCTTGCGTGATAAATTCAACACCTCAGATTTCCGTCAATGGAAGCAATATGCCGAGTACAGCGATAAAATTCCAACACAGCTGGTTGCTAATGGGTCTCCATTACGTGACGAGATAAGGAAAATATGGTTTGTACAATACTATCTGCATAAGCAACTGACAGAAACGGTGCAGTATGCCCATTCAAAAGGTATTGCCGTCAAAGGTGACCTTCCGGTAAGCGTATACCGCGATAGTGTTGAGACATGGCAGCATCCTTCTTTCTTTAGAATGGACATGCAATTAGGGACACCACCATCAAGTCAAGGACCAATGGGACAGTCGTCAGCGGCAGCAGTCCATCAGACAATGTTTTACCTGTCCTCCGCCACGGACGGAGGACAGAACTGGGGATTCCCTCCAGTAAGATATGATGATGAGGAAGTGCAGCTGTGGTTTCAGCAGAGACTGGAATACATGGAGCAGTTCTTCGATGCGGTACGCTTTGACCATATTGTCTCATTCTTCCGTGTATGGGAGATTCCTGTAGGCTCTTTGTCGCCAGTAATGGGACATTTCTATCCTTCACTACCTATCAGTGAGGAAGAGATGGGCTCGTATGGACTGGTATTCAGGAAGGAGCTTTTCACACATCCGTTTATCAACGACAATATGCTGGAGAAATTCTTCGGAGTGCATGCGTCATATGTGCGTGAGCATTTCCTTGTTAAACAGCAATATGGCATGTATTCCCTTATGGAGAATTTCAACACTCAGGTGAAGATACGTGACTACTTTAAAGAAAAGAACGATGAGAGCAGCATCTGGATTCGTGATGGCCTTTACCGGCTATGCTCTCAGGTGCTCTTCTTGGAAGACCCATGTCATAGAGGAATGTATCTGCCACGGTTTGATGTGTTCAAGGAGCCTGTCTATCAGATTCTCAGCAGTGAGGAAAAAGACGCTTTCATGCGCTTGTATAATAACTATTATTATGAGAGACATGACGGCTATTGGACCGAGAATGCACGGAAAGCACTCTCTTCAATTCTTGGCAAGACACGCATGCTGATATGTGGAGAAGACATGGGATTATTGCCGCATGGAGTGGCTTCTTTAATGGATGCTTTGAGAATACTCTCACTTGAGATACAGGTTATGCCAAAGGACTCTGTTTATGAGTTTACGCATCTGGAAAGCAATCCTTATCGTAGTGTCGCCACAATCAGCACTCATGATATGGCACCATTAAGATTATGGTGGGAAGAAGACAGGGGCAGAGTTCAACGATATTATACGACAATGTTGCAGAAGGAGGGTAAGGCTCCAAGGCATCTCCCGGCACATCTTGCGGAAGAGATTATCGCACGGCACCTTTATTCTCCGTCAATGTTATGTGTCCTGAGCCTTCAGGACTGGTTGGCAATGGACAACCAGCTCCGTTCAGAGCAAATACAGGCGGAGCGTATCAACGCACCGTACGACAGCTATAATCAGTGGAAATACCGTATGTCGATAACGCTTGAGCAATTGATGGAAGCCAACCAATATAATGACAAGCTGCGTCAGATGGTTGTCCGTAGTAAAAGACACGTTTAGACTTGTTAGAAATGACGTTTGATGAAAGCATACGATACATATATCTTTGATCTTGACGGAACGCTTCTCGACACTCTTTCGGATTTAGCGAAGAGTGTTAATCATGCGTTGGCAAAAAACGGTCTGCCGTTGAGGACCAAGGATGAGATAAGAAGTTTTTTAGGCAATGGTGTCGTACGTTTAATAGAAAGCTCTGTTCCCGATGGAACATCCCCAAAGGTAACAGAGGCGACACTTGCTGATTTCCGCTCATATTATCTTGAGCATAGTCTTGATGAGACTCGTCCTTTTCCTGGTATTACAGATATGCTTAGGAGTCTTCGGGCAAGAGGGAAGAATATTGCGATTGTCAGTAATAAGTTCTATACTGCCACGCAGGAGCTTGCCCGTTATTTCTTTCATGACATAATAGATGTAGCTATCGGGGAACATGAGTCTGAGGGTATTAAGCGTAAGCCTGCGCCAGATACTATTCTGGAAGCTTTCAGACAACTGGATGTAGTCCGGGATAATGCAGTCTATGTTGGTGACAGTGAAGTGGATATACTTACCGCAAAAAATAGTGGTTTGCCATGTATCAGTGTCCTGTGGGGATTCCGTGACAAAGCATTTCTTGAAGAACATGGTGCCACTTTCTTTGCAGAAACCCCACAAGACTTGTTAGGTTAAAACCTTTCAGGCTGTCAGGAAATGAGCGTTATTCATATCTGATAGCCTCAATTGGATCTAACTTCGCAGCTTTCTTAGCCGGATACCAACCGAAGAATACTCCTGTAAGAGTACAGACCGCAAATGACATGACAATAGTCCAGGGCTGTACAACGGCAGGCCAATGTGCAAATGCTTGTATGGCATAAGACGCCCCAAGACCTAATAGCACTCCAATAACACCACCAGTGACGCTTAACATGATAGCCTCGATAAGGAACTGATTTAGAATATCCACACCACGTGCTCCGACAGACATGCGAAGACCGATCTCACGTGTGCGTTCCGTGACGCTTACATACATAATGTTCATAATTCCGATGCCACCGACAATTAACGAGATACCTGCCACACATCCCAAAAGTATTGTCAGCATCTGAGTGGTGGAGTTCATCATATTTGATAATTCCTCCTGTGACCGGATATTGAAATCGTCACTGTCACCTTCTGACATCTCTGTCGCATCCTTCAGCTTATGCGTCCTGCGAAGAATGGCGGTCATCTCAGCCGTGGCTTGCTCAGTAACACCTTCTGTTACCGCAGAGGCAATAATCTGAGATAGATAGTTTTGGGCGAGGATACGTTTCATTACGGTGGTATATGGTGCCAAAACATAGTTATCCTGGTCCATACCCATAGAGTTATATCCTTTCTTCTGCATTACGCCAATCACACGGAAAGGTATTGACTTGAAACGTATTACTTTCCCGATAGGGTCGCTGCCGTCAGGGAAAAGGTTGTCGACGACGGTCTGTCCCAAAAGGCACACCTTGGCATTAGTCTTGATGTCTGTATCGGAGAAGATCTCTCCGTCAGCCACCTTTAACTGGCGGATCTCCAGATAATCCTGATTAGCGCCCGTCAAAGAAGAAGGTGTGTTCTCATTACCATAGATAAACTGTCCCGATGCGGACACTGTTGGGGTAATAGCCTTTATATACTTGCATTCATTCTTTAAAGCCTCATAGTCGGTCATCTTGAGAGTCTCCATTGACGATGCGTCTTGCTGAACACCACCGCGGCGGTCTGCTCCAGGAGAAATCATTATCATATTGGAACCCATCTCAGAGATGTTCGATTGTATGCTTTGCGTGGTTCCCTGACCAATGGCAAGCATTGTGATAACCGATGCAATACCAATTATAATGCCGAGTGCGGTAAGAAACGAGCGTGTCTTATTAGCCGCAATTGCACGTAAGGCTATTTTGAAGAGGTTTGTGAAATTCATAACTATTCGTCAGTATTTTGGGGTAAGGCAGCAAGTCCTTCTGCTGCAGATAAGATATTGTTGTTGTATTCATCACTGATGACCCGTCCGTCCCTCAACTGAATATTGCGGGATGAATAGTTTGCAATGTCAGGGTTATGAGTAACAAAGATGATGGTACGTCCCTCAGAATGAAGCTTTTGGAAGAGTACGAGAATCTCGAACGAGGTACGTGTGTCAAGATTTCCAGTAGCCTCATCTGCTAAGATTACAGCCGGATTGTTTACCAAAGCCCGGGCGATGGCGACACGCTGCATCTGACCTCCCGACATCTGATTTGACTTATGACTCAAACGCTCTCCCAATCCTACCGCTTTCAATGCTTCTATAGCTCTTTGCCGTCGTTCTTCCGCTCCTATTTCAGAATTGTACATCAACGGAAGCTCTACATTCTCAACACTTGTTGTCTTAGGAAGGAGATTGTAGTTCTGGAAGATGAATCCGATCTTACGGTTTCTGAGTATGGCACGCTGTGACTTGGACATTGTCCTGACGCTGACACCGTCAAGGTAATATTCGCCACTTGATGGTGTGTCAAGGCATCCGAGCTGATTTAGGAGAGTAGACTTGCCCGATCCTGATTTTCCCATAATAGTAACAAACTCGCCTTCATAGATTTTGAAAGAGACACCACGAAGGGCATGAACGACTTCCTCACCAACAGTGAAGTCGCGCTTTACCTGATCAAGCTCAATGACAACCTTTCTTTTGTCATTGTCTCTCATTCCTTCTTTTTTGTCTTTGACCATGGCTTCTATTACTTCTTATCTTTTCTTTTAGGACCTGGCGCGAATGGACTTTGCATAGTCTCTTTCTGTTCTTCTTCGTTGTCTTTCGATACCTTGATGTCGGTGATAACCTGTTTGCCGGCAGAGATGCCACTGAGCACCTGCGTGTGTGTGCCGTCACTCATGCCAATGCTCAGCTTGTGAGCCTTCAGGGTGTTGTTGGCTTCGATAGTCCATACCTTATTCTTGGCATTTACGTCTTGTATCTTCCATTCCTTACCAACAGTCTCTTTTGTCGGTGTGAAGCGAAGAGCCTTGCTTGGTACGGATAGCACGCCTTGCTTCTCGGCTGTGTATATTGTTACGTTAGCTGTCAGCCCAGGCTTCAGTTTCAGGTCGCCATTCGGAGCAGAGATGACAACCTGGTATGTGACGACATTATTAGTTGTTGTAGCTTCCAGACGCACTTGCTTTACGCTTCCCGTGAACACATCGTCAGGATAAGCGTCAACAGTAAATGTCACCCTCTCTCCATTCTTTACACTACCGATGTCAGCCTCATCAACATTGGCTATTACCTGCATATTTGTAAGATCCTTGGCGATGGTGAATAACTCCGGTGTACTGAAGCTTGCCGCTACCGTCTGACCTTCTTCAACACTCTTTGAGATTACGACGCCATCAATAGGAGATGTGATTGTGGCATAGCCGAGATTTGTCTGGGCACGTTGAACCTCTTCCTTTGCCGAAGCCACAAGCTGGCGTTGGTTGGCAACGCTCTCCTTTGCCTGCTGGTAGGTCATTCGTGCAGTCTCATATTCGTCGGCGCTAATAAGACCTTTCTGGAAAAGGGTAGTGTAGCGGCTGTAGTTCGACTGTTGGTAGTTGAGGCTGGCAACGGCGCCTTGCAAGTTTGCTTCTGCTGCCTGTTGGCTGGCTTTAGCTGAGTTCAGCTGGCTTACAAGGTTTGTTTTGTCGAGTTCGGCGATTACCTGTCCTCGTTTTACCTCACTGTTATAGTCTACATACAGTTTGCTTACTATACCGGACACCTGTGTACCAACGGTTACACTTGTCACAGCCTCTATCGTTCCCGTGGCAGTAACACTGTTCTCAAGATTTGTCTCTTCTACTTTGGCTGTGTCAAAAGAAATCTTCTCAACGTTCTTTTTGCCGGAAAAAAGCCAAAAGGCTATTGCCGCGAGTGCTAATACGGCAACCCCAATCCATATTTTACTAATCTTCTTCATATATTCTTGTTGATTATTTTGTTTTTATTTAATGGTTCCTCCCTCATAGAACTTTAGCATCTGGATATTTAATAAGGTTAGAAACTTGCTCTCAAGCTCACTCTGTTGTGCTGTGAGCAGGTTAGTCTTACCAGTCATAAGTTCTACGATGTTTTTTAGTCCAAGCCTGAACTGCTCGCTTAACATGTCATAGCTTGTTTGTTGACTCTTTGTGTTTATAAGTGCAGAGCGGAACTTGCTTTGGTTAGTAACAGCCTGTATCCAGTAATTCTCAATAGTGGAGTATAATTGTGTCTGTTGGCTCTTCAACTCTAATTGGCTGTTCTCCTTTGCGATACGAGCTTTGTTTATGGCTGTTGTCTTTTGTCTGTTGTCAAGCAATGGGATTGAGACCGTAACTCCAGCCGACATGTTGAGGTTGCTTTTTAGCTGGTTGCCCCATCCAGTGTCGCTCATGGTTGTTGTATTTGTTCCTATTCCTGAGTTGACACCAATCGTAGGTAAGCCTTGCGCTTTCGCCATGGCAATACTTATGTCATTTGATTGTATGGCTAATTTCTGGCTTTGTATCTCAGGACGAATCTCCAAGGCTTTCTGATATACCGTTTGAAGTGCAGGTATCTCGGCTAAAGCGTCTTTTTCGGTCATGTCAGGTGTTACAATGTCAAACTCTTCACCGTCGGTGATTTCCAACAGCTGTTTCAGTTGACGTTTGTAGTTTCTGAGATTACTTTCACCAGCTACGATATTGTACTCATCTTGTGCACGTTGAGCAGTGAGCTGAGCTAAATCAGCGCGGCTCATTTTGCCGACCTCAACCATGGTCTTGCCCCGCTCTTCGTTTTTCTTACTCGTTGCAAGGCTTTGCTCATTTACTTTAATAGCTTCAGCAGAATAAAGTATTTGAATGTAGAGTTGTGCTATCTGTTCCTGAATACTGTTTGCGGTGATAGCAGAGTCGAGTTCCGCTTGTTGCTCTGTCAATTCGTTTAAGAGTATCTGGTTCCTGTTACGGTTACCGTTCCATATCGTCCAGTTCATGTTTATACCATAGCTGCCATTGTAGTAGACTTTGTCAATACTTGATTGCACGTAGCCATTGGT
The DNA here is from genome assembly GCA_905236455.1 of uncultured Prevotella sp. Classification (GTDB taxonomy): domain Bacteria; phylum Bacteroidota; class Bacteroidia; order Bacteroidales; family Bacteroidaceae; genus Prevotella. The sequence continues at coordinate 11,228 of CAJOPT010000021.1, read as the reverse complement.
GACGGTGGCAGACCCGGACTCTGGGAAAGGTCGCCATACTACATTCTGGCTTGTTGATGCGTCTAACGAGGGTAGCAGTGCGGCTTTCGACTGTAGGATATCCTCATGTGCTGATTGTCTTGTCAGTCGTTTCTTTTGCAATGTGATATTGTTCTGTAATGCGTAGTTAATGCAGTCAGATAAAGTCCATTTCCTTGCTTGAGCAACATCCAATGAAACTATCCATGCAATCAAAACGACAATCCATGTAAGTCGATTCTTACTCATACTTTATTTAGAATTAAATATTGAATACTTTTTTTCCACTCAACCAATAGGAATATATATTCTTTGGTCTTCATCGTTGGAAATCATGAAGGCGTGCGATATATTTCCCAAGAATGTCAAACTCCAGATTTACGACAGTTCCGACATTAATGTCTGCAAAGTTCGTGTTCTCGCGTGTATATGGTATGATAGCTACCTTGAATGTGTTTGTTGTAGGTTCACAAACAGTGAGTGATACTCCGTTGACAGTTATGGAGCCTTTGTCTACAGTGAAATATCCGCGAAGCGCCATCTCCTTGTTTTCAGGGTATTCAAAAGTGAAATACGTGGAGCCGTCAGCATCTTCCATTGATATGCAACGGGCGGTTTCGTCTACGTGACCTTGCACGATATGACCATCCAATCGTCCGTTCATCAGCATTGACCGTTCAACATTCACACGGCTGCCAACCTCGAGCGTTCCGAGGTTAGAGCGGTCAAGGGTCTCTTTCATTGCCGTAACGGTATAGCAATCATCTTCAATGCTTACAACGGTAAGGCAAACTCCATTATGAGCAATACTTTGGTCTATCTTAAGTTCGTTTACAAACGAACATGTAAGTGTGAAATCAACATTCTCACCATACTTCTTAATGGCAGTAACCCGTGCCATCTCCTCTACGATACCAGAAAACATATAACGCTTCGCTAATTAATAATTGATAAATGATATAATAACGCTTCGCTAAATGATAGTGGATAAAGGATAAAGCTTTTTTCATTGTCATTTGTCATTTATCATTTATCAATTAGCGAAGCGTTTAAAAGGGAACCGCACCGCGATGTGATGAAAACTCCTTATGTATAAGTTTTGAGGATTTTCCGTCTTTGTAATCCACCGGCTTTACAGCTTACCTTCTTTAACGAAGTTTATGTGGCCCGCCATTAACAAGAAAATTGCCCTCGGTTTTCAGTATTATTTGATGAGTATCCCGATCTGCCCGGTACGACTCCCTGTTTTGTTTGCAAAGTTAACTTTTTTTTTTTGAAGTTAGGAAGTTAGGGAAGTTAAAAAAAATGAAGAACGAAGTCCTTAATTAATTATCATGTCAAACTCTCCCTCGTCTAACTCTTGTTTTTCTGTACTTACCGGTTTCGGAGGATTTTTCAAGTTGCCTTTCTCGTCGAACATTCCGTATGTGGTACGTAACACGATGAACTCTGTCCGGCGGTTTAGCTGATTACATATTTCTTGCTTCTCCGCGTCAAGACCTTTGATGAATTCCTCTGTAAGAATGTCGTTCTCTTTCAGCCAAGTATATTTCTCAGTCAGTTTCTTACGTATGGTTTTAGGCTTCTCTTTTCCATATCCCACAGGTGAGAGACGGTCACTGGCAATGCCATGGGCAATTAGATAATTACATACAGACTCGGCACGCCGTTGTGACAGACGCTTGTTGTAATCAGCAGAGCCTTTATAGTCACAATGGGCACTTAGCTCAATAGTGACATTTGGGTTCTCTTCAAGGAGTTTTGCCAGTTCGTCAAGTGCTTTCTCTGATTCCGGGCGCAGAGTGGCTTTGTTGAAATCGTAGAAAATGTTGTCTATCATTACGGGGACACGAATACTTGCCAGAGGAAACTGTAGTGTGTACTCTTTAGACTCACTGACAGTGTCAGCCTTCAGCTCTTCTTTGTGATTCAAGTACCCTTTGCAATTGGCAAGAAGGATATAATTTACTCCAGGTTGAATAATTTGTTCAAAGGAACCGTCACCCTTTACTGAAAGCTTAAGGTTTGTACCGTCATCGCCAACCATGAAAACTTGTGCGGCAGGAAGCTCGTAACCTTCCATCTCATATACCCATCCTTTTATCGTCTGTACAATCTCGGGACACTCGAAGGAATATATATGGTCCCATCCTTTGCCGTCACCACGGTTTGAGGAGAAGAAGCCACGATTGTGAGGACCTTCAAAAGTACATCCGAAGTCATCGCCCTGAGAGTTAAGCGGATATCCAGGATGCTCTATGTGGAACTTACGGTCATTGCCTACTTTTGCGATATAAATATCTAAGCCGCCCAGTCCGCTATATCCTCCAGGCTGCCCTGTAGAGGAGAAATAAAAGTCACCATTAGGACGGAACGTCGGAAACATCTCGTCGCCAGGAGTATTGACAGGCTCGCCAATGTTCTCGGCACCTCCTAAACCGCCACCAGTTATACGTATGCGCCAGATGTCAAGTCCGCCTTTTCCTCCTGGCATGTCGCTTACAAAATAAAGCCAGTTGCCGTCAGGTGATAGCGCAGGATGGGCATAGCTTGACAGGGTATCACGTGAGATCTCGACTTTTGAACTCTTTCCCCAGGCGGCGTCGGAACGTTTACTTACGGCTATTGTCGCATATCTCGGATATTGTGCGTCAGCCACGCATTGTGTTATGTACATCTCTCTGCCATCAACAGAGAATGCGGGTGTGCCCTCGTCGTTCTCCGTGTTCAGACCAGAACTTATCTCCTGTGGCTTACCCCACTTCCCTTTGTCGTCTTTCTCGCAATAGAATATATCTCCAGGCTTGACTCCGGTTATTCCACTGATCTCGTCACCTTGTGCCTCATTACGTGTTGATGTCCAGAATAGCTGCTCGTTCTGGTCTCCAAAAAACATAGGTGAGTAGTCAGAGCGCCGAGAGTTGAAATGGTCCATCTTTTTTACCGTATACCTTGAGCCGTTGGCTTTCTGAGCTGGTGCCGTTTGTGCGGCTTTCAATCCTTGGCGCGCTTCTTTGACAGTTGCTGATTGCCCATAGATTGTCGCTGAGTCAATTATCAACTGGTATTCTTTTTCAGCCTCTTTGTAACTGCCGTTTATCATTAGGTTGCGAGCCAAAATCAGATGACTGTCAAGGCTGTCTTGCTTGTATCGTATTGCATTACGCTCTGCGGCAACAGCCCGTTGTGACGATGCTATACGATCATAGCAATATGCCATTTTTGCTGCCAGCTTTCCCCGGGATGCCCTTTGCTTCGGTGGCGTTTTTTGGTATGCCGTTTTGAATTCAGCTGCGGCATCAAAGTACTCGCCTAAAGAAAGATATTTCTCACCTTTCTTTATATTACGGTCAACGCCACATGAGTTTATACATAGGCATATTGACAATATGAGTACGAGTTTAATTTTATATTGCATATTAAATAAACGCAAGAAGTTACTGATTATTTCTTTTTGGCAACCTTTTTCTTTGTTTCCCTGACTTTTTGTTCTCTTTTTTCTTTTGTTTCCACAGCCATTGTAATATGGCGGTTACTGTTATCTGCCAATACCTCGTTAACTATCTGTGTGATTTGTTCTTTAAGTTCATTGATGAATTGCCCCGCGTCGTATTTCTGGTGCTCTATGTCTCGAAGCTTCTTTTCCCATATACCAGTTAGCTCACAGCTCTTTAGAAGTTCCTCATGAATAATATCTATGAGTTCTATACCTGTTGACGTGGCAATCAGACGCTTACGTTCTTTCCTTATATAATGTCTTTTAAACAAAGTCTCGATGATAGCGGCGCGAGTGGAAGGTCTTCCTATTCCGTTTTCCTTTAATGCGGATCGTAGCTCCTCGTTTTCCACAAATTTTCCAGCCGTCTCCATTGCACGCAGAAGAGTAGCCTCTGTGTAATATGGCGGTGGCGTAGTCCATTTCTCTGTCAATGTTGGAACATGGTCACCACTTTCTCCTTTTACAAATGTGGGAAGTGTGCGTTCCTCCTCTTCCTTCTTAGAGTCCTCATCTTCAGCCTCATTTTGTTCTTTTGCATACACTACACGCCAACCAGGATCAAGAATCTCCTTACCGGTGACTTTGAACTCTATGGCTTCGTCTTTCTCACTTTTCACCTCTCCCAATACTGTAGTTGTGGAGAACTTGCAGTCAGGATAGAATACTGCAATGAAACGGCGCGCCACCAAGTCAAAAACCTTGCGTTCCAAGTCTGACAGTCCTTTTGGTATTACACCAGTAGGGATAATAGCATGGTGATCGGTAACCTTGGATGAGTCGAATACCTTCTTTGATTTCTTAAGCGGCTTGCCGCCAAGTGGGCGTATTAGCTCATTATAGGGGGCTTTTCCGGCAAATGAGATTTGAAATAAGCCGTTCATTATCTGTGGACATTGCTTGTAGATGTCATCAGAAAGGAATTGAGTATCTACGCGTGGATAAGTGGTTATTTTCTTCTCATATAGTGCCTGTATCAAGTTGAGTGTCATCTCTGCGGAGAGCCCGAATTTCTTGTTGCACTCTACTTGAAGAGATGTAAGGTCGAAGAGTTGTTTCGGGGCTTCAGTACCATTCTTTTTCTGTACGTCAATAATGGTAAAGGGCTTGCCGGCAATCAAAGAGAAAGCTTTTTCCCCTTCTTCCTTACTTGTGAATTTTCCTTGAGTGGCAGTGAAAGTAGTGTCTCTATATATGGTTGCCAGCACCCAGTAAGGCTCTGGCTTGAAATTATCGATTTCTTTCTGGCGGCTTACAATAAGTGCAAGTGTCGGGGTTTGGACTCTACCCACACTTAAAGGCTTTCCCGGTTCCCCATATTTTATGCTATAAAGGCGTGTGGCATTGATGCCAAGTAGCCAGTCTCCGATAGCCCTTGACAGTCCTGCAAGATATAATGGCTGGTATTGGCTTTGGTCTTTCAGCTTCTGGAATCCTTCACGAATGGCTTCGTCTGTCATGGAGGAGATCCAAAGTCTTCTTACCGGACATGTGATTTTCGCTTTCTGCATGACCCAGCGTTGTATCAGTTCTCCTTCCTGACCGGCATCACCGCAATTCACGATACTATCGGCAGACCGCATCAGTTTTTCTATGGTGGCAAACTGGTTTCTTATACCTTGGTCATCTTTCAGTCGGATACCAAACCTTTGGGGAATCATCGGTAATGATGACAGGCTCCATGATTTCCACATCGGGGTATAGTCTTCCGGCATCTTCAGCTCGCACAGATGTCCGAATGTCCATGTGACTTGATAGCCATTTCCTTCCATATAGGTTTTATGGTCGGTCGTGGCTCCAAGAATACGTGCGATGTCTCTTCCCACACTTGGCTTTTCTGCGATACAAACTATCATTGCTTAAAGTTAGTCTCTCTTTCCTTAAATCTTAAACTAATATCACTTTGCTGTTTACAACTCAACAGGAATCACTGAGAGCTGATAATAAAGTGTGCGGGCAATTCGCCTCTGTCCCGCATCGTTGGGATGCAGCATATCTTTCTCTGCGTCGTGGAAGTATTGCTCATGCTCATGCATCAGTGGGAATAGACCTGATAGGGAATTAAGGTCTATAACGGGGACAGCCCAGATATTTCCAGCTTCCTTGACAGACTTGACATATTCGTCAAAGTATTCACCGCAACTGTTTTGATATTCTTCGGTGGGTTGTATGTTGTTATCGCTAAAAGCAGCAAAGGCACGATGAATAGGTGTAAGCAATACAATCTGTCTGGTAGGGTAGAGTTGCTTTATCATGCCTAGGGCATGGTTTATCCGTCCACGGAAAGTATGCTCATTAGTATCAGGAATACGCTTCTTCCTCTTTACAATAGCTTTAGGGGCATGCACTGCGGCAAGAACGTCTTCCTCGGTTTCATTCCACCATTTACCGATAGGTACACCGGCATTGAAGTCGTTCGTGCCAACAAATATTATAATAGCATCAACACTGTCACCGTGTTCTTTCTTTAATTGCTCGGCTTGTCTCACCATACCGTTCCATTGCCAGCCACTCCTACCATATACCAGTGGTTCTATGCCGAGCCACTCTTCAAGGAAGCCCCAGTACTTTTTCTTAGAGCCATTGTTCTTGGGGTCGGTAAGAGAGTCACCAAGATACGCCACTCGCTTGTGAGACCACGGATGATGAAATACGACATCTGTATTCTCATGCAACGCCTGTGCTGTCATATCTATTGTAAATATGATAGCTGCCAGACATAATAGCAATCGTCTTTTATAGTTTATTGTCATTTGTCTTTAGATTAAACAATATCAGTCGGCAAAGTAGGCAGCCCAACTAACTAAATCTTGGCGTATGTAGCCAACCTTTCCCTTAACCCGTATCTTGTACCAGCCATTAGTTTTGCCTAAGCAATCGAAAACATTATCCGGGTAGTCCCTGTTGCTGTCTGCCTCGGTAATGACTGCTACAATCTGTGTGTTCTTTGAGGGACCTCTCCTGACGTTGAGGTTTCCTGTGACACCATCTCTTCGTGTAACAAACCCTTTGCCTTTCTCGGGTGTCCAGATCTCCACCCGGTGACCTTTCTTCGGCACTTCTTCTTCCCAGTCTACCGGGTTGGCGATATACGTCGTTGCGGTTTGTCTTATATATCTTCCTACAAGCATACCATCGCTCGTCACTACCACCTTCAGGCTGTTTTGCTGTGCATTGGCTGTGGTTATGCCAATCAATGCGATCAATGCGATTATTATTCTCTTCATATTCCAATTTATTAATGTGGGGATTATTGTTCGATGATGCAAAGGTACAAAAAAATGCATGATTCAGTTCCTTTAGATCTATTTTTTTGTCTTCTTATGAAATAATAAGGATAATCTTATTGCTTAATTCTCGAATTTTTTATTTACCTTTGTAACCGATGAGTAATATAGCGGTTGTAATATTAAACTGGAACGGCAGGAGCATGCTGGAGCGTTATCTGTCGAATGTCATAAATTTCACTCAAGGTGATGCTGACATATATGTGGCAGACAATGCCTCAACAGATGACTCCGTGGAATGGGTTAAGCAGCATCATCCTAATGTACACCTTATATTATTATCTAAGAACTGGGGGTTTGCTGAGGGATATAATAAAGCATTGCGGCAAGTCGATGCGAAGTATTATGTGTTGTTGAACTCTGACGTTGAAGTGACACATCATTGGCTCACCCCTCTTGTGGAGATGATGGAGGCTCATGAGGATATTGCCGCTTGTCAGCCAAAACTTTTGTCGATGGCAGACAAGGGAGCCTTTGAGTATGCGGGAGCCTGTGGCGGATTCCTAGATAAGTATGGCTATCCTTTTTGTCGGGGACGTGTGTTTGAGACCGTCGAGGCAGACAATGGACAATACGACAATGCGGCAGAGGTGCTATGGGCAACAGGTGCTTGCTTGGTTATACGTAGTGCTGACTATTGGTCTGTCGGTGGGTTAGATGGGCGCTTTTTTGCGCATTTTGAGGAGATTGACTTGTGCTGGCGTCTTCATAATAGGGGGCGAAAGATTTTTTGTTTCCCTGACAGTGTGGTCTATCATGTCGGTGGCGGAACTCTTCCTAAGAATAATCCTATGAAAACATATTTGAACTTCAGGAATAATCTTACGATGCTATATAAGAACTTGCCAGATAGCCGTCTGAATAGGGTAATGCGCATGAGGTGCTGCCTGGATTATATTGCCGCATGCAAGTGCCTCTTCGTAGATAGGAATATAGGTGAGTTTAAGGCAATACTTCGTGGGCGCAGGGATTTCCTCAGATGGCGTAAGGATTTCAATGCAGACAGGCTGGACATACAACGGGCGAGTGTCGCCAGTCATTCAATTTCCGCTCTTCAGCCTTTCTCTATATTATGGCAATATTATGCAAAGGGAAGGAGGCATTTTTCTGATTTTTATAAAAAATCTCATTACCAGAGATAATTTTGTTCAGATTTTACTGGCAATATCAATTTTTTGCATTATCTTTATATAAGGTAAGTTGCACCTCAACAATAAAAAAATAGTGAAATTTATTTTGTATTGTCTTCGGTTTGCATTACCTTTGCACCTGAATTTTTCAATAGACAAAACAATGGGTGGCTTTTTTGGAACTATTTCGGTAAAAGATTGTGTGAATGACTTATTTTATGGAACTGACTATAACTCACACTTAGGTACAAAGCGTGCGGGTATGGTAACATTTGACCCGGATAAGGGGTTCTGCCGTAGTATCCATAGCTTGGAAAGAAATTATTTCCGTTCACGTTTCGAGGATGAACTAAGTTCTTTTGCTGGCAATCAAGGAGTTGGAGTAATCAGCGACACCGATCCTCAACCGATAATAATCAATTCCCATTTAGGCCGCTATGCTGTTGTTACAGTAGCAAAAATCAATAATCTTCGTGAGATAGCTGACGAATTGTTGGCTGAGCGTATGCACTTAAGTGAGATGTCGGCAAATAAAATCAATCAGACGGAATTGGTGGCTCTTCTCATTAATATGGGAACGTCGTTTGTTGATGGCATAAATAAGGTTTATGACAAGATTGACGGTTCTTGCTCAATGCTTATCCTGACAGAAAATGGTATCATTGCTGCCAGAGACGCATTGGGACGTACACCTATCGTGATAGGTCGTAAGGATGGCGCATACGCAGCTACAAGTGAAACCACGTGCTTCCCTAATCTCGATTACAAGGTAGTGAGAGACCTCGGACCGGGTGAGATTGTACGTCTGCATTCCGACAGCATGGAGGTACTTCAGCAACCTTTTGAGGATTCCCAGATATGTTCGTTCCTTTGGGTATATTATGGATTCCCTTCAAGCGACTATGAGGGAATAAACACTGAGGCTGTGCGTGAGCGTAACGGAAAGATGCTGGGAGAAGAAGACGATACCGAGGCCGACCTTGTATGTGGTATCCCAGACTCAGGTGTGGGAATGGCACTTGGTTATTCCGAAGGTCATAATATCGCATATAAACGTGCGGTAGTTAAATACACCCCAACTTGGCCTCGCTCGTTTACACCGGGTACACAGACACGCCGTGACTTGGTCGCAAAGATGAAACTTATCCCCAATCCGGCAATACTGAAAGACCAGCGCATAATCTTCTGTGATGACTCCATAGTGCGCGGTACCCAGCTTCGTGACAACGTACGTACATTCTTTGAGAACGGTGCCAAGGAAGTGCATGTCCGTATATCATGTCCTCCGTTGGTATATGGGTGCCCGTTTATCGGATTCACTGCTTCTAAGAGCGACATGGAGCTTATTACACGCCGCATAATCAAGGATTTCGAAGGTGATGCCGAGAAGAACCTTGACAAATATGCGACTACAGACTCACCGGAATATAAACGAATGGTTGAGGAGATGTCTCGTCGCCTGGGACTGACATCGTTGAAGTTCAGTAAGCTTGAGAATCTGGTCGAGAGCATAGGACTGCCAAAGGAACGTATCTGCACGCATTGCTTCGACGGTACAAGCTATTGCCGCAGACATTGTCATTGCAAGAAAAACTAATATCCTTCCCGCCGCAGGCTTCCTCTTGGTTTGCGACTTCCTCTTCATTGCCTCGGACGGCAACTACTGGTCGTCGTCGCTTCACGAGAGCAACCCTGGTTACGCCTACGATTTGTTCTTCAATAGTGGGAATGTGTACGCGGACGAATACGGCTACCGCAACTTCGGTCTATCTGTTCGCCCCGTACGCAGATAAATCGGCTTTGCCGCTTCGCTCGGCGAAGAATTGATTGCATCCTTTCCCTCGCTCGGTAGGATTTGCAAATTTAACTACACTTCCGTCCCATTTTTATACTTTTAACGCCCGAATCGCATCAAATTTGCAAAAAAATGATTACCTTTGCACCTGAATATTCAACTTAAATATGTATTTTAGTTATGAAGACAGGTGACAACGTACTGATTTCGCCCGAGGTGACGCACAAGAGCGATTGGACTACAGGCACGGTGATTGAAGTGGAGGCTAACCCCTTCGTTGGCACGGTGATTTCTGTCGAAACACCCAGTGGAGAAATCTATTTCGACAAGGAATATCAATTCAAACCTGCCATGTAGCTTATGTATGCACTAAGTTTCGACATGAAAATCGCTGACCTTGAAGAGCACTACGGCAATCCCTACCCACGGTGCGTACTACGAGGTAAAGCGCACGTTGGCAAAGCATGAGTTCTACTGGATTCAGGGCAGCACTTACATGACCAACGCCGACAATCTGATAAATCTCTTTGATGCTGTCAATGCATTGAAGGCCATTGACTGGTTCCGCAAGTCAGTGCGCGACATTCGTGGTTACCGCGGGAGGAATGGTCAGACTTCACCAAGACACTAAAGAAAGATTAATCTCCCCATGCACCCACCGAGAGACAAATATTGTTCTTGGATTTGCAATCCAACCGTTATGAATATAAGGATTTGCAATCCCGCAATTAAAGTTGTTATTTAGTATTACAAATACTTCCGACTCAATGCGGTCGGATTGCAAATCATAAGCGGTAGAAAGATTTTATCTTATTGTCACTAGTGTCTCTTAATATATGTTAATCATATTTGAAGTCAAAATAGAGTTGCCCATTATCCGGCTTGTCAGTCTCCTTGAGAGGCGTGAGCAGGTCTTGGATTCTGTCCGTGGTAAGCGAAGACTTGCCAAGGATTCGCATGACTTCAAAGACGGACCTTCCAATCTTAAGGTCATGCTCGATGATGGCAATGAGGCAGTATGTGATGATGGCGACATGAATCTGTATGCGGACTGCATTCTCAGACTCTCCCCAGAATCGTTTGACCTGGAGGTGCTGCTTGATCCATTTGAAAAACAGCTCCACCTGCCACCTGTATTTATAGAGCAGGGCGATGTCCTTCGCACTGAGAAAGTAGTTGTTCGTGTAATATATGAAGCTACGATGCAAATCAGGGGCATAATAGACAATCCTTCTGATAGTACCAGGATACTTCTCTTGGTTTTCCTTCTTCGTGAAGCGTATACTTTGGTCTTTGAGCACATTGTCTGTCCCTTCGAGCATGCTCTCCCCGTCAACAATCTCGTAAGCTGGTTTCCCCTTCTCCCTGATGATGAAGAATGCCCCGAATGCGTTGATGCGATAGAGTCTGGCGAGGTCAAAGTAGCCTCTGTCAAACACATAGCAAGCCAAAGGTTCGTATGTGAACCAGTCCATAGAGTTGACATCATGCACTTTGGCTGT
>CAJOPT010000020.1 GCA_905236455.1 uncultured Prevotella sp. | reverse complement strand
GTTATAAAGCGTTATCTTGCGATTAAAACCATCCGTAAGATAGACGATATTCATGGGAATCTGAGTTGAAAAACCTAACCTATTAAGAGCATAAAGACCTGTTGGAACAATCCTTGCCTTATCTCGTTTGGCTATTCCTTCCGCTATATCCTCCAAAGTTGGATAAAGAACGCCTAAACCTAAGACTTTGTCTATTTTAGGATAATAGTAAATACCATGGCTAATACGCAAGATCGTTCCCTCCTTCATCATCCTCTCCAATGCCTTACTTATGGATTTCTGTTCGCCATAGTGCACAAAATCAGACGCAAAAAGCAGCTTACCCCTCCCGCATTTCCTAATCTTATTAAGAACCTTTGTTTCAATCGATTCCGAAGCCATAAACTTTAATTTTTGTCGCAAATTTAGTCAAAATATTCGACAACACCAAATAAATTAGAAAAAAGTTTCTTTATACTGCATTTTGTCACTTTTCTCATTCTGAAGCATCTGAATACTGCGACATCTGCTTACTGATGATATCTCTTAGCTGCTCTCTCAGAGACAGAGGTTGCATAACTTCGAGGTGCTGACCATAGGCAAGAATCTTGCCTCGAAGTTCACGATTAGGTTCTATCAACAATTGAATCTCGCCACACCATTGCCCCTCATGTTCCCCAAAAGGTAATGTCTCAATCTGAGACTCATGAAGTTTCTTGGTTAGCATAAGACCATGCTGGTATTCTGTCTTCGTGCGAATCACCACTGTTTCGACCTTGGCATCTTTCTCGTGCGTAACGCCTATGATATCTTTAAAGAACAGCTGATAGAAACCTTTCTCTGCAGGAATGTATTTTACACCTTCGACAAGTGTAAGGCTGCCTACGATTCTGTCAAGCGGCACGTTGTATGCCTTGAAAGACTCTCTGATTCCAGAGTCAAGCTCGCCTACCCGTAGTCTTTCTGCATCGCCAAAAACAAACCAACGACCATTGTACTCTTTCAAAAACTGGGGATGAAATACCAACTCAAACGGCTCTTGTCCGAATCGCTGATAGGAGAAACGTAGCACCTGACGGTCTGTGATGGCTTTATAAAACTGGGGCAGCAGATGAATATTCGTCAGGTTCTGCTCTAAAGAGGAACGAATGAGTGCATTACCACCTTCTGATTCTCTCTCGGTGTCAAGCAGCAACTGGGTGTTCTCGAAGAACGAAGAGAACCAACTCGCCGGCATGATGCCTGCTGAAGCTTTACAGAACTCAACATAGTCCTCGACAGACTTCTGTACTACTGCCTTCCTCTCTGCTGCCAGAGGATCATCGTCCTTTCCTGTATACTTAAAAGCCTTACCCTTCCCTGTCTTTCCATTATCCACCACGCACCCAGGCTCTACTTTGTCCAAAGCCCGAACTACCTCAGGAAAAGCTTTCTTCAATTGGGAATATGCCTTATCGCTGCTATATGTATGCAAGTCATAATAGCTTTTGTCTCTTTTGTAGTAGACACACAGAACGTCCACCATCGTTACAAACTTCCGCTTGCGCAACTCCTCATACACATAATGTGCGAACAATGCCCTCGCACTCTGTCCTCCAAATATATTCTTACTCGGCATACCAATCACTTAAAGTCAAATGCAAAGTTACAAACATTTCTTGAATTATCTGACTATTCAGCAAAAAGTAACACATTCACAAGCATATTTCTATAGTATTAGCAAGATGCAGCCATACTCACATAAGTTTTTTGAGTATGGCTACGCCAAATCACACACACTCTAAGTTAGTGCGGAGCTGTTCTACGGAGCTGGCGCCAACGAGCACTGAGGTGACACCTTGCTGGGCAAGAACCCATCGTAAGGCTGTCGCTGCCATAGGGCGTCCGGTTGCTTCTGCCTCAGCTTTCAAATGCCGCAGATAATCCATAAGCTCTGGGGTAAGCTTGTCGGCAGTAAGGAACTTCCCCTTTGCCATTCGCGAGTCAGCTGGTATGCCTTTAAGATACCTGTCGGTAAGCAAGCCCTGAGCCAGTGGCGAGAATGCGATGAAGCCAATACCATGCTCATGGCAGTAGTCGAGGATGCCCTCCTCCATCGGCTCACGGTCAAGCATATTGAGCTTACCCTGATATATCAGCAACGGTACGTCACGCTGGCGAAGGTATTCGTCGGCAATCCTCAACGCCTCTAATGGCCATCTGGATATTCCTACATACAAAGCCTTGCCCTGACGCGCCACATCAACAAGAGCCTGTAATGTCTCCTCCAAAGGTGTCGACGGGTCATAGCGGTGACTATAGAACAAGTCCACATAGTCGAGATGCATCCTTTTGAGGCTTTGGTCAAGACTTGCCATGAGATATTTGCGCGAGCCCCAGTTGCCGTAGGGTCCCTCCCACATGTCATAACCTGCCTTTGTGGAAATAAACAACTCATCACGATAAGGACGGAAGTCGTCATCCATCAGCCTGCCCATCGTCTCCTCGGCGGAGCCGTATGGCGGTCCGTAGTTGTTGGCAAGGTCAAAATGGGTTATACCATGGTCAAAGGCATAATGGGTAATAGCACGGCTACGCTCATAGCTGTCTGCTCCTCCGAAGTTATGCCAGAAGCCGAGGCTGACCTTTGGCAGTAACACACCACTGTGCCCACAACGCACAAACATACTCTCTGCATTAGCATACCGTTGAGTGGCAGCATTATATATCCCTTTCAGTTCCATATCTTTAAAACGATATACAATAGTATTTTATTGCACATTATCCATCTTTATGAAGTTAAAGAAGCTAAAGGAGGCTATATCGCTCACTACACTCACTTTAGCATCCTATCAACACAGAAGTTGAATAAACTAAATACTAAATACGAAAAACTAAAAACTTTTTTGTACCTTTGCACGCAAATACGGAACAAGAGGTATCTGTTGATAACAAAAACTTCAAGGAAAATGAATAATTTAAGGTTTCAGGTTGTTGAAGAGGCTTTCAAGAAGAAGCCTTTAGAGGTTAATGAGCCAAAAGAACGCCCATCGGAGTTCTTCGCCAAGAATGTTTTCACACGCGCCAAGATGTACAAGTATCTGCAGCGTGACGTCTATGAGAAGCTTATTGACGTAATAGACAACGGCGCACCGCTCGACAGGTCGATTGCCGATGCTGTGGCAAAAGGCATGAAGCAATGGGCTGACGAGAACGGCGTGACTCACTACACTCACTGGTTTCAGCCTCTGACTGAGGGTACTGCTGAGAAACACGATGCCTTCATAGAGCACGACGGTAAGGGTGGACTAATTGAGGAGTTCAGCGGAAAACTGCTCGTACAACAGGAACCGGATGCGAGCTCATTCCCAAGCGGCGGTATCCGTGCCACCTTCGAGGCTCGGGGATATTCGGCATGGGACCCCACATCGCCTGTATTCATCATCGACGACACATTGTGTATTCCCACTATCTTCATATCATATACCGGAGAGGCTCTCGACTACAAGGCTCCTCTGAAACGTGCGCTACATGCCGTTGACGAGGCTGCGACAGCTGTAGCACGCTACTTCGACCCGAATGTGAAGAAGGTCATCACCAACCTGGGATGGGAACAGGAATATTTCCTTGTTGACGAAGGACTGTACTCGGCTCGTCCCGATCTGATGCTCACAGGAAGGACACTGATGGGACATGACTCCGCAAAGAATCAGCAGATGGACGACCATTACTTCGGAATCATTCCCGAGCGTGTGCAGGCATTCATGAAGGACCTGGAGATTCAAGCACTGGAGCTTGGCATACCATGCAAGACTCGCCATAACGAGGTGGCACCGAACCAGTTTGAGCTCGCTCCTATCTATGAGGAGACAAACCTTGCCGTTGACCATAACATGCTGTTGATGTCACTCCTGAAGAAGATTGCACGCAAACACGGGTTCCGCGCGTTGCTGCATGAGAAGCCTTTCGACGGCATCAACGGATCGGGAAAGCACAACAACTGGAGCTTGTCGACTGATACTGGCGTCTTGCTGCACGCACCGGGAAAGACACCGGAACAGAACCTGCGCTTCGTCACATTTATCGTAGAGACTCTGATGGCGGTATACCGTCATAACGGTCTGCTGAAGGCTTCCATCATGAGCGCGTCTAATGCACATCGCTTAGGAGCCAACGAGGCACCACCGGCTATCATCTCGTCATTCCTCGGAAAACAGGTCAGCGAGCTGCTGGAACATATCGAGAAGGCTGACAAGGAGGATCTCTTCACTGTGGCGGGCAAACAGAAGATGGAGCTCGACATACCGGAGATTCCAGAGCTGTTCATCGACAACACCGACCGCAACCGCACTTCACCATTCGCATTCACAGGAAACCGCTTCGAGTTCCGCGCCGTTGGCTCTGAGGCTAACTGTGCCAGTGCCATGATTGCCCTGAACGCAGCCGTTGCCGAGGCTCTTGTGAATTTCAAGAAACGAGTAGACAAGAGATATGAAGAATTAAAGATTAAGGATGAAGAATCGGTTGGCACACACAGGGATTCTGATTCTTCTACAGCGGATGCAAATTCTTCATCCTTCACCCTTCATTCTTCATTATTGCATGCTATCATTGATGTGCTCCGTGAGGATATCAAGACTTGCAAGCCTATCCACTTCGACGGCAACGGATACAGTGACGAATGGGTTGAAGAGGCGACACGCAGAGGACTCGACGTGGAAAAGAGTTGCCCTATAATCTTCGACCGCTATCTTGATGAGGACACTATAAGGATGTTCGAAAGCCTCAACGTCATGAACCGCAAGGAGCTCAAGGCACGCAATGAGGTGAAATGGGAAACATATACAAAGAAGATACAGATAGAGGCTCGCGTACTGGGTGACCTCACCATGAACCATATCATTCCGGTGGTTACTCATTACCAGACACGCCTGGCGAAGAATGTCAGCTGTGTGCGCGATATCTTCACAAAAGACGAGTCCGACCAGTTCTGCGCACGCAACGTAAAGATTATCAAAGAGATAGCTGAGCGCATACAAATCATCGAGGCAATGACCGATGAGCTTGTCAATGCGCGTAAGACGGCCAACAGGATTGAGACTGAGCGCGAGAAAGCCATAGCATACCACGACACCGTAGAGCCTAAGATGAACGAGATACGTTATCACATCGACAAGCTCGAACTGATGGTTGCCGACGAGCTGTGGACTCTGCCGAAATACCGCGAACTGTTGTTTATAAGGTAAAGCTTTTCCGAGGCTCTTCCTCAAAGACGCCAGTATACCATTATACACAACAATCACCTGACTATCCCTCCAGAGGGGCATGCTTCAGCTCACGCAAAGCATCGCTCAACTGGTCAGGACAGGATGTCTGTTTTGTTCCGCAACGAATACCCGTCAACCGGTCGATGACATCGTCTATCCTCTGTCCCTTCGCCAATTGACTGATGCCTTGCAGGTTGCCGTTACAACCGCCCACAAAGAATATCTGCTGTATCACATCATTCTCGTCTGCCGTCACATCAATCATCTTCGAGCAGACTCCATTCGGCTTGTAAAGAATATGTTTTGTCCTCATATATTTTTTGTTATTTATCTTATCTGCCACAAAGGTATAAAACTTTTGTGAAAAAGATGTTTATTTTCAGTTTGATTTTAGTTTAGAAAAACTATTGCCGGCATCATTTGTTCTGAATACTTTTGCAGCGTCATGACACGATAACGGGTCCAGAACCCATAAACAAATGTCGAACAAACGCTGACAAAGGGACAAGCGCGCGGTTCCAATGTCAGCAAAAAGAAAGGAACAAAGCAATGAGTACAAAACCATTAGACATGAACATGCTTCTCTCTGAAAACTTCAAACTCTGGGAGTTCGTAAACAGTGAGACAGCCTTGCGGTTCAACATCAGGAACAATCCTAACTGGCAACAGGTTATGGCACTGCAGAACCTATGCAGGAAAGTATTGCAGCCCCTGCGCGACAAATTCGGGAAAATAGTCATCTCGTCCGGCTACCGGTGCGAGGCTCTCAACACACTCGTAAGAGGCGTCGGTGACTCACAGCACTTGCGTGGAGAGGCTGCCGACATACACATACCGAACATGGGTACGGGCTTGGAGTACTTCGACTTCATCCGTGACCACACTGACTTTGACCAGCTGCTCTTCGAATACAACCGTAACGGAGCACGGTGGATTCATGTGTCGTGCAAGATGAACGCCAAGGCTAACCGCTATATGGCTATACCTAACTACAAAGTACTGTAGCATGGCGAGAAAGCAAAGAAGACATAACCTGCGGGGAGAGGCGGCTCGCAACGTCACCCACATAGAATGCTCGAAGTGTGGGCGCACTCTCCCTGCGGAGTGCTTCGCAAGGTATCCGTCCGGCACCTATCGCCATGTGTGCAACCAGTGTCGCTGGGTGTTCTACGTGCTGCCGTCAAGGATGCGACACAAGGATGATGACAAGTGAAGATGCTAAAAACTAATTTTTAAAAAAAGTATTTTTGCGTCACGCGTCACGCCCTTTTCAATCCCTGACAACAAAGCTCTAACATCGCAAAAGCATAGCTTTGAGAAAAAAGTTGTTACAACTTTATAAAATCTTGTTACAACTTTCTTCCAGAAGCATTGCTTTTAGACTGCAATAAAAGTACTTTAATACAACTATAGCAACCTTTTAAAAACAGAAAAATATATGAAACAAAGACAAGATGAGTCGCAGATGCGTCTCCCAAATTATGATGAAAGAATGATGGATATGGTAAAGTTCTGGTTTTGCTTTTCCGACATCATGGCAAAGAACATCGAAGATATGGACATACGTATTATGTCTCTCGCCCAACTATGTCATAAGAGTGACCTGGATATGGAGTTTTGCATAAAACGCCTGATACACAATCACTTATATAAAGACTACGAGATTCTCATACGACAGTGCTTCAAACAGGAGTACGCTACTAATATACGCTATGTCACCATGCCTGTACCACACTATACGCTGCATACAGAACTGTTGAAAGAGTTCCTCCAGCGCAAATACCTTTTCCGTCGTAATTGCGTCACGGATGAAGTGGAATATCTGGAACAGGGAAACTTTGTAAACAATTGGCAACCTCTTACCAAGCAAGTGCAAAACACTATCACCATCAAGGCACTGTCAGAGGGTATCGAAGCATGGGACAAGGACGTGAGAAGGTATCTTGATTCTGACATAATTATGGAATACGACCCTATCTGCAGCTATATTGACGCACTGCCAAAATGGAATGGCAAGGACTATATAGGGGCATTTGCCATGAGGGTGACACAAAGAAACCCACATTGGGTAGAAGACTTTCACAGGTGGTTCCTGGCAATGGTGAGCCAGTGGATAACACCCATACCAAAGCACGGTAATACCATGGTACCTCTGCTTGTAGGCATACAAGGTAACGGAAAGTCGACCTTCTGCCGTATGATCCTGCCACCGGAGTTGAGACCATATTATACCGACCGCATAGATTTCACATCAAAGAAAGATGCTGAAAACATGATGACTCGTTTCGCACTTATCAATATCGACGAGTATGACAGCATCTCAAAACGGCAGAATGCTTTTCTTAAACACATCCTGCAAAAAACCGATGTAAAAAACAGGAAACTGTATCAGACTGCAATCAGGGCAAGCCATCGCTATGCCAGCTTCATCGCTACCACCAACGACCCTACCCCACTCACCGACGTGACGGGTTCGCGACGCTTTTTGTGTATTCGTACCAATGCGAAAATCAATATCAAGGACAGTGTCAACTATCCACAGATGTATTCACAGGCGGTTCATGAGATACGCAACGGAGCATGTACCTGGTTCACTACCAAGGAAGAGCACCGCATACAACTTAATAACACTGACTTCCAGACATTTGACTATCTCGAGAGTGCCTTCACGGAACAGTTCGACTATCCCACTGAAGGCATGCCGACCCAAGAGTTGATGACCCTTGAGATAATCAGGATGATCAAGAAAAAGCATCCATATATCAATATCGACGCAAGTGTGACGCAACGTCTTCCCAAAATGCTTGTAAGGATGGGCTTTCCATATAGGAAAACACGGACAGGAAGGTGTTTTACCGTAAGGGTAAAGACTGAAAAGCGTGACGCGTGACGCAAAAATACTTTTTTCAAAAATTAGTTTTTAGCAGACAACTGTATTACTATGGCTATACTTTATAAACTCAGACAAGACAACCGCAGGACATCCCGGCACAAAGGATGCTGGTTTGCCCATGCTGTGAACTCCGGCACGGTAGATACCGACATGCTGGCAAGGATCATCGAGCGCAACTGCTCACTGAAGCGGAGCGACGTACTCGCCGTGCTCGCCGAACTGTCGGACGCCATGCGCGACCTGCTGCTCTCCTCACACCGCGTACGCCTCGACGGCATCGGCTCGTTCATGCCCGGTCTCAACGTCAAAGCTGCCAAAACACCCGATGACTTCCAGCAAGACAGGGACATCACAGACATACACCTTTGCTTCATACCGGAGAAGACCAACCATAACGGCATCTGCCGCAACACACTCCTCGACGGCTACGAGCTCTCAGAATTCTGAGAGCTCGTTTACTGTTGTCGGGCTGAGTTTTTATTATTTTGGCTCTACCCATTTAACCACTCTTATGCTCACCTCATAGAGCAGATAGAGCGGAATGGTGACAAGTATCAGCGTCATCAGGTCGGGCGGCGTAATGATGGCAGCCACCAACATGATGACGATGAACGAATGCTTGCGATAGTTGGCAAGCATATCGGAAGTGACGATGCCCAACTTGCCAAGGAAGAACGCAATGACTGGCAACTGGAACACCACGCCCATGACCAGCGTCAGCGAGACAAACGTGGAGATATACGAGTCGAGCGTGATGTTGCTCACCACCTTTGCCGACACACTGTAAGTGCCGAGAAAGCGGAACGAGATGGGGAACAGCACGAAGTAAGACATCAGCACACCAAGGATGAACAGTACATAGATTGTTCCTGCCACCTGTACCGAGTATTTCCGTTCGTTGTCGTAGAGTGCCGGGGAGATAAAGCGGAACAGCTCATATAAGATATAAGGCGAGGCACCCAACAGTCCCAGATACACCGCCGTAGTGATGTGCGTCATGAACTGACTGCTGAGGTCCGTAGCAATCATCTCCACATGGAACTCCTCGAAATGAAAGCTAAAACCCATCGCCTGCATAGCTGTCTCAAGCCAGCGATAGGTACAGAAGTCCCACTCACTCGGAGCCATCAGAACGCTCCAGGTGATGTCCTTGAAGCAGAACACCACCACAGCTATCAGCCCTGCCACAGCGAGAATACGAAACAGCATCTGGCGGAACACCTCCAAGTGTCCGCCAAATGTCAGCAGATTGCCATCATCCTCCGCTTGGCTTTGCCGTCTCGTC
>CAJOPT010000019.1 GCA_905236455.1 uncultured Prevotella sp. | reverse complement strand
TTGATAAAAACGATCCAAATAGAGCCTTTTGCGCATATCATGAAAATCCTGTGGAATCATATTTGATGTCCACCACGGATTATCATTTCTCATCCTCTTGATGATTTGCTCGTTCAGATATGTTGCTCTCGTATTCATAATATATGACTATTTACATGCTGCAAAAATACAAAATATTATTGGGAAATAAAGAAGAAATCTGGCTAATATTGTCTTATTTCGGTATTTTTAACAGAAATAAGTATTAAAAAACAGTCTTATTTCTTTGATTCTAAAGAAATAAACTAAAATATTCCCAAACAATAGTCTTATCTGCTGATATTTCTGTTATTGTAATCTATGCTCTGCAGAATGTTGTTCCCTGATACTCATATAAGCAAGTCAAAGAATTCAGTAGATACTCGGAGTATCCATGCCGGATACTCCGAGTATCAAACGGAGAGACTTTTTGGGTAGTTTAGTTAAAATATGCAAAGCGGCTATTGTCTCGTAGTTGGACAGGTGCTGGGAATTGGTCTTTATGATAGGGGTATCCTGCCAACGTCATTGCGGTGGAGATGAGAGGTGGAACACAGCGTGCCCGTCCCTTCGTGTCCTTTAACTAATATGCCCTTTGCGTAACTAAAAATGTAGTTCGTTTACCTCCCGCAATCACGCTAACGAAAGCAGTTCTACTTTGGCCAGTGTTATTTACTTTCGCCAAGGGAATGAAAGCCTCTTTGGTCTTATAGTGATTGCAGTCCAACCAGTCGGCATCAGTCTCTACAGTATAGTCCTTAAAACCAGTTTCGTCAATCATCTTACCTGTTTTTGTTCTTACTACTACCGCATCACCCATACAACCAGAAATTCCTAAATTGGAAGTTTGTCCCGCCTGAATATACATGGCTCCGTCTTCTATTGTTCGCACCGTGCGCCCGTTAATATTCAGAACTAAAGGGAGTTCACTGCTGGCCTCACTTGCGGCACTCTTTGAGTTGTTTGAATAATATGTAATCGTTCTTTTGATTGTTCGAAGATATACACGTTTCCCTTCATCATCTCGAAACATATCAACAGAGGTGTAATTACCATGATT
The DNA here is from genome assembly GCA_905236455.1 of uncultured Prevotella sp. Lineage (GTDB taxonomy): Bacteria > Bacteroidota > Bacteroidia > Bacteroidales > Bacteroidaceae > Prevotella. The sequence continues at coordinate 27,042 of CAJOPT010000019.1, read as the reverse complement.
ATCTACTTCTTTTATTTCGTAATAGCATATGACATCTCTTATATCTTTAGACTTATAAAGATACCCCTGTGAATTATAATAGAAATCATCAATCCGGAGGTCTTTAACTATCCTAGATACTCTATTGTTGCTGTCATAGGAAAATGACGTTAGGCTTTCTGACTGACCAAAAAAGAGGTCGTTTTCTATTTCAGAAAAACTTTTAAGATAACCATTATTTGATCTTGACACATTTATCATGTTACTAAAATCTACAACACCATAATATGTCAATGCCCCATTTCCATCAAAAGTACACTTTCCGTAATATCCATATGGATCAGGTCCTCCCGAATTGATGACAACCTCTTTTACATGTCCTTTCAACCCCACGGCTGCAGCATCATGATACTTTTGAGCAAACAGATTACCTACAAACAATATCGTAAGTAATGAAAAACAAAATAATCTTTTCATAGATAAAAAATTTAAAAGGCGGAACCATTCGATGCTTATCTGAAGCTTGGTTACCGCCAAGTGACCAATTACAAAAACAAGCACAAACGGCCCACGCCTACCAGCGCGAGCATTTTGTCTGCTTGTTCTCTTTGTAATGAATGTTTTGGCGGTATTCAGCTTCAAAGAACAAGAGCAAAAGCCCAAATCTATGTAATAAGTACGAACAGAAACGCTATTCTGTAAGTTAATTATTAATTTGTATCCTGCCACTGCGGAGAGCGGTGGAGATGAGAGGAAGTCCTCCTCTATCCCTCCCCGTCAAAAGGAAGGGATGAGGAGGATAAAAGATTAGTCTGCCAGTTTCGCTTTCAGGAACTCGCGGTTGAGGCGGGCGATGTTGGCAATGCTCTCGTTCTTCGGGCAGACGGCCTCGCAGGCACGCGTGTTGGTACAGTTGCCGAAGCCCAGTTCGTCCATGCGGGCAATCATTGCCTTGGCGCGCTTGGCAGCCTCGGGACGGCCCTGCGGCAGAAGAGCCAACTGGCTGACCTTCGACGAGACGAAGAGCATGGCAGAGCCGTTCTTACAGGCTGCCACGCAGGCTCCACAGCCGATACAGGTGGCACAATCCATTGCCTCATCAGCGTTCTCCTTAGGGATAAGGATAGCGTTAGCATCCTGAGCCTGTCCTGTACGTATGCTGGTATAGCCGCCAGCCTGGATAATCTTGTCGAAGGCACCGCGGTCGACCATACAGTCTTTTATTACAGGGAAACCAGCAGAACGCCAAGGCTCAACAGTGATTACATCACCATCGTTGAAACGACGCATATAAAGCTGACAAGTGGTTGCACCACGTTCTGTCTTGCCATGCGGTGTTCCATTTATATAGAGCGAGCACATACCGCAGATTCCCTCTCGACAGTCGTGGTCAAATACGAACGGCTCTTGTCCCTCATTGATAAGCTCTTCATTCAAAATATCGAGCATCTCCAAGAATGAGGTGTCATCTGGAATGTTCTTCATCTCGCGTGTATCGAAGTGACCCTTATCCTTCGGACCATTCTGCTTCCAATACTTTAATGTGAATGAAATATTCTTAGCCATAATTGTAATCCTTTCTTAATTAATTATCTTTCGATGACTAATGGCATCGCCTCAACAGAGCTCAAGCAAGCTTGGCTCTGCATTCGGCTTGCACATTAATTCTTATAGTTACGGGTCTGAACTTTGATTGCTTCATACTCAAGAGGTTCCTTGATAAGCTCAGGTGCCTTGGTGTCGTCACCCTGATACTCCCAGCAGCCTACATAGAAGAAATCCTCATCGTTACGCTTAGCCTCACCTTCCTCGGTCTGGTACTCCTCACGGAAGTGTCCTCCACAAGACTCCTCACGATGGAGGGCATCGTAAGCAACAAGCTCACCCATAAGGATGAAGTCGCGCAGATGGATTGCCTTATCAAGCTCAACATTCAAACCTTCCTTGCTTCCTGGGATAAAGAGGTTTGTATCAAATTCCTTACGAAGCTCCTTCATCAGCTTCAAGCCTTCTTCCAGACCAGCCTTGGTACGTCCCATACCTACGTGTTCCCACATGATATGTCCAAGTTCCTTATGGATAGAGTCGACTGACCGCTTACCCTTGATATTCATCAGGCGGTCGGTCTCTGCCTCAACAGCTTTCTCTGCCTCGGCAAACTCTGGCAGGTCAGTGGACAGACGCGGCCAGATATCCTGATCAGCAAGATAATTCTGGATGGTATATGGCAATACGAAGTAACCGTCAGCCAATCCCTGCATCAATGCGGAGGCACCCAGACGGTTGGCTCCATGGTCTGAGAAGTTACACTCACCAATAGCAAAGAGACCTGGAATAGTGGTCATCAGCTCGTAGTCAACCCAAATACCACCCATTGTGTAGTGGATTGCCGGGAATATCATCATTGGCTTGTAATACTTCACACCATTGATTTCGTTGGCAAGATCGCCAGGGAACACGTCAGTAATCTCCTCGTACATCTCGAAGAGGTTGCCATAACGCTGCATTATCTGGTCGATACCAAGACGGTTGATTGACTCAGAGAAATCAAGGAATACAGCCAGACCAGTATTGTTAACGCCATAACCAGCATCGCAACGCTCCTTGGCAGCGCGGGAAGCGACATCACGAGGTACAAGGTTACCAAATGCCGGATAACGACGTTCCAGATAGTAGTCGCGGTCTTCTTCCGGAATTTCCCATCCCTGCTTCGTTCCTGCCTGCAAAGCTTTTGCATCCTCGAGCTTCTTTGGAACCCAAATACGTCCGTCATTACGCAACGACTCCGACATCAGGGTTAGCTTCGACTGCTTGTCACCATGAACAGGGATACAGGTTGGGTGAATCTGGACATATGACGGATTAGCAAAGTAAGCTCCTTTACGATAACACTGTACGGCAGCCGTACAGTTACATCCCATTGCATTGGTGGAAAGGAAGTAAGCGTTACCATAACCACCTGTTGCGATTACCACAGCATTGGCACTGAAACGATGGAGCTTGCCTGTGGTGAGGTCTTTAGCGATTATACCACGAGCACGACCATCAATAATCACCACGTCTTCCATCTCATAGCGAGTGAAAAGCTTCACCTTTCCTGCTTCAACCTGTGCGCTCAAAGAGGAATACGCACCCAACAAAAGCTGCTGACCTGTCTGTCCCTTTGCATAGAAAGTACGGCTTACCTGTGCTCCACCAAAAGAACGGTTGGCAAGCATACCACCATATTCACGTGCGAAAGGTACTCCCTGAGCCACGCATTGGTCGATAATATTATTGGATACTTCAGCCAGACGATAGACGTTGGCTTCACGGGCACGATAGTCACCACCCTTTACAGTATCATAAAACAGACGATAAACCGAATCACCGTCATTCTGATAGTTCTTTGCCGCATTGATACCGCCCTGAGCTGCTATGGAGTGAGCGCGACGCGGAGAGTCCTGAATACAGAAATTCAATACGTTGAAGCCCATCTCTCCAAGTGAGGCGGCAGCACTGGCACCAGCCAGACCTGTACCTACGACGATAACATCAAGCTTCAGCTTGTTCTTCGGGTTAACCAGACGCTGATGAGCCTTATAGTTGGTCCATTTCTCTGCTACTGGTCCCTCTGGTATTCTTGAATTTAATGTCTTAGCCATGTTTTCAAAATTTTAAAATTGAGGATTTTAAAAAATATAAATTACTTATTGGCAACATGGTGCCGCACCGCAGCAATTAGCAACACCATCACAGCATAGTGACGGGGCAATACCAAAAGCAAAAGCCAGTACAACAACGAGGAAACCAAGCATAAGCAACGTTGTATAGATGAGACCTATAAGTTTCAACCTACGCTCCCAGATCTTACCGTTCCAGCCTAACGTTTGCAAAGCTGACCAGAAGCCGTGAGAGAGATGGAACCAGATGGCAACGATCCAGATAACATAGAGCACCACATAGATTGGATTGCTGAATGTGTTGACAATCTTTCCAAAGCCATCAGCTGGTGCCGGATCGTAATGGATAGATGGGAACAGTTCCGCAAACATCATGTTGTACCAGAAGTTAAACAGGTGAAGTACCAAACCAAGAAGGATGATGATACCCAGCACTAACATGTTCTGGGATGCCCACTCGACCTTTGCTGGTTTGTCTGTCACAGCATACCGTTCCGCACCACGGGCGCAACGGTTTTGAGCAGTAAGGATGAAAGCATACACGATATGAATTACTGCCAGCGCTGCCAAACCCAACGTTGCCACAACAGCATACCAGTTGGCGCCCAGCAATTCACAAATAGTGTTATACGCCTCACCCGAGAAAAGTGCCACGACGTTCATGCAACAGTGGAACGTCAAGAACAGAATAAGCGCCATGCCGGTAACCGACATTACCACTTTTCTACCGATAGATGAATTGATTAACCACATAAATGATTGATTTTAAATTATTTATTTTAAGAATTATGTCATAGAAAGAAACGCAATCCTTGCGTAATGAATAGCTTTTCTACCTTATTTTAGGTACTACACATACTTTATCAATTTGCAAAAATACCATTTTTTAGTGATTTCTGCAAACGTTTTCGTAGAAAATTCTGTTTTTATACGTGAATTAAGCAAAAAGAACCAGATACATTTTGTCTTATACTTGTTTTTTCGTACATTTGCAAACCGCTAAACATTTCATTCAAATGAAAGATATTAAAAGAATTGTCCTCACAGGAGGTCCTTGCGCTGGCAAGACCACAGCCCTTGTAAGAGTCATTGAACATTTTTCAAGCCTCGGTTACAAAGTGTTTACCATCCCGGAAGTACCAACCATGTTCACACAAGCAGGTATGGACTACCTCACAAAGAACCGCGACTTTTTCTACGAGGGCGAGAAAGCGACTCTGGAGATACAACTTGCCTTGGAAGATAAATTCATGAAAATGGCAGAAGCTTGTACAGAGCCGTGTGTTATTGTCTGCGACAGAGGAGCTATGGATATTTCTGCATATATGCAACCAGAGATGTGGGAAGAGATAACACGTAGAGTGGGAACCTCTACTGCGGAGCTTCGAGACCAACGCTATGATGCCGTATTACACTTGGTGAGTGCGGCAGACGGAGCAGAGCAGTTCTATACTACAAGCAACAATGCATCTCGCAACGAAGCGGCAGATGAGGAGGGTCTGAAAATCGCCCGCTTGCTCGACAAGAAAGTAATTGAGGCATGGACGGGACATTCCCATTTGCGTGTAATAAACAACCATGAAGACTTTGACAAGAAACTCAACCGTGTTCTAAAAGAGATTGCCAACGTACTTGAACTGCCACAACCTATTGAAGAAGAACGCAAATATATTGTTGAGATTACTGGTGAGATGCCCGATAGTATTGAGAGTGAGATAATACAAACATATTTGGTGGCAGAACCAGGATGTGAAGTTCGTCTTCGCAGACGTGGCTGGAGCGGTAAATTTGTTAACGTACATACAACCAAGAGAAAAATATCCCCAACTGAGGAACTCGTAACTGAACGACAAGTTAGCAATAATCTATACCAGTCTATGCTTCAACAAGCCGATCCATATCGCCAGACTATCCATAAATTCCGTAAAAGCTTCATTTGGAAAGGACAGTTTTTTGAACTTGACACATTTAAGCAACCCGCTAACGGTCTTTTGATATTAGAGACGAAAGGTATTGCCAAGCATGAGGATGTAAAATTCCCACCGTTCCTAAATGTGATTGAGGATATTACTGGAAGAACGGAATACTATAACTACAACTTAGCATTGAAGACAAAGTAACATATCAACGATATACTTAGTTTAAAAAAATGGAGTTTTACATAAAGCTCCATTTTTTTCGACTTATTATTTGGAAAGAAACAATAAAAACATTATCTTTGCAAAGTCTTTGGGGCATTAGCTCATCTGGCTAGAGCGTTTGACTGGCAGTCAAAAGGTGGCAGGTTCGAGTCCTGTATGCTCCACATCCTTTTAAATTTGGTGTTTTGCATGATTTGTTGTATCTTTGCAAACAAAATAATTAAAGAAATTTTATTGCTATTCTTTAAGAAGGTAATTATATCCGTTACGTAGATGATTCTTAAATACGATGTAATTGTAGTCGGAGGCGGTCACGCAGGATGTGAGGCAGCAACGGCAGCAGCAAACATGGGAGCAAAAACATGTTTGATAACGATGGACATGAACAAGATTGCACAAATGTCATGTAATCCCGCCGTTGGAGGAATCGCTAAAGGACAGATTGTCAGGGAGATAGATGCGTTAGGCGGTCAGATGGGCATTGTAACTGACAAAACAGCCATACAGTTTCGTATGCTGAACCGCTCGAAAGGTCCTGCTGTATGGTCGCCACGTGCACAATGCGACCGCGGAAAATTTATCTGGCAATGGCGCACTATATTAGACCAAACACCAAATTTGGATATCTGGCAGGATCAGGCGGAAGAACTTTTAGTAGAGGAAAGCCTCAACGGAATAACGAGAACGAAACAGGTAACTGGAGTTAAGACTATTTGGGGTGCTGAGATAAGAGCCAAAAGTGTAGTTATTACCGCTGGTACCTTTCTTAACGGATTAATGCACATTGGCAGAAAGCAAGTTGCCGGAGGACGCATAGCAGAGCCCGCTGTTACAAATCTAACAGAAAGCATTGCTCAACACGGGATTAATTATGCTCGTATGAAGACAGGAACCCCGGTACGTATTGATCGCCGAAGTGTTCACTTTGAGGATATGGAAATCCAACCTGGCGAGAACGATTATTACCAGTTCTCTTATATGGAACCTAATCGCGTCTTGCCACAACTGCCTTGCTGGACTTGTAACACAACGCCAGAATGCCACGAGACCCTTCGGAAAGGATTGAAGGATTCACCATTATATAATGGACAAATACAAAGTACTGGTCCGCGTTACTGTCCTTCTATTGAAACAAAGCTTGTGACATTCCCTGACAAAAGCCAACATCCTCTTTTTTTGGAACCGGAAGGTACGGACACTAACGAAATGTACCTTAATGGCTTCTCGTCATCAATGCCAATGGATATACAAATTGATGCACTCCGCAAGATTCCTGCTTTTCGTGACATTAGGGTTTATCGTCCTGGATATGCCATAGAATACGACTATTTTGATCCTACTCAACTTAAGCATACACTTGAATCCAAAATAATAAATGGTCTTTTCTTCGCAGGTCAAGTAAATGGTACTACAGGGTATGAAGAAGCTGGTGGTCAAGGAATTGTAGCGGGTATAAACGCCAGCATGTATGTCTCTGGAAATCAAACATTTATAATGCACAGGGACATGTCATATATTGGTGTATTAATAGATGATTTGGTAACAAAAGGAGTCGATGAGCCCTACCGGATGTTTACATCAAGAGCTGAATTTAGAATTCTACTTAGACAAGATAACGCCGATGAGCGCCTTACAGAAAAGGCATATCAAATTGGACTCGCAAAGCGCAACCGCTACGATTGGTGGATAGAGAAGAAAACGCAAATTGAAAAGATTATCCTATTTTGTTCTGAAACGTCTATCAAACCGAAATATATCAATACATTTTTAGAGTCAATTGGCACTGCCCCACTCCATGGTTCTGTTAAGATCTCAGACTTACTTATGCGGCCACAGATAAATCTCAGGAATCTCTCTGAGCAGATTCCTGCCTTAAAGGGAACCATTGAAACCTTGTCAAACCGCATTGAAGAGACATCTGAAGAAGCAGAGATCCGAATTAAGTACCACGGATATGTGGAAAGAGAACGGGTTTTCGCAGAAAAGATGCACCAATTAGAGAACATACGCATAAAAGGGAAGTTCAACTATCTGGACATTCATGATCTCTCGACAGAGTGTAGACAGAAATTAAATTATATACAGCCAGAGACTCTGGCACAAGCAAGCAGAATTCCCGGAGTAAGCCCAAGTGACATTAATGTTCTTTTGGTGCTACTAAACAAATAAACAGAACAGGAAAGTACCAATGTACAAAGCACTTACAAGTCTACCTGTTTCACGTGAAACATTTAAAGCTTAAGAATATGAACAAACAATTATTATTAGACAACCTTCGTTGCATACCCGACTTCCCCAAAAAGGGTATCAACTTCCGCGACGTGACAACTTTGTACAAAAGTGGTGAGTGTATGACTGAAATGGTCAATGCCTTGTATGACCTCTATAAAGATAAAGGTATTACCAAAATCGTAGGAATAGAAAGCCGTGGGTTCATCATGGCATCAGCACTTGCCGCAAAGTTAGGCTGCGGAGTTGTACTTGCCCGTAAACCAGGAAAGTTGCCGGCAACCGTTATCAAAGAGTCATTTACAAAAGAATACGGAGTCGACACTGTGGAAATGCACATTGACTCCATAACAGAAGATGACGTGGTCCTTATTCACGACGACCTCCTTGCGACAGGTGGTACTGCCAAGGCAACCTACAAACTGGTTCAACACTTCAAGCCAAAAAAGACATACATCAATTTCATCATTGAGATTACAGACGAGGGGCTCCATGGGAGAGACCTGTTCAAAGATGTTGAACTGACAACGTTGCTTACAATCTAATAAAACAAGAAAGCATACACACAGCTCGTCGTTTGTGTGTATGCTTTCTGCTGATGGCAGGCAAAAGGACGCCTCATGCGTTTCACGTGAAACAAAACCTTCTGAAACATCTTTAAACAGAGGCTTTTGAAATGAAGACTAAAGAAAACGAACAAAGAATATTACACCTAAAAAATATCATTTCAAGCTTGCCACACAAGCCTGGAACCTACCAGTTCTATGACAAATCACACACCATAATATATGTTGGAAAGGCAAAGGATTTAAAAAACAGAGTATCATCATATTTTCACAAAGAAGTGGACCGGTTCAAAACCAAAGTGTTGGTAAGCAAGATCTGGGACCTGTCATATTCTGTTGTGAAAACAGAAGAAGATGCACTGCTAATTGAGAACGAGCTTATAAAACAATACCAACCGAAATACAACGTCCTTTTAAAGGATGGTAAAACATATCCAAGCATTTGTATAACTAAGGAATACTTACCAAGAATTATAAAAACCCGGACCATAAACAAAAAAAACGGACTTTACTACGGACCTTTTAGCCATATCGGTAATATGTATGAAATGCTTGAACTGATACATAAGGTATACAAGCCAAGAACCTGTCGCATTCCAATAACGAAGGAAAGTATTATTCAGGGAAAGCACAAGCCATGTTTAGAATACCACATACATAACTGTTACGCACCATGTATAGGTAAACAAAGTTATGAGGAATATATAAGCAATATAAACATGGCAAAAGAAATCCTCAAAGGAAATACCAGAGAGGTAACTCAAAAGATTCATGCAGAAATGCTTAGAAAAGCAGAGGAAATGAAATTTGAGGAAGCAGAAATGCTTAAAAGACAGTATATTTTGCTTGAACATTTCAGAGGAAAAAGCGAAATTGTCAGCCACACTATTACCGATGTTGATGTTTTCAGCATCATTAGTAGTCAAGAAAATGACACGGCATTTATTAATTATATACATGTCAAAAACGGCGCCGTTAATCAGAGCTTTACTTATGAATACAAGCGAAAACTCGATGAGAGCGAGCAAGAATTACTAAATGACGCTATTGTAGAAATACGAAAACGATTCAATAGCGACGCGAAAGAGGTGATCGTCCCGTTTGAAATGGACTTCAAACTGAAAGATGCTAATTTCTTTGTTCCACAGAGAGGAGACAAAAAACGCTTACTTGAACTCTCTGAATTGAATTGTAAACAATACAAATTCGACCGATTAAAACAAAGTGAAAAGCTAAATCCGGAACAAAAACAAACCCGTCTAATGAAAGAGTTGCAAGAAAAGCTTCATCTTTCAAAGCTGCCATACCATATAGAATGTTTTGACAATTCAAACATTTCTGGTACAGACGCTGTCGCTGGATGCGTTGTTTTCAAGGCTATGAAACCATCGAAGAAAGACTATAGAAAATATAACATCAAAACTGTAGATGGACCTGATGACTATGCATCAATGCAAGAGGTTGTAAGAAGACGCTATAGCCGTATGTTAGAAGAAGGAACACCTCTCCCCGACCTTATTATTACCGATGGTGGCATCGGGCAAATGAATGTCGTGAGAAAAGTTGTTGAAGATGAGCTTAAGTTAAATATTCCAATAGCTGGCTTGGCAAAAGATAACCGGCACCGGACAAACGAACTACTATTCGGATTCCCTCCTATAACTATTGGCATGAAAACTGACAGTGAGCTTTTCCGTTTTCTAACAAGAATACAAGATGAAGTCCACCGATACGCCATAACCTTCCACCGAGAAAAACGATCAAAACATGCTCTACACAGTGCATTAGACGATGTGAAAGGTATTGGACCAAAGACCCGTGACAGGCTTATCAAAGAAATGAAGACCGCAAAAAGGGTTCAAAACGCTGATATTCAAGAGCTTACTGCTATTATTGGCTCATCAAAGGCAAAACTTGTATATGAATATTTTCATTCTAATGGTGAATAATCCAAATTATTTTCGTAATTTTGCAAAGAAATGAGAATCGTAATACAACGTGTCAGCCATGCGTCAGTAACCATCAATAGCAAGGTGAAATCAGCCATTGGCAATGGCTTTCTTATCTTGTTGGGTATTGAAGAAACAGATGGTGAAGAGGATATTGACTGGCTGGTAAAAAAGGTTGTCAACCTACGTGTTTTCGATGATGAGAACGGAGTTATGAATAAAAGCATCATGGATTCTGACGGAGAAATACTTGTTATTAGTCAGTTTACCCTGTTTGCGAGCTATAAAAAAGGTAACCGTCCATCATGGATACGAGCCGCACGACATGAAATATCCGTCCCACTCTACGAGAGTTTCTGTGACAAACTTTCGCTACTACTTGGAAAAGCTGTAGGCACTGGCGAATTTGGCGCAGATATGAAAGTGGAACTCCTAAATGACGGTCCCGTCACCATCTGCATGGATTCCAAAAACAAAGAATAAAAGCATTGCCGTAATATATCATAATTTAAAAACATGACTATCAAAGAAGCTCAACAACTTGTAGATCAATGGATTAAGGAATACGGTGTCAGGTATTTCTCAGAGCTGACGAACATGGCTGTTTTAACTGAAGAAGTTGGCGAGCTTGCCCGTGTCATAGCACGGAAATATGGCGACCAAAGCTTCAAGGCTGGAGAAAAAGAAAACCTTGGTGAAGAGATGGCAGACGTTTTATGGGTCCTAATCTGTCTGGCAAACCAAACGGGTATAGACCTTACAGAAGAGCTGATAAAATCAATCAAAAAGAAAACAACTCGAGATTCATTGAGACACATTCAAAATAAGAAACTTACAACCTAATAATAATTCATAATCAAAAGAAACTATTATGGCAGAAAATCATGATCACACACAAGAGCATCAACACATTCATGCTCACGAAAAAAGTAAGTATGAACAAGCTTTTAGTAAGTACAATTGCGACATCAAAGACTCCGATGTTGCTGAAGCTGTAAAGAAAATCATTGCCGAAAAAGTACCAGAAAATGATACTTTGGAAGTAAAGAAATTCCTTTTCGGCAGTATCGAATTGACAACTCTGAAAACTACAGATTCTGACGAGAGCGTATTAGCTTTTACAGAGCGGGTCAACGAATTTGAGAATGCCTATCCTGCCCTACCCCATGTCGCCACAATATGTGTCTATCCTTGCTTCGCAAAGATTGTAAGCGAGTCTTTGGAGGTTGATGGCGTTGAAATAGCCTGTGTCTCTGGAAGCTTCCCTTCAAGCCAGGCACGCATAGAGGTAAAAGTAGCTGAAACAGCATTAGCCATACAAGACGGAGCAACAGAGATTGATATTGTTCTGCCCGTCGGCAAATTCCTCAGTGGTGACTATGAGGGAGTATGCGATGAAATCAACGAACTTAAACAGACTTGCGGTGAGAATGTAGCGATGAAAGTTATTCTTGAGACTGGTGATATTGTTACTGCAGCTAATATTAAAAAAGCCTCTATCCTTTCTATGTATTCTGGAGCAGATTATATTAAGACATCCACAGGCAAAGAAAAGATTTCAGCTACACCAGAGGCTGCTTATGTAATGTGCCAAGCTATTAAAGAATATTACGATGAGACCGGCATTCAAATTGGTTTTAAACCTGCCGGTGGCATTAACACTCCTATGGATGCAGTTATTTATTATACCATTGTTAAAGAAGTCCTTGGAGAGAAATGGCTAACAAATAAATGGTTCAGAATGGGTACCAGCAGATTAGCTAATCTTCTTTTAAGTGAAATTGAAGGCAAGGAAATCAAATTCTTCTGATATAAACAGATTTCTTTTATAATGAAAGCCCTTTAGAGCGATTGTGTCTAAAGGGCTTTTTTAATCAACGAGTTCTTTGTATTACAAAATCAAGATAAGCTTGTAAAGCTTGTTTTATTTCCAAATCTGTAACATAGTTATCAATAAATTGTTGTGCCAGACGATGAAAATCCCACATTCGTTTTTGTGCATATTCAATACCGCCGTTTTCTTTAGCAAAATCAACTAACACAGCGATTTCATCGGGAAGTATAGTCTGCTCTTTGACCTTACGGGCTAACTGCATCATTGCTTCCGAAGGTGAGTTGTTCAATGCATATATGACAGGTAATGTAAGTTTACCTTCCAACATATCATTCCCTGTAGGCTTACCTATCTCCACAGAATCATAATAATCAAAAATATCATCTCGTATCTGGAATATTATACCAAGATTCTGCCCAAAGTGCTTTGCTGCATTGACTATTTCATCAGAAGCTCCTACAGAGACAGCCCCAACAGTGGCACAAGCTTCAAAAAGAGCAGCTGTCTTCCGCTTAATTACCTCAAAATAAATAGCTTCTGAAAGATCTTGATTTTGGATATTTGTCAATTGGAGAATCTCACCATCAGAGAGTGTTCTTCCAAGCTCAGCTAAATACCGTACAATAGTCTCCGAATGAGTGTAAGAGACATGCAACAAAGCTGTTGAAAGCACATAATCACCCACCAACACGGCTACCTTATTATCATAAGAGGCATTTAGTGACGCTTGCCCACGCCGCTCACAGCTTTCATCAACCACATCATCATGTATCAAAGATGCTGTATGAAGCAGTTCGAGTCCCACGGCAGCATGTTGAGTTGTGTCATTTACATTAGCGAAGTTCTTTGCTATCAACAATATAAGCATCGGGCGCATACGTTTTCCCGCTCTCTTACGGATATGAGCAAGAGCCTGAGACAATAATCCGTCATCATGCTGAAGAGACATGTTGAATAGATTTACAAAATCGTCCAATTCTTTCTTGATTGGTTGTTGTATAAGCGAAAGATAATCCATGTAATATTAAAATTTGATACAAAATTACTCAAAATATCGGGAATATGCCAAAAAAATTGTACTTTTACGCTTTAAAAATGCAATTCATATGGAAAAACTGTTTCTTTTTGATGCCTATGCGCTCATCTATCGCTCATACTATGCGTTTATTAAGAACCCTCGCATAAACTCAAAAGGGCTTAACACATCTGCTATTCTTGGTTTTTGCAACACTCTTAATGAAATCCTTACAAAAGAAAAGCCAACCCACCTTGGTGTTGCTTTTGACCATGGAAAAACATTCCGCAACGAAGCTTTCCCAGAATATAAGGCGCAACGTGAGGAAACGCCAGAGGACATAAAAGCATCCATACCTATCATCAAAAACATATTATCCGCATTTCACATTCCTATCCTTCAGGTGGACGGATTTGAGGCAGATGACATTATAGGGACATTAGCGATGAAATCTGGCAAAAACGGTGTTGAGACATATATGCTTACACCAGATAAGGACTATGGTCAGTTAGTACGCGACAATGTTTATCAATTCCGCCCACGTCATGGAGGAGGATATGAAAAGATGGGGCCGAAGGAAGTGTGCGAAAAGTATGGTATTGAAAACACAAACCAGGTAATTGACTTATTGGCTTTAATGGGAGACTCATCAGACAACTTTCCCGGTTGCCCAGGAGTTGGCGAGAAAACCGCAGTAAAACTAATTAATCAATTTGGCACTATAGACAACCTGCTTGAGAATACAAATGAGATAAAAGGAAAATTGAAAGAGAAAGTTGAAGGAGCTGTCGATGACATAAAGATGTCAAAGTTCTTGGCTACTATCAGAACTGATGTTCCGATTGAACTCAACATGGAAGAATTGAAAATAAATACCCCTGACGAGGAGAAGCTACTTGAGATATTCAATGAACTGGAGTTTAAAACACTCGCTGCCAAATTTCTTAAAAAAACTGAAACAAAGCCAAAGACCACTAATATCCAAGCTGATCTCTTTGGATTTTTTACGCCCGAGACATCGGAGAGCTCAGAATTTTCAAGTTTTGAAACCTTAAAAACTACCCCACACGAATACAAACTCGTTGAAAATCAGAGAGATATTGAAAATCTTTATGATTTTTTAATGACAAAACAAATTCTAAGTTTAGATACGGAAACGACCTCAACTAACGCAATCAATGCAGAATTGGTAGGTTTGAGCTTTGCTGTTGAAGAATCGAAGGCGTTTTATGTCCCAATTCCCGAAAACCGGGAGAAGGCTCAGGAGGTTGTCAACATCTTCAAGCCACTTTATGAAAATGAGTCCATTTTGAAAATCGGACAAAATATAAAATATGATCTTGAGGTATTAGCAAATTATGGTGTAGAGTTAAAAGGTAAGATGTTCGACACCATGATTGCCCACTATCTCATACAACCAGAGCTTCGCCACAATATGGATTATATGGCAGAGGTTTACCTTAACTACCAGACTATTCATATTGACGAGCTGATAGGAGCAAAAGGAAAGAACCAACGTTCAATGCGAAGCCTCTCCCCTATCGACATCTATGAATATGCGGCAGAAGATGCGGATATCACCTTGAAATTGAAAAATATCCTTGAACCAAAACTCAAAGACGCAAATGTTGAGTCACTATTCTGGGACATAGAGATGCCATTGGTACCCGTTTTAGCCTCCATGGAGATGAACGGTGTGCGAATAGATACAGAAGCGTTGAAAGAAACGTCAAGACTTTTCACAGAGCGGATGTTGGAGCTTGAGAAACATATTTACGAGTTGGCTGGTGAGGCTTTCAATATCTCATCTCCTAAACAAGTTGGTGATATCCTCTTTGGTAAGATGCAAATAGTGGAAAAGCCAAAAAAGACGAAAACAGGACAGTACGTTACAAGTGAGGATGTGCTTCAACAATTACGCCTGAAACATCCGATTGTTGACAGCATCTTGAATTTCAGAGGATTAAAGAAGCTACTCAGTACATATATAGATGCCCTCCCAAAGCTGATAAACCCAAGAACCGGTCATATCCACACATCGTTTAACCAAACCATTACCGCTACAGGGCGCCTTTCCTCCAGCGATCCAAACTTACAAAATATCCCTGTGCGAGGCGAAGACGGCAAGGAAATCAGGAAATGTTTCATTCCCGAAGACAATTGTCTGTTCTTTTCAGCAGACTACTCGCAAATAGAGCTACGTGTAATGGCTCATTTGTCTGGTGATGAACACATGATAAATGTATTCCAAGAAGGTAAAGATTTACATGCGGCTACCGCTTCGAACATATACAAGAAAAATATCGATGACGTCACAAGAGACGAGCGTACCAAGTCTAAACGTGCTAACTTCGGTATTATCTATGGCATCACGGTCTTTGGTTTGGCAGAGCGTCTGGATATTAGCCGTGATGAGGCCAAAAAGCTCATTGACGGATTCTTTGTGACATTCCCTACCGTTAAAGAATACATGGAGAGGTCAAAGGACTCCGCAAGAGAAAAAGGATACGCTGAGACTCTTTTCCACCGTCGCCGTTACTTGCCTGATATAAACTCCAGAAATACAACCGTACGAGGCTTTGCCGAACGCAATGCCATCAATGCACCAATACAAGGTTCGGCGGCAGACATTATCAAAGTTGCCATGATTCGGATTTTCCAACGCTTCAAGCAAGAAGGAATACGTTCAAAAATGCTGTTGCAAGTTCATGATGAACTCAACTTCTCTGTATATCCTGAAGAGAAAGAAAAAGTAGAACACATCGTAATAGAAGAAATGCAAAACGCTTACACGCTGAGAGTTCCATTGATTGCTGATAGTGGTTGGGGAGCGAACTGGCTTGAGGCGCATTAACAACTATCTTTCAAAAGAAAAAATTCACTCTTTAAAATATATTTACTACCTTTGCACCCAGAATAACAAATGTATTAGAAGAAAATGGCATTAAAATGTGGTATTGTTGGACTGCCTAATGTCGGAAAGTCCACGTTGTTTAATTGTTTGTCGAGCGCAAAGGCACAAGCGGCAAATTTTCCTTTCTGTACCATCGAGCCTAATGTCGGTGTGATTACTGTACCCGATGAGAGGTTAACCAAATTGGCAGAATTAGTACACCCAGGCAGGATAGTACCTGCCACTTGTGAGATAGTAGATATCGCAGGACTTGTGAAAGGTGCCTCAAAGGGTGAGGGACTTGGTAACAAATTCCTTGGGAACATCCGTGAGACAGATGCGATTATACATGTGTTGCGGTGCTTTGAGGATGATAACATCACACATGTTGATGGCACCATTGACCCCATCCGCGACAAAGAGATTATTGATACAGAGCTACAGTTAAAAGATCTGGAGACAATTGAGAGCCGCCTCGCTAAGACAGAGAAAGCTGCGGCAGCCGGTAATAAAGACGCGAAGATAGAGGCAACTGTATTGAGAGCTTACAAGGACGTTCTTGAGCAAGGCAAAAATGCCCGTGTAGTGGAATTTGACACTAAAGATGAGCAAGACGCCGCAAGAAACCTCTTCCTTTTGACAGCAAAACCTGTCCTTTATGTTTGTAACGTCAGCGAGGCAGACGCAAAAAGCGGGAATGCCTTCACTGAAAAGATAGAAGCACTGGCAAAAGAGGAAGGTGCTGAAGCCATGATTATCGCAGCAAAGACCGAAGAAGACATTGCTGAGCTGGAGTCATACGAAGACAAGCAACTGTTTCTCGAAGAGCTTGGCTTAGAGGAGAGTGGTGTCAACCGCCTTATCAAGAAAGCGTATTCACTGCTTAATCTTGAGACCTTTATAACTGCTGGAGAGATGGAGGTTAAGGCCTGGACCTACCATAAAGGCTGGAAAGCTCCACAATGCGCCGGTGTCATCCACACAGACTTTGAGAAAGGATTTATCCGCGCTGAGGTTATCAAGTATGACGACTATATCCAATACGGTTCTGAGGCAGCAGTCCGCGAGGCTGGCAAGATGGGCATCGAGGGTAAGGAATATATCGTTCAGGATGGAGACATAATGCACTTTAGGTTTAATGTTTAAGTTACGGCATATATAGATTTCATGATATGATGACACCACTTAATTACATTCAATGGAACCCGGATGAGATAATGCTTCATTTGGGACGTTTTGAGCTTCGCTGGTATTCCATGTGCTGGCTTATTGGCTTAACACTGGGCTATTTGCTTATGCGCTGGCTCTACAAACGACAGAAGCTTGGCGATGACAAGTTTGAGCCGCTTTTTATCTATGTTTTCCTGGGAGTGCTCATTGGCGGTCGCCTGGGACATTGTCTTTTCTATGAGCCACAATATTTCCTTGGCTCATTCGAGCATTTCATAGAAATGTTTGTTCCAGTGAGACACATGGCTGACGGTTCTTGGAAATTCATTGGCTATCAAGGTTTGTCTTCCCATGGTGGTGTCATTGGTATGCTAATAGGTCTGTATCTGTATATCAGATACATGAAGGTACCGGCATGGACAGTACTCGACAACATGGGAATATGTTCCGGTATTACAGCAACATTCATACGCCTTGGAAACCTGATGAACAGTGAGATCATAGGTAAAGTCACCGACGTGCCTTGGGCGTTCGTCTTTGAAAGGGTAGACACTTATCCGCGCCATCCTGGTCAGCTATATGAGGCTATTGCTTATTTCTGCTTCTTCCTGCTGATACTATTCATTTACAAGAAGAAACCTGAGAAAGTGGGAACAGGATTCTATTTCGGACTTTGCCTTACGCTTATCTTCACTTTCCGATTTGTCATCGAGTATACCAAGGAGATACAGGAAGCGTTTGAGGCAGGACTCCCAATTGACATGGGACAGATCCTAAGCATTCCATTTATAGCGATCGGCGTATGGAGCCTTTGGCAAAGCAAAGGAAAAAGCAACGCATAAAAACAATGTTTATTTTAGTTCTTAATGCTTAATAGAAATTCGCTTATTAAGCATTAAGAACTCATTTTCCAGACACAATCTTCTTAATATCATTTAGCTTATTAAGAGCCTCAATAGGAGTAAGGTTATTCACATCGAGACCCAAAATCTCATCACGTACCTGGCAAAGCACCGGATCGTCAAGCTGGAAGAAAGAAAGTTGCATTCCTTCCCTACTCTGCTCTATGACTTGCGCTGAGGGCTTACCCACTATTCCAACTTGCGCATTCTCCGTCTCCAACTGTTTAAGGATAACCTTAGCGCGTTTGACAATACTCTTAGGCATACCGGAGATTTCCGCCACATGAATACCAAAAGAGTGCTCCGAGCCGCCACGCTCCAAGCGACGCATAAAGATAATCTTACCTTCTATCTCCTTAACAGAAACGTTATAGTTCTTTACCCGAGAGAAGTTTTTCTCCATCTCGTTGAGCTCATGATAGTGCGTGGCAAACAAAGTACGGGCTTTCGCGCGATTGTTTTCATGCAGGAACTCAACTATCGCCCAAGCAATCGAGATGCCGTCATAAGTAGATGTTCCACGTCCCAACTCGTCAAACAAGACCAAAGAGCGCGAGGTGACATTGTTAAGGATATTAGAAGCCTCTGTCATCTCAACCATAAACGTTGACTCGCCCAATGAGATGTTGTCGCTTGCACCCACACGAGTGAATATTTTGTCCACCAGACCGATTCTCGCGCTCTCTGCCGGCACGAAACAGCCTATCTGTGCCATGAGTACAATCAACGCCGTTTGACGCAACAGAGCGGATTTACCTGCCATATTAGGACCAGTTATCATCATTATCTGCTGACTCTCTGTGTCAAGATACACGTCATTAGGCACATACCTCTCCCCTATCGGCATTTGTGTCTCTATCACAGCATGGCGTCCCTGTCTTATATCAATGACTTCTGAATCATCTATTTGAGGTCGTATATAATGGTTTTGCTCTGCTACAGCGGCAAACGACAACAAACAGTCAAGGTGAGCCACAACGTTGGCATTGACTTGTATTTGGGATATATAATCCTGCATCCACACAACCAATTCCATGAAGAGGCGTTCCTCAAGTGCCAGGATTCTCTCCTCTGCACCCATTATCTTCTCCTCATATTCCTTCAGCTCTTGTGTGATATACCTTTCTGCCTGCGCTAACGTCTGCTTTCTTATCCAGTCTTCAGGAACCTTGTCCTTATATGTGTTGCGCACTTCAAGATAGTAACCGAAAACATTGTTGTATCCGACCTTTAACGAGCTTATCCCGGTCTGTTTGCTCTCACGTTCCTGCAACTCCAAAAGATAATCTTTGCCACTACGAGAGATATGGCGAAGCTCATCAAGTTCCTCATTAAACCCTTTTGCAATAACATTGCCTTTGCTCACAAGCTGTGGAGGGTCGTTTTGTATCTCACGCTCTATACGGTTACGTAGCTCCTCGCAGAGAGAAAGCTGCTCCCCCACCCGTCTTAGGGCTTCGACATCCGCGTTTAGACATGCTTCCTTCACTGGAATCAACGCTTGAAGGGCAACCTTCAGCTGGACGACCTCACGTGGGGATATACGCCCCACTGCCGCCCGTGAGATAATACGTTCCAAGTCGCCTATACGACGAATATTCTCGTCTATCTTTTCACGGAAAGAAGGCTCCTTAAAGAAATACTCAACAATGTCAAGGCGCTCATTGATAGGCTTCTGTTCCATTAATGGGAAAACCACCCATCGGCGTAACAGCCGCCCGCCCATCGGTGTGACGGTGTTGTCTATGACACTTAATAATGAAGAGCCGTCTTCCTGCATAGGACTCAACAGCTCCAGCGAGCGGATGGTAAACTTGTCAAGGCGCACATAACGCTCCTCCTCTATTCTGGAAAGCGAGGTGATATGTCCTATGTGTGTATGAAGAGTCTGCTCCAAATACAATAGGATAGCACCCGATGCGACAATGCCGCATCTCAGATGGTCAACACCGAAACCTTTAAGCGACTTGGTCTGGAAGTGTTTAAGCAACGCCTGTTGAGCTGTCTGCTCTGTAAACACCCAGTCATCCATCTCAAACGTTATGAATCGTGTTCCGAAACGATTCTCAAACTCATGCTTACACTCCCTGTTATAAAGCACTTCCTTTGGCTGGAAGTTACCAAGGAGCTTTTCTATGTAGTCATAAGTACCCTCGCCTGTGAGGAACTCACCAGTGGAGATATCGAGAAAAGCGACACCGCATAAGCCTTTGCCAAAATGTATTGCTGCCAAGAAATTGTTCTCCTTATAGTTCAATACTGTGTCGCTCATTGCCACTCCAGGTGTAACCAGCTCTGTAATACCTCTCTTAACCAGTTTCTTGGTGAGCTTTGGGTCTTCAAGCTGGTCACAGATAGCCACTCTCCTACCCGCTCGAATCAGTTTTGGCAAGTAGGTGTCAAGGGCATGATGTGGAAATCCTGCCATTTCAGTGGCTTCACCCGACGCACCATTGTTACGCCGGGTGAGTGTAATTCCAAGAATCTTCGATGCTGTGACAGCATCATCGCAATATGTCTCATAGAAGTCGCCGCAACGAAAGAGCAGCAATGCGTCTGGGTATTTCTCCTTAAATGAGAAAAACTGCTGCATCATCGGTGTGAGC
This sequence comes from uncultured Prevotella sp., assembly GCA_905236455.1. Taxonomy (GTDB): domain Bacteria; phylum Bacteroidota; class Bacteroidia; order Bacteroidales; family Bacteroidaceae; genus Prevotella. The sequence continues at coordinate 6,096 of CAJOPT010000019.1, read as the reverse complement.
TTCGCTTGTTTCTTCACGGTTTGACCTTTTTGTCTTTTGAGTTTATCGTTACTTAACAACTATTTTCTTTCCGTCCTTAATATAAATGCCACGCTCTGGTTGACTTACTTTCTGACCGTTAAGATTGTATATGTCAGAGGAACCGTCGAGTGTCACAGTCTGAACATATTTCACACCTGTCTCAACCTTTTCATAAGTAAAGGTTATCTTGGCAAAAAGCTGCTTGTTCTTGCCGGCACTGTCCACATCGCCAGATACGATATTGCTGTTGTCAAACGTCAGCACGATCTTTTCCTGTGCACGGAATCCTGTAGTCGTACTCTGCACGGCTGTCTGTCCTGCTGTTCCGCCAGGGAAGACAACTGGACTTGTCAGCACGCTATTGGCAGAGCCGTCAATATATATGCCCGTCATAGTGATGGAACGGTCGGCCTGTGTTGATTTGTTGTTGCTATAGCCCTCAACGGTGATACCAGTAATGACATAACCGTCATTGACACTGAAGACAATCTGGTCGTTATTACCTGTGCGAATCTTTAGATAATCACCTGACTTACTGTCTGTTATCTCTCCGTTCTCACCCGCTGTATAGCATGTACCTGTCACAACAGCCTTGTCGGCAGAAGGAGTCTTGAGACTCTCCTCGCCAGTGGTAGATGGCTCCAATGGGGTAGGGGACGGTGCGGTGGAGGTAACGTTTGTCTGGTATGTGGCACGGTCGACACCAAGGCGTTCTGCCAAAGAATAGCTAAGGTGAGGTGGCTGGTTATATGAGGCGTTCTGCCATACCACTGCCATGCGGTATTGGTGGTCTTGCAACAGACCTGGAACTTTATACTCTGTCGCCTGTGGGGTAGAGAAAATCATCAACTTACATGTAGGACTCGACCAGTCGCTCTCATATTGCCACATGATAAGCTCCTCGCGCCAGTCACCTAAGAAGTCAGCTTGAAGACATGGCGTAGCCTTTGTGGTGTTGCTCGATTGTGGCTGTCCATAGTCAGCAAACTCCTGTACGGTAACGATCTTGTTTGAGGCTGTGCTCCATGCGCGTATACGAGGGGAGCTTATATCTGAGCCACTGTCATAACGTCCGTCAAAGGTCTGGTCAAACGGGTCACCTGTCCAGTATATTCGGAAGTTGGTATCTGGCTTACTGCCGTTCAGTATCGTTCCATCCTCACAAGCACGCATGTTATTGTCTGCCGAAGACCAGAACTCTGAGCCTCTATGAGAAGGTATGAAGTCACAGGCAAGACCACGGCCGTTGTCACCAGAGCTGGTGGCAGATACTATTACCTCACCTGTGGTTGCGTCATGGACGTCATATCCGTATGGAGACTCCTCATGAGGCATCATCAGCTCAAGTCCTGGACGATCGAGAACCAAGTCACCAAGGTGGATGGCATCACCATGACCGAAACCGGTAGAACCCATCAGACGACCGTCATGACCGATGGTTGCACCACCAGTACAGATATCATCCAGTCCGTCGCCATTAACATCACCAATAGAGATTCCGTGGACACCTTGTCCATAGCTCGACTTTCCTGAGCCTGAAGCGACGACTGTGCCGTTGCCGTCAATGACATCCCATGCTGTCTTGCTTGTGCCACGATGCAACCAACGTGTGGAAAGCTGTGAACCGTTCCAGTCTACTGCCCAGATATAGCACTGGGTATAATATCCACGCTGAAGTATTGCCGTAGGAGTGCTGCCGTCAAGATATGCCACCGCTGCGTTGAAACGCTCGGCGCGACCACCATAGCTGTCACCCCATGAGCCTAAGGATGCGGCTCCAGAATCTCCGAAACCACGGTTCGGACGATACCAGATAGTGTGCATAGCGGCACCAGTCTCTCCGTTGAATACGGTCAGGAACTCCTCTCCGCCAGTAACATATCCTTTTGAGTTCTGATATGTCTTTGTATTGTCGGTTGCCTGTATGTCGGAAGCACCGACAGCACTGACATACTTGCCTGTTCCGTCAGTTGAGCCGGCTGCGGTACGGCAAATCATCTCCGCTCTGCCGTCACCGTCGAAATCATACACAAGGAATGTCATGGTGTGGTTTCCAGAACGTATATTGTGACCTAAGTTCAGTCGCCACAACTGGGTTCCGTCCATCTTATGACAGCTGATGTAAGTAGGGGAGGCCTTACCTTCCTTACCAGAGTCACGCTGGTTGTCTGGAAGCCATTTCACGATAAGCTCAAACTCACCGTCACCGTCAACATCGCCTATGCTGATCTCGTCAGGACGATAGCGTCCGGTCAATGCGCCAGAGGCATCCTTCGTGGCAGGCGGACGACTGATGGCAATGGTAGTGTACATATTGTCCCATGCCTTCGTCGTAAAGCTCTCGCCATTGGTCGACTCTATCTTATAAGTAGCACCCGCCGTACCACCGTCGTCCATGAAGTTTGTCTTGGTGGTGATAGGGGAGGAGTTCAGTTTCGTACCGTCACGATAGACGTTAAAGCCAAGGTTAGAGGCATCACTGTCAAATGACCTCCATGATACTAACACACCATTGCTGGTTCTTACAGCTACTGGTGCGCGGTTGTAAATTTCTTGCTGAGCGTATGACCCAATACAAGCCATGCTAACTAACACTGATAATAAAACTTTTTTCATTTTCTATTGATTTGTTTAGTTATTCTGATGCAAAGATACGATTAAGCGAGCGAAATGCAAAAGAAAACTTGTTTTTTTTTTGCATTTCCGAACGTGAGAATCTTCTGTAAACTTCCTACTTTCACTTTTCGCTTTCAACTTCTCCCGTAAACGTTTACGTGAAATTTTTGGATATATATTAAAATAATATCCGTTATTATTGATATTTTTGCATGGTATATAATTCATAAACGTTTAATCTACTAAACTACTGACATGAAAAAGAGTTTACTTAAAAGAAAATGGCTTTTTTCCATTGCTGCCGGATGCCTTTGTATGCCGGTAACAGCAATGTTTGACACCAGTGACAATGCTCCAAGAAAAGTTGATGCCGAAGGCAGATACTTCATTCAGGACTTTGAGACAAATGTGCCTATGAAGGAAAACCTCACTACTGGTGAGGAGTACGTTGTGACCGTAGAAGGACAAGGCGACTGGATTTACAAAGACTCATACGTGTCTACCAACACCAGCTATGTGGTAAGCGGTACACAGAATCTTCGCCTTCCAAAGAACGGCTCTTACGTGATTACTCCTGTTCTCGACAAAGGTGTGAAAAGTATCACACTGAACGTTAAACGCTCTGGTAAATACGTGGAAGTATTCACATCAAAGGATGGTGGAAATAGCTGGACATCAGTGCAGCAGATCTCATCTGCCAGCAACCCGACCATTACCATAGAGGATATGGATGTCAACCGCGTGAAAATCGGTAACAGCGAGAGTAAGGATGCCGACATCGACGACCTGATTGTTACCGCACAAGCCTTCGGCGTTGAGGCTACGGTTGTAACCGGTGACGCTTCTAACATTACCAAGAACTCTGCCGACCTCAGTGGCTCGCTCGCTGACGGCGGTGACCAGCCTATCAAGGAAATCGGTATCGTCTATGGCACAGCTCCAAATCCTACCGTCGGCAACAATAAACTGGTGACCGACAGCCCCAGCGAGACAAGCTTTACGCTTGGAGCATCCGGGTTGAAAGCCAGCACGACCTACCACTACCGTGCGTTCGCCGTATCAAATGCCGGCACCGTATATGGTGAGGACAAGACCTTCAGCACCGAACAGGCTACCCTGGCTTCCATATCTACCAACGACATCACTAAGAGCGGCAAGAAATATATATGCGGTGGTCTGATTACCGATGATGGTGGCGCAGACATTCAGGAGGTAGGCGTCGTCTATTCTGAAAGTGCCGGAGTAACTTTACAGTCTGGCACAAAAATCGCAGCATCAAGCGTCAAACTGTCATTCCAAGTAGTCATGCCGTTCGAGGAAAACAAAACCTATTATGCACGCGCTTACGCTATCACAACAGCTGGAACAAGCTTGGGTGAGGAGAAGAGCGCAACCATCGACGGAAATATTCCTGACACACCAGACACAATGTCTAAGATTTGGGTGTCTACCGACGGTGACGACAGCTCTGCCGACGGCTCTGAGGCAAAGCCGTTCGCATCGCTTGAGAAAGCCATTGCCATCGTTGAACCAGGACAACGCATCTGCATGAAACCTGGCACATACGTGTTCGACCACCGTATCAATATTGACGACAAGAACGGCACAGAGGATGAGATGATCGAATTGTATGCTGTCGGCGGAAGGGCTGTACTTGACTTCTCTGCACAACCTGCACATGGACACAGCAGTAACCCTTATCAGGGTATGAGACTCACCAGCTCCTACTGGCATTTCTATGGCATCGACTTCTGTAATGCCAGCGACAATGGTCTCCTTATTGAGCGCCTAAAGCCTATCAACGGCAAATATGCCGACATTGCAGCTCTTACCGAACAGGCTCATCACAACATCATAGAGAACTGCCGCTTCTATAAGAACGGTGACACAGGCTTGCAAATCAAAAACTTAGGATCATACAACCGTATCATCAACTGTGACTCTTACCTCAACTGCGATGAGGACCAGGGTGATGCTGACGGCTTCGCTCCAAAAATATCTGTCGGCGATGGTAACTACTTCTACGGCTGCCGGGCATGGGATAACAGTGATGACGGATGGGACGTCTATCCGAAAACTGACGACGGATTCCCAGGAGGACAGACCTTCATCATCGAGAACTGTATCGCTTATCATAACGGATATCTGGAGAATGGCTCACAAGGTACGGGAAACATGAACGGATTCAAACTCGGTAGCGAGCAGACTGCCTCCAATGTCGTACTGAACCGCTGTGTTGCCGCATATAACGGTTCTAAGGGATTCGACCAGAACCACAATAACGGAGGCGACATCATCCTAAACAACTGCACGGGCATCACAAGTAAGGCTATGGGCGACAAGTCTTACTCATACAGGTTCTATCAAGACGATAAGGGTACACCAAAGGAACTTATCATACGCAACAGCCTTGCCATCAACGACAACGCCACAACGGACAAAAACGACAAGAATACCGGATTACCAAAATATGGCGAGGATGGTAAATATGGACAGTATGGACGATTCGAGATTGACTCACTCAACATGAACGCACAGCTTATACACGATGATTTCCGATATGCCGACCCTTCACGCTTCCAGTCTGTTGAAGGCTCCGAGCTTACTGCTGCCCGCGATGAGTACGGCAACCTCCCTGAGTTTGTCTTCGCACATTTCAGTGCTTCAGGTGAGACAGCATACGTTGACAAAGGTGTTGCCGTTCCTGCCGACAGCCGCTATGGCGCTATTCTCACTATACCAGAAATCCGCTATGTGGGAGAAGCTCCTGATATGGGTGCCTTTGAGAAAGGAATGGAATATGCAACCGAGAATCCTGGCGACCTGATGCCTACAAGCATCGAGAAACTGGAGGCAAATAACGCCAATGGCAAGAAGGTTAGCTTTGCAAAAGCAGAAAACGGACTCGTTATCGTACAGGTTGAAGGAGCAAATGCTTCCGACCAGTACCAGATTCTTGCATACGACATGAACGGACGTATCCTTGGTCAGCACAAATTCAATGCTGCCAGTGCCGTCAGCATGCCGAACGCAAAGGGTGTCATCATCCTGAAAGTCATCGGTAAAGATGTCAATGAAAGCCATAAAGTTATCATGAAGTAGTTCTAAAGCTTTTTTTACTATACATCACAATTAAGGCGGACCATACGGTTCGCCTTAGTTATGTATATAAGAATGGGTATCCTCTTAAGGCTCTCCATATTCTCTTTCCGGCAGCCTTACGGCTGGTAATCGAGTTTACTCGCTTTGCTCGCAAAGAAATAATAACGGCACGCTTACGCAAAGAAATTATTCAAAATTAAAACAAAATTTCACAGGAGCTTTTAAAAAACATATCATTCTGAATAATTTGAATTCATTTTGTGAAATTTCTTGCTGAAGCAAGCGTACTGAAGAAACGATTCCTTTGCGAAGCAAACCCGTACTAAAAGGAATGCGATTACTTTTTTGACGAAAAGC
>CAJOPT010000018.1 GCA_905236455.1 uncultured Prevotella sp. | reverse complement strand
CTATTGGATAACAAGAGCGGGTATATGAATCTGAGGTCGATGCTGGGTGAGAAATTCTCTGAAAGGTTTTTCTTCTACGCGTTGATGAACAGGTGTTTCGGTGACCAATATGTCAAATATAGTGGAGAGGAGCTTGAGAAGGCACTTGGAGAAGGTATGCCGGACTATTATCTAAGGAAGGGAAACAGAATATTCATCTTTGAATGCAAAGATGCGCAGGTGGCGGCCAAGAAGAAGTTGAGTGGTGACTATGAAACCATCAAGAATGCTATCTTCGAAAAGTATGTTGCAAATAAGAAAGGGCACGGAAAGGGTATCGCTCAGCTGGCTTCAGTGATAGAAAGTAAGCTTCCTATGATTCAGAAAGAAGTCGATGTAAATGCACCCAAGAGCGTTATGTTCGTCTTTCCGATTATTGTCTATTTTGACAATTGCTTTGATGTTGAAGGACCAAACTACTTGCTCAATAAAGAGTTTTGCCGGGATTTGGAAGGACGGAACGTGTCTACTGACTATGAGGTGAAAGACCTTGTGATGGTCAATATTGAGCAGCTGATGCGACTAGAGAATTTCTTTGCTGATGGCAAACTGGATCTGGCTCTTCTGATAAACAGTTATATCGACTACAAGGAGCAGGCTGAACTGAATCAGGTGTTTCCGTTCAATAAGTTCTTGTTCCAGGAGGCCAAGACAGTAGGCTATGAGTTGAAAAAGACCCGATGGCTTGATGAGGTGTATGAGAACTTGAAAAGAATGGATAAGGAGGAAAATCATGGCATACGGTCATAATCAAACCACTTATCGTGTAAGAAGGGTGGTAGAGTATAGCAGTTTTTTCAAAGGCGAACCGCTTATTGATATTTGCTCTGAGCTTAAGAGATTTAACCGCACTTCTCTTATACGAACAGCGACTATCCTTAGTCTTCACTATGGAAATTATAGCATTCCTGATGGTAAGCGGTCATTATTCTCTGAGAGTAGCAAGAAGTATGTCCCATATTTGAACAAAATGTTCAATGCTTTTTATGAGAGAGAGAATATTGCCCATGGAGAAAAAATAGAGATATTGACCTACAGGACAAGCCTCGAACTATGGCGATGGATTTTCTCAATACGTGCAGAAGAGTTTACGAATGAGGTTGAAGATTCAGATTTTGAACTGCTTTTGTTTAAGGTAATTCTGACTATCAATGAGAAGATTGTCAGTTTCAAGGAAAGGAAAGAGCAGTATCAGTTGGATGAACTCTTGTTCCTCAACGGCTTTTTGACCAATGACAGCAATCATTACAATATCAAGGCTACCTTACAGCCCCAGATGTATTATTTCCAGCAACTGGTTGACTTTATACCATCCAATGAGGTTTTGACAAAAGCAACGGAAAAGTTGTTCCTTGATTGGGGCATAAAGAGCTGGCAACCTTATTATACGACCATCATTTGCATTGCTTCAGAAACAGATAAGTACATCACGAATAATGGGAACGGGGTGCCAATCATAACACCGAAATGGATTACAATCAATCAAGAAAGCGGTTTTCTTTCAGCCACCTTGATAGAGAATCTTTCTATTGATGAAGATGCTTACCTGCCATTCGACGATGAAGATGTTGAAAGTAAGGCTTTGAATGTGGACTATCGTCATTTCCGCTCTAAGCCTTTTGTGAAGCTAAAAGACGGTTCGGGATATGTTGTTATCAATAACCAACTATTGTGTGAGCGACTGTTCAATAGCCTGTTCTTTGATTTCAGCCCGCTAATCAATGGGAAGAAAGGAAATTGCGGTTTCTTTGACTATAATAAGTGGTTTATAGAGAAAGTGCTATTCCGTAATACTTTCTTTAACTGCCTACCATCGAATTGTTTTACATTCCCCAAGAGAGGGATTGAACACGAAGAAAAGGATCACGAACCTGACTTTTATTCTCGTACAAAGCATGGAGAGTTGATAGTGGTGGAGTGCAAGGCCATCAAAATGAACGGAGAGTGTCGTGATGATGGGGACTATGCCCGCCTGCTTGATGAGTTGCATGAGAAGATAGTTCTGAAAACCCGTAATCTGGATAAAACGAGAAAAGAGCACAAAGGGGAACCAGAACCGATAGGCGTTGGCCAACTGGTTCATCATATAGACTCAATTGATGCTGATACATTTGAATGGGATTCCAACATTCCTAATGATGTGACGTATTATCCTATACTGGTATTTGAGGATGTAAAGCTTGTGCAAACAGGCATATTATCCATCGTCAACCGGTGGTTTTATGAGGAACTGAAAAAGAAGAAAGAATTGGAGTTGTCGGAAGCAATCATGCCAATAATGGTTGTCTCAATAAATACCTTATATCTATATGATAATCTGTTGTCTAATAGAGGTGTCTGTAATGTGATAGATGAGTTCGTCAAGGGAAATGCTACCTATGATAAGAATTCTGGGATGTATCATATCCCTGCAGTCGCAGACTTTGACCAATATCTTAGGTATAATCCTTTTAAGAAGGCAAGTGACGCGACCAAATGGCTTAAGAAAATAATGACAGTCAATAATTGAGCGGCTGGAGAAAGAGACGGGCGACTGATAAGGAGCCGGTCTCTGTGGGGAGCGGAAGGCTCTTTGGGGCAACGCCCCAATGTGCCTGAAGCGGGGATAATAAACTAATAAAAGAATAAATACAAAATATGGTTTGGACATACATTATTATCGCAGTGCTGCTGCTGGCAGCGGAGTTGCTGTACTTTAAGAT
>CAJOPT010000017.1 GCA_905236455.1 uncultured Prevotella sp. | reverse complement strand
CGAGTGTGAGAAAGGTGGGATGAAATCCAACGTTTCGATTGAACGAGAGCAGAAACAAGCTTGCTTGAGTTCTGCCGAGTGTGAGAAGGGTGGGATGAAATCCAACTCATTGCCTGAGTTGATTGTCATGTTGACGTGGCATGATTATACCGTGGAGAACGCTTCAGAGATATTCGAGGAATGTAAGGACACCCAGGCGAAATACTGGGGAATGAAAGAACATCCATTGAGTACTGATAAGATGCGTCAGCTTTTCTTACGTATGAAAGAATGTGGCAAGACAACTTTTCTTGAGACCGTAGCCTATTCCGAAGCAGAGGGACTGGAGGGTGCAAGGATTGCAGCCGACTGTTGTTGCGACATACTGATGGGGACGCACTATTTTGACTCTATACGAGATTTTTGTAACAATCATGGTATGAGATATATGCCTTTCGTCGGCGATGTTACAGGCAGACCCTCAATTCTGAAAGGATCTACCGATGATATTATAGCCGAGGCAAAAGACATTCTGGCGAGAGGCGTGTATGGTATAGACTTGTTGGGTTATCGTCATGTAGACAATCCGGTAGCACTCAACAATGCGCTTGTCAGGGCACTAAAGTCACCTGTGTGCATTGCAGGTAGTATTGATTCCTATGCGAGGCTCGACGAGGTGAGAGCTGCGTCACCATGGGCCTTCACCATCGGCAGTGCGTTTTTTGAGAAGAAATTCGGGGAATCTTTCCCTGAACAGATAAATAATGTGTGTAACTACATAAGTAAAGTGATATGAGCGAGAACAAAGTCGTCGCATACTATGACAGTATAGCCGACAACTATGATGAGAGCCGTTTCAACAACAGCTATGGGCACTTCATCGATACAGAGGAGAGAAAAATCCTGAACCAGTTGATTGATACGTCTAAAGATGAGTTGCGGCTTGATATGGCATGTGGCACAGGGCGTCTCACAAACTATGCGACACATGGCTTGGATGCAAGCCAAGAGATGATGAGCTATGCGAAGAAACGCCATCAGAATGTAGAGTTCCGGAATGCTTCTGCCTGTGACACCGGGTTCTCAGACGAATCGTTCGATGTTGTATATTCCTTCCATCTGTTCATGCATCTTGACCAAGACACGATAAAGGATCTCTTCAGAGAAGTCCACAGGATTCTCAAGCCAGGAGGACGTCTCATCTTCGATATCCCATCGAAAAAAAGACGTCGGTTGCTGCACCATAGACAGGCGTCATGGCATGGCGGGACAGAGTTTACTGTTGATGACGTCAGAAAGCTGACATGTGAATTATATTCTCTCCGTAGGAAATACGGCATCATGATGCTACCGGTACATAAGCTGCCAGTCGGCATCAGGAAGCCTTTGATAAAGGTTGATTATGCCCTTTCTAACAGCGTCATAAAGGAGTATAGCTCGTATCTGGTTTTTGAACTTGTTAAATTATAGAATAGAAATGGCTAAAAAGAAAAGACTGTTTTGCGAGATAAGTCCGACAACTTATGCGATATCACTGCAGAAGGAGATCCTTAAAAGGCATATCAAGAATATGTTAGGCAAGGAGCGGTTCGCAAAAACAATACAATCGGATAGACTACCCGTGGTTGTTTCTGCTCAAAGTAACAATATGATAAAGTGCGGACCGGGCATTGACATGAAACTTCAAGAAAACAAAGCAGATAATATACGTATCGCATGTGGTAAGATAAACGGTTTGGTGGTTCTTCCTGGTGAGTCTTTCTCATTCTGGAGACAAGTGGGCAAGACGTCAAGGAAAAATGGTTTCGCGGAGGGGCGAGTGCTTGTTAATGGCAAACTGGTTGCAGGTTTAGGAGGAGGTTTGTGTAATCTTGCGAATACTATAAACTTATTGGTGCTACATAGCCCTCTCACCATTACGGAGCTTCATCATCATTCCGATGCGTTGGCACCTGATCCGAATGGCATACGTATACCCTATAGTGCCGGGACATCTGTCAACTATAACTTCTTAGATTACCGTTTCCGCAACGATACCAGTCAGCCAGTGCAGTTGTGTACATGGTGTGAGGACGATGACCTCCGTCTGCGGCGGAGATCAGATGAAACAATGTCTGATGGTCTGCCGCCACGGACGGCAGTCCTCCATGCTGAGTTACGTACCACTGTGGAATATCCAAATACCTACAGGTTGGTAGAGGAGGATCACCATTTCCGAAAGGAGGAAAACGGGAAATACTACAGGGTGTCTAAGATATACCGTGAAACTATAAGCCGTGCAACGGGCGAGGTCGTTAACCGTGAGCTAAGCTGGAAGAATCATTCCGAGGTAATGTTTGATGAGTCTCTCATTCCACCTACCTTGATTAGAGATATGTAGAAAAAACGTTTTAATACCCTTAGAAATTTGAAAATAATAGTACAGGTAATGATTCAGTTGGAAAAAAAACATTACTTTTGCATTTAGGTTAAGAGGTAAAACAGTATAGTTACAAAGAAAATAGAACAAAGAAGAATGGAAAAGAAGATTGTTACATTTGGAGAAGTGCTTCTTCGTTTGTCGAAGCCATCATGTCTTCGTCTGTCACAAAGTGCCCGTTTCCTTGGAAACTATGGCGGTAGCGAGGCAAATGCAGCTGTTTCGCTTGCAACCTTTGGCAATAACGTAGAGTATGTTACCCGTATTCCTGATAATGCATTGGGGCGAGCCTGTTGTATGCGCCTTCGTGAGTATGGTTTGCATCTGGATCATCTCTGCTATGGCGGAGACCGTCTTGGCACCTACTATTTTGAAGAGGCGGCGGCTATGCGTAGTTCCAATGTTGTGTACGATCGTCAGAACTCTTCATTCTATTCAATGGCTCCTGGTATGATAGACTGGCATGATGTTTTTCGTGACACCCGTCTGTTTCATTGCTCAGGTATAACATGTGCCATATCGCAATCAGCTGCTGATGCGACGATGGAAGCTGTCCGTGTGGCTGACGAGCTGGGGCTTCGTATATCCTGTGACATCAATTACCGTAAGAATCTGTGGCGATATGGGGCTGATGCCCATGACACCCTTCATGCCCTGATGCAATATAGCGACTTCGTATTTGGTGACCAGAATGAATGGGAAGTTGTCTCTGGAAAGTCACATATCCCGTTTGAGGCTATTAACAGCCATTACGAGCTTGACTTGAATGCATACTATGCTTATTTTGAGGAATTGCACAGACAGTTTCCTCGTTGTAAGGAGATGCTTATGGGGTTGCGCAACCAGATCACAACCAATCACCATACCCTCTCAGGTGTGTTGTGGGAGGCTCTTCCACAGCCTGTCAACGGTTGGTCGGGGAGAATTTACACCACTCGTATATATGACATCTATCCTGTTGTCGACCCAATGGGAGTCGGTGACGCCTTTGTCGCAGGATTCCTTCATGCTCGCGGCAAGTGGGGTGATAACCTCCAGCGTTGCCTTGATTTCTCATTGGCTGCCTCTCAGTTGAAAAACTCCGTTCCTGGCGACTTCAACCTTGTGACAGAAGAAGAAGTAATTTCACAGATGTGATATTAAGGAAAATTAACGTGGCATTTATTTGCATATTAATCTGGAAATGGCTATCTTTGTAGCCAGAGAGTTTTTACATGTGTAACCAACACAAATGTTTAATTTAAAAAGTTTAAACCATGAAGAAAATCATCATTGCTGGATTGTTGGCAATCATGGCCACATCAGCGCATGCAAAGAAGAGTACCGATCTGGCACCTCTTCCAGCAAAGCCCGATGCTTCTATGATGGTAACGGCTCCTCAAGGACGTCGTGACTATCGTGAGGGACCACGTCGCGGACCACGTAATTACGGACCAGACCGTCCGCGTTATCACCGTCACGGACCGCCACCACCGCGCCATTATTACAGGCATTATCCTCCGCGCAGGTATTATCGTCCAGGTCCGCCGCCACCACCGCGCCATTATTACAGGCATCATCCTCCGCGCAGGTATTATCGTCCAGGTCCGCCGCCACCACCGCGCCATTATTACAGGCATCATCCTCCGCGTCGTCGTTACTGATAAATTCTGTATTCAGATATTTAGTTGAAGAAAACCGCCGTTTCGTTGAAAGAATTTGCGAAGCGGCGGTTTCTTGTGTACCTTTGCATCAAGAATTAAACAATTAGGTATTTTCTTAGGTAAAAAAGTTTCAGGAGTAAATGTAAAAACTCAGGTTTGTAGATTAAGTTTAGTCAGAGAAAGGCGGAGATCGTGAGATCTCCGCCTTCTTCTGCGGAGGTCTCATAAACAATGTCTAATTATGGAATGGTCTCGCCCTCAATATAGTTTTCCATGAAAAGATGTTCCCCGTCGAAGACAGCATAGGTGAATTGCCATATCCAGTCGCCTAATATAACCATACGTGCCTTTTTCGACAACATCAAGTCAAGTTCTATATGTCTGTGTCCATAAATATAGAAATCAACCTCGGGGTGGTTTTTCATATACTCTTTAGTGAAAAGGACAAGGTATTCCTTATCTTCACCCATATACGGTTCCTCCTTACCGTCAAGACGCTTTAGCCTGCTGTGTTTAGCCCACGTCTGTCCAATCCACATACTCCATCTTGGATGCAGGGCACCAAGCATACGTTGGCATATACGGCTGTGGAAGAGACTCCGTAGTATCTTGAACTTCTTGTCAGGGTCACCCAGTCCGTCACCATGAGCCAGGAAGAACACCTTGTCGGCTATTTCCATTGTAGTTGGCTTGGTGTGTAATATCACACCACATTCATCTTCGAGGTAACCGTAAGTCCAGATATCGTGGTTGCCAGTGAAGTAATGTACTTCTATACCCATGTCTGTAAGTTCGGAGATCTTACCAAGGAAACGTGTATATCCTCTTGGAACCACATATCGGAACTCAAACCAGAAGTCGAACATGTCTCCAAGCAAATAGACGGCACTTGCCTTGTCTTTTATGGAGTCAAGGAACTTAACCAGCCTTCGCTCTTGTGTGCGTCGGTGGTTAAGGGCCCACGATCCCAGATGGGCGTCTGATATGAAATATACATTCTTCATATCCATCAGTCGAATCCTAATTCTATTCTTGCCTCCTCCGACATCATACTTTGATCCCATGCCGGCTCAAAGACAAGGTTAATATTGGCGGCTTTCACTTCAGAAAGGCTCTCGATCTTTGTGCGTACGTCATCGAGAATGAAATCGGCTGCCGGGCATGAGGGGGCGGTAAAAGTCATGTCAATGTCTACGTTGCCGTTTTCTTGCACATCTATTTTGTAGATCATCCCCAGATCATAGATGTTGACAGGAATCTCCGGGTCATATACAGTCTTTATTACATCAACGATGCGTTCTTCTATTTGCGTCTTTTCTTGTTGTGTCATTTTTATACCTTATATTATTATGCTCAGCTAACAAGTATGTAGTAAGCAAACTGCAGCTGTTTGTTGCTGCAAAGATACTTAATAATCTCTGAAAAACAAGAGAAAAGCCAGACAAATCCTCGGTTAGTGGTTGTTTATTATCCTAATATTATCTTAAGATATGGCTTTTCTTGCACAAATGGACGCTTTGTTTGTCAAAATGAGAACGGGTGCTTGGCAGTTTGGGAAAAATATATTTCCTTTGCAGCATGAAACCCATCTTGACAATAACAGGTAGTGATCCCACCAGCGGATCAGGAATGCAGGCTGACATCAAAACCATCTCAGAACTGGGGGGCTATGCTGTGACGGCAGTCACCTCTGTGACCGTTCAGACAACGCTTGGTATTCAGGAGTTCTTTGACCTTCCTGCCAAGATGGTGGAAGGGCAGATAGAGGCTGTGATGAATGACTTGCAGCCGGATGTTGTCAAGATAGGACTCATCCGTACCTGTGAGGTTCTTGATGTCGTGATTGATGCGCTAAACAGGTATCGCCCCAGATATGTTATCTATGATTCTGTATTGCAATCCAGCCGAGGAGACTCGCTCGTTCCAGATGCAGTGGCAGATGACATTCAGAGAAGGTTATTTCCGCTTTGCACGATAATATTAAGTCTTGATGCTACTCAGATGCATGGGTTAGCTAACCGTTATGCCAGTGCTGTGGCAGTATTCCTTAGTAAAGGCGAGACACCCGAACAGGCACAAGCCGATGCCAAGACATATATTAATACACAGATTGTACGTGCAAGTGACTTACAGGGACGGAGCAGTGAACTCTATCATGAGTTTCTTTCTGCGGTGGATGAGCACCATCGCGTTGCCAGTGATGTACACTTCTATGCCGATCTGCTGAATGTGAGCAGTCGATATCTGGCTCAGGTGACACGGCGAATTTCCGGCAAGGCTCCCAAAAACATTATTGATGAATATCTGATTCGTGAGATAGAGTTGCAACTGAAAACGACAGACAGCACCATACAGGAGATAGCATACCGGTTTGGCTTCTCCTCGCAGGCGCATTTTACTAAGTTTTTCAAAAAAAACAAGGGTGTAAGCCCTACTCAATTCCGAAGACAATGACACAAAACAGACAACAACTGAACCGCCAGTTGGCACAGATGCTGAAAGGCGGAGTAATCATGGACGTAACAACACCAGAGCAGGCTCGTATAGCTGAAAAGGCAGGAGCGTGTGCAGTGATGGCATTAGAGCGCATTCCTGCTGATATCAGGGCTGCCGGTGGTGTGAGTCGTATGAGCGATCCGAAGATGATAAAAGGCATTCAAGAAGCGGTGACAATACCAGTGATGGCGAAATGCCGTATCGGTCATATTGCCGAGGCGCAGATCCTGCAAGCGATAGAGATAGATTATATAGATGAGAGTGAGGTGCTGTCACCCGCTGACAATATCTATCACATAGACAAGACGAAGTTTGATGTTCCGTTTGTGTGTGGTGCGAAGAACCTTGGTGAAGCCCTGCGGCGGATATCCGAGGGTGCTACAATGATTCGTACTAAAGGAGAGCCGGGAACGGGTGACGTGGTGCAAGCTGTCAGTCACATGCGGCAGATGCAGCGTGAGATACGGCAGCTGGTATCAATGGCGGAGGACGAGTTGTATGAGGCAGCCAAGCAATTGCAGGTATCGTATGAGCTGGTACGTTATGTCCATGAGAACGGTAAGCTGCCAGTCGTTAATTTCGCTGCGGGAGGTGTGGCAACACCAGCTGATGCGGCATTGATGATGCAGTTAGGAGCAGAAGGCGTGTTTGTTGGCAGTGGTATCTTCAAGAGTGGTAATCCTGCCAAACGTGCGGCAGCTATCGTACAGGCAGTGACTAATTACCAGGATGCACATCTCCTTGCCTCCTTGTCTGAAGACCTTGGTGAGGCTATGGTTGGAATCAATGAGCAGGAGATAGCACTCTTGATGGCAGAGAGGACAATAGTCAATAGTATTCAGATAATACATGCTTGTGTATGAAGAGAATCGCAGTATTGGCATTACAGGGAGCATTTGCCGAACATGAGCAGATGCTCCGCTCTGTCGGGGCAGATGTCTTTGAGGTGCGGCAGCTTGCAGACTGGCAACAGCCAAAAGACGGACTAGTCCTTCCGGGTGGTGAGTCTACCGTGCAGATGAAGCTGTTGAAAGACACGGGACTGTTAACCCCCATAAGGGAAGATATTATGCATGGTCTTCCCGTCTTTGGTACATGTGCGGGAATGATTCTCCTGTCTGAGTCGCATCTTGCGACAATGGATATTGATGTCTGCAGGAATGCATACGGCAGACAGTTGGGCAGTTTTTATACTTGTGCCGACATGGAAGATGTCGGCAGTGAGGTGCCGATGACTTTTATCCGGGCACCCTATATAAGGGAAGTTAGGACAGATGCCTGTCGTGTCCTTGCTACGGTAGACGGTCGTATCGTTGCCGCACGTCAATATAATCAACTTGTGACAGCATTCCATCCAGAGTTGAATGATGACACACGTGTCCACCGCTATTTTCTCAGTATGATATAGGTGTCAGAGCCTTCCTTGCTCATGGTAGCTGTAATAAGCTCCGTCGGTAATGATTATATGGTCGAGAAAGTATATGCGCATAGTCTCACACGCTTTCTTTACGCGTTGTGTGAGGTTGTCGTCATCCTTGCTGGGACGGATGTTGTTAGACGGATGGTTGTGTGCTAATGCCAGAATAGTGGCATTGACTAATAGGGCTTCTTTCATAATGATGCGTACATCGACAGCAGTTTCCGTGATACCTCCGTGTGAGATTCGTTCAGCTTTCAGGAGTTTGAAGTTTTGGTTCATTAGTAGCACCCACGCCTCTTCTACATCCAGATCCTGCATGTGCGTGTGCATATAGTTGTAAATTTGTATGGCTGAGCCAAGGTCTGGACGCTCCTCTACCTTCTCCCTCATGCGTCTTTTCCCCAGTTCGCATGCAGCCAGGATGGTGACGGCCTTAGCCTCTCCTATGCCATTGTAGTGGCAGAGCTCCTGAATGGAGAGCTTTCCGAGTGTGTTAAGACTGTTGTTATGGTCACTGAGAATACGTTTCATAAGTTCAACGGCACTTTCCTGAGTGCTTCCAGAGCCTATGAGTATAGCCAGGAGCTCAGCATTTGAAAGGTTTTCTGCTCCAAGTGACATCATCCTCTCGCGTGGACGGTCTTCTTCCGCCCATTGGTTGATATTAAGTTTGTTCATTTTTGATAGAATTAGATTTAGTCTTTTATTGTTATTAATATTAGATTAAGTAAGGAAAGGGATTAAGAGGAGACCGGCTATTTGTAGAAGTTCTTCTCGTATGCCTGAAACTCATCTTTCCCGAGTAAGCATCGTTTCCACCACGACTCGATGAAGCCACAGCCATATCCCATAAGCTGGGTGAAGGCGGCAGGAATGGAGAGTATGCCCACTTGTATGCTGTGGTTAGCGATGCTGGAGTCAATTAATATGATAACGCTGTATAGAAGGATAGGAATCAGAGGCACCCAAATCAACCAGCATGTGCAAGTGATGAGACCAAGGAGTGATAGCAGGATGAGTCCGATAACCCCTACTGTGAAGACTGTCGGCAGTAAGTGTACCAGCTTCAGCGTACCAGGATGGCGTTTCTCAAGGTTGATCCGTGCAATGCCGCTATTGTAAACCTGTCGCCAGAACTTACGCAGGTCAGTGCGTCGCTTGTGCCATACCCATGCTTCAGGAAAGAGACGTGGTTGGTAACCAGCTTCTACGATACGATATGAGAAATCAATGTCCTCACCGAAACGCATCTTCGAGAAACCGCCTAACTGCCGGTAGATATCTGACCGTATACCCATATTGAAGGAACGTGGATAGAATTTGTCGAGTTTCTTCTTTCCGCCACGGATGCCACCGGTAGTAAAAAACGCTGTCATAGAGTAGGAGATAGCTTTCTGGGTATTGGTGAATGACGGATGCGAGGCATCCGGTCCGCCGAAAGCCACATCGCTTTCAGTCAGCTCCTCGTCTATGGCTTTGAAGTAACCTTCGGGTAATACTACGTCAGAGTCAAGGATGATAAGATACTTGCCATTGGCGCGTTCCGCTCCATAGTTGCGGCTTTGTCCAGGACCACTGTTCTCCTTGTAGTAATAATGCAAATCAAGGATGTCTGCGTATTTTGCGCAGACATCCTTGCATTTATTTTCCGAGCCATCTTCCACTATGACCACCTCAAAGTCTTTCCGAGATTGCACTGCCAGACTTTGAAGCAGCTCGTCAACCTCATCCGGGCGGTTGTATACAGGAACGATGACAGAATACTTCATAAAGATCTTATTCCTTAACGCGGTTCACGTAGCTACCGTCACGGGTGTCAACCTGTACGAGGTCGCCCTCATTGATAAAGAGCGGAACACGTATCTCAGCACCTGTCTCCAAGGTAGCTGGCTTTGTGGCGTTGGTAGCGGTGTCGCCCTTTACTCCTGGCTCAGAGTGTGTGATGCGGAGATTTGTCTTTACAGGCATCTCGGCATAAAGGATAGTATTGGTGTCGGCGTCGCTTACAACCTCCACGATGTCGCTTTCTTTCATGAACTCTACGCCTGTGATGAGGTCCTTTGCGATAGGAACCTGGTCGTATGTCTCTTGATTCATGAAGATGTAGTCGCCTCCATCAAGATACAGATACTGATATGGGCGACGCTCTACACGTACATCCTCAAGAGCCTCACCGATATTGAATCGTTTTTCAAGAACACGTCCGCTTACAACATCCTTCAGTGTTGTACGCATAATGGTGTTACCCTTACCTGGTTTTACGTGCAGGAAGTCGATACAGAAGTACAGCTTTCCATCCATGCGGATGCAGGTACCTTTTTTGATGTCTTGTGATTTAATCATAATGTGCTAATATATAAATTGTTATTAAATGCTTGTCATTATGCACTAATGTGGGTGCAAAGTTACAAAGAAAATATAAAAAAACGGTTATTTTTCAACTAAAAAACGCATAATTCTTGGTTAATTGAAAAAGAATGCGTAATTTTGCAGCCCGATTATGGGATTTTATTCCCTGATGTGGATTAAGATTAACAATAAAACAAAATAAGAACAATGAAAAGAACATTTCAGCCCCACAACAGAAAAAGAGTGAACAAGCACGGTTTCCGTGAGAGAATGGCAACAAAGAACGGTCGTCGTGTATTGGCTGCCCGTCGTGCCAAAGGTCGTAAGAAGCTGACCGTTTCAGACGAGAACCACGGAAAGTAATCCGTTAGCGAACAGCTTTATTTTGAAAAAACAGAAAGAAGTAGGTCGAAATCTTTGCTTCTTTCTTTTTTTTTGTTTACCTTTGTCTGCAAAATGCAGGTTTATGCCTCGTCTAACCCAAATGATACCTATTTATGACAGGAAAAGATTTCTTCGGAAAGATTGCAAGTGCCTATGTCTGGGGTAATGTGATTGCTATACTTATAGTGATAGCATTGCTTTGTATCGGCGTGAAATACGGATTGGATTTCTATACCCATCACGGTGAGTCTATCGTGGTTCCCAATATTGTCAACATGCAATTTGATGAGGCTGAAGATAAGCTTGACGAGCTTGGACTGACCCTTGTCGTAAGCGATACGGGCTATGTTAAGACCTTGCCTCCGGACTGTATATTGGAGCAGACACCTGTGGAAGGTAAGCGTGTGAAGTCAGACCATGTCATTAATGTGACAGTAAATTCCGCAAGTGCCCCGCGCCTTGTCCTCCCTGACGTCATTGACAACGGCTCTTTCCGTGAGGTCAGCTCAATGTTAGCCTCAATGGGCTTCAAATTAGGCGAGCCTCAGTATATTCCTGGTGAGCGTGATTGGATCTACGGCATTCTCGTGAATGGACGGAAGGTTGCTGCAGGCGACCGTATTCCAAAAGATGCGAAACTCGTGATTCAGGTTGGTGACGGCACTCGTAGTGCGGCTGATACGTTGAGTGTAAATGAGGAAGAGCAGATAGAATACGAGGAGGTGGAGGAGCCAGACTACGAATATGAGTTAGTTGAGGTTCCGGTAGACGAGAATGGTAATGAGATTGTTACCAATGATCCGGTGACTGTACCGTCCGTGCAGCAACCGTCGTCAACAGATAAGCCATAAGAGTAGGATATGTTGGAAGAGGTGGTACAATCAGATGAGCTGCAGGAGTTGGAGGATGAAGAGCAACAACTCTATGAGCATTTCAGAATTGCCGTAGACAAGGGGCAGGAACCTTTGCGTATAGACAAATTCCTCTTTGATCATTTGCAGCATTCCAGCAGGAACCGCATACAGAAGGCGGCGGATGCCGGTTTCGTCCATGTGAACGACCGTCCCGTAAAAAGTAATTATAAAGTGCGTTATGGTGATATCGTAACGCTGATGCTTGACCGCCCCCGCTATGACACTACGATACAAGCAGAGGACATTCCGCTTGATATCGTTTATGAAGATGAAGATTTACTGGTGATAAATAAACCTGCAGGGCTGGTGGTACATCCTGGAGTCGGGAACTTTCATGGAACCCTTGTGAATGCCATCGCTTGGCATCTGCGCAATCTTCCTTCATACGATCCCAATGACCCAGAGGTCGGATTGGTACATCGTATAGACAAGGATACAAGTGGATTACTTGTCGTGGCGAAAACAGCAGATGCCAAGACCAGTCTCGGAGTCCAGTTCTTTAATAAGACAACCCATCGTAGCTATGTCGCATTGGTATGGGGAAACTTCGTTGAGGATGCCGGACGGATAGAAGGTAATATAGGGCGTGACCCAAAGGACCGTTTGCGTATGACTGTATTCCCCCCGGACTCAGAGACGGGAAAACCTGCGGTAACCCATTATAAAGTACTCGAGCGCTTTGGCTATGTGACTCTTGTGGAATGTGTCTTGGAAACAGGCAGGACCCATCAGATTCGTGCTCATATGCGGTATATAGGACATCCTTTGTTTGGTGATGAACGCTATGGCGGTACAGAGATCTTGCGTGGAGACCGAAGCAGTAGTTATAAGGCGTTTGTCGAGAACTCATTACGGCTGTGCCCCCGTCAGGCACTACATGCCCGTACCCTTGGCTTCGTGCATCCTCGCACGAGACAGCAGATGGACTTTACGACGGAGCTTCCCTCTGACCTTGCCGCGCTGATAGGGAAATGGCGGGGATTCATTAGTGGTACTACTCGTGACACGTTTGCCGATAGCTAAATACGAAATCAATTACGTTATATAATATATAATAAGGTATATAGATATGAGAAATTTGAAGAGAACGATAGCCATCGTCTGTGGTGGTGATTCTTCTGAGCATGATGTGTCCTTGCGCTCTGCACAAGGTTTGTATTCCTTCTTCGATAAAGAGCGTTATGATGTGTATATTGTAGACATCAAAGGTACGGATTGGCGCGTTAACTTCCCTAATGGAGAGGTGGCTAAGGTTGACAAGAATGACTTTTCCTTCAAACAGGATGGTAAGACGGTGTGGTTCGACTATGCTTACATTACTATTCATGGTACACCGGGTGAGAACGGTATCATGCAAGGATTCTTTGAGCTTCTGAAGCTGCCTTACTCAACAAGTGGCGTGTTGGTAGAGGCACTGACATTTGACAAATATGTGCTTAACAGATACCTTAGTGGCTATGGCATCAATGTGGCTCCAAGCATCTTAGTCCGTCGTGGAGAGGAAGATCAACTTGACGAAGATAAGATAGAACGTGAGATCGGCATGCCTTGCTTTGTGAAACCCGCAGCTGATGGGAGCAGCTTTGGAGTCTCAAAAGTGAAAAACATCGACCAGCTTGCACCTGCCTTGAGAATTGCCTTCATGGAAAGCGATGAGGTGATGATCGAGAGTTATATGAAGGGTGTTGAGATTTCTATTGGAGTGTATAAGACCAAGGACAAAGCAGTTGTGCTGCCGGCAACTGAAGTTGTGACGAACAATGAGTTCTTTGACTATGACGCGAAATACAATGGTCAGGTGCAAGAAATCACACCAGCGCGTATCGCTCCTGAGACAGCTGCGAAGGTAGCTGCGGAGACCAGTCGAATATACGATATATTGCATTGCAATGGCATTATTCGTATTGATTACATTATTACGAAAGATGCTGAAGGAAAAGACAAGATAATGATGCTTGAGGTGAATACTACACCGGGAATGACTGAGACCAGCTTTATCCCGCAGCAAGTGCGTGCCGCAGGTCTTAACATCACGGACGTACTGACAGAGATTGTGGAAAACCAAATGGCTTGACATTTAACATTGACTATTAAACCGTAATGAATCACGAAGAGTTCTCATCCATCCGCCCGTTCCTGCCCGAAGAGCTTCCTGAGGTTTATGACCGCCTGCTTGCCAACGAACAGTTCCGGCAAGTAGTGGCATTCCTATATCCTGGTGTGCCGATAGATGCTGTTGCCGACAAGATGCATTCTTGTAAGGATAACCTGACGTTTCAGAAGACATTCATGTATAGTTTCATCGTACAGCTGATGGAGCGTGCCAGTAAAGGCTATTCTTTTGATCTTAGTGCCGTTGACAATAAAAGACGTTATACCTTTATAAGCAATCATCGTGACATAGTTATAGACTCGGCTTTACTTGACGTGATTCTCGTTGACGCAGGCTTTGATACAACTTGTGAGATTGCCATAGGGGATAATCTTTTGAAATTGCCATGGGTGAAGGATCTTGTAAGAGTTAATAAGTCGTTTATTGTGGAGCGAGGGTTGCCTATGCGCCAGATGCTCGTGGCAAGCAAGCGTCTTTCCGACTATATGCATTATGCTATCTCAGAGAAAAATGAGAACATTTGGATAGCACAGCGTGAGGGTAGGGCGAAAGACTCTGACGACCGGACATCCTCTGCCATACTGAAGATGATGGCAATGGGTGGAGAAGGCTCTGTCGTTGACCGGCTTGTGTCGTTGCACCTTGTTCCGCTGACAATCTCATACGAGTATGACCCATGCGACTACCTTAAGGCTAAGGAACTGCAGCAGCGAAGAGATGAGGCTGACTTTAAGAAAGGACCAATGGAAGATGTCATCAGTATGAAGACTGGTATCCTCGGCTACAAGGGACGTGTGCATTATCATTGTGCGCCATGTATTGACGAGTGGCTATTGTCTCTGGATAAAGATATTCCAAAGACGGAAATCTTTGATATTGTCGCAGCTCATATAGATAACGAGATTCATAAAATGTATAGCCTTTATCCATGTAATTATGTTGCGGCAGACTTACTGGAGTGCGGCTCTCGCCATGATGCTGGCTATACAAAGGAAGACAAGGAGGCTTTCCTGAAGTATGTGGATGATAAGTTGTCACAGATAACGGATCTTCCTAATAAGGATGAGGCATTCCTTAAAAACCTGATGTTTACGATGTATGCTAATCCTTTGTTGAATAAGGAGAAAGCGACGGAATAGTATTTTGATGAAGAAAATAGCACTGTTTTTCTTACCTCTGTTATTATTGTCACAGTCGTGTTCCGTTGACACGTACGAGACTGGCGATGGTGACTTGTCGTTCCTTCGTGCTGATTTCGTGGAGGCGAAAACCAGTGACTCATGTCTTGTCGCCAGTGCTGTTACAGATGACAATGAGACAATAGTTTTTTCGACACCATATAAATGTCAATGGGCAACAAAGAAAGACAGTGTGTATCGTGCCCTGTTGTATTACCAGAAAAAGGCTGACGGCACAGACCCCGTATCTATCTCCTCTGTGCCAGTGCTGAGATACACTATGATGAGCGATACCATTAAAGTACATACGGACCCTGTTGTCTTTGAGAGCTCTTGGATAAGTAAAAACGGCAAATACCTGAATCTGGGAATAGCATTGAAGACAGGTCAGGTGGAGGGACTGGATAACCAGCAGGTTATCGGGCTGATTTGTGACAGTATTGTAGCGCGGCATACAGGAAAGAAGGATATTTACTTGCGCTTTTACCATAATCAGAATAAAGTGCCTGAATATTATAGCTCACGTTTGTTTGTCAGCATGCCAGTGGATGATATGACGCAAGGACAGACAGTTCACCTGTCGATACAAACATATAAAGGACTCGTTGAAAAGGTCTTTGACTGTCCTTAGTTAATTAAATTTTAGATAAAAGGCAAAAAAAGCAAAAGAAAAAGCAAAAAAGTATTGGAGTATTTGATAAAATTGTATTACCTTTGCACAGTTTGTTACTTGTGAAAGTGTCAATAAGCATATATAATATAAAAAAAATAATGTAAAACCTAAAAACGCCTGATTGCCTATGAAACAAAGCGGTTTGTGAAAAATACGTCTCGCACTTGAGATTTTAAGCAAGTGGCGAACAGTTTTGGTGTGGGGAAATCCCACGTAAATTCTAATAAAATTAAAATAGAATTATACAATAACCTAAGATAAGTACTTAAAGTATGAATTTGAATTTAAGAAAAACAGTGCTGCTTATGAGCGTTTGCACAGCTATTGGAGCCACTTATCCTGGCTCAATGTTTGCAGAAGCTTCTACTCCTCCCGCCGCAGCGGTTCAGCAGCAAAAGACAGTCAGTGGTACCGTCAGTGATGCGCAGGGTCCTGTTATTGGAGCTACCATCATGGAAAAAGGTACAAGTAATGGTACTGTTACCGATTTCGACGGTAACTTTACTCTTAACGTGAAGCCAGGCGCAGTCTTGGTAATCTCTTATGTGGGCTACCTGACACAGGAAGTTCCTGTTGGCAACAGCTCAAACTTCAACATTACTCTGAGGGAAGACAACAAGGCACTCGAGGAAGTTGTCGTTGTCGGTTATGGTGTACAGAAGAAAAAGCTCGTTACCGGTGCTACAGTCGAGGTAAAGGGTGAGGACATCCAGAAGTTGAATACCACACAGGTACTGGGTGCCTTGCAGAGCCAGACCCCTGGTGTTAACATTACAGCCAGGTCAGGACAGCCAGGTGATGGCTTTAAGGTTGCTATCCGTGGTGCGGGTACCAATAGCGACACAAAACCTATCTATGTAATTGATGGTGTCGCAGGTGGTGATATTAATAACCTGAACCCAGCCGACATCGAGCGTATCGACGTATTGAAGGATGCTGCTTCTGCTGCTATCTACGGTGCTAACGGTGCTAACGGTGTTGTATTGGTTACAACAAAACAAGGTAAGGCAGGAAAGGTTAGTGTAAGCTATGACGCTAACATAGGATGGCAGAATATTTATCGTTTGCCACAGATGCTGACTGCCAAGCAGTATATGGAGATTCAGGATGTTGTCGCATTCAACTCAGGTCAGTCGGTATATGACTGGACACGATTTGTTGATCCCGATATGCTTGAGGCATATAGGAATGGCAGCAATGAAGGAACCAATTGGATTGATGCGTTGCGTAACAAGAATGCCATCACGACAAGTCATGCAATCAACGTTACTGGTGGTTCTGACATGTCAAAGTTCTCTACTGGTGTTGGTTATCAGTATCAGGATGGTGTATTTGGCAACATGGCAAAATCAGACTATCGTCGTTTCACATTCCGCTTGAATTCAGAACATATAATCTATCGTCATAATGACTTGGATGTTATTAAGTTTGGTGAGAATGTTTATTTCAGCCATAAGCAAAATCAAGGTCTCCAGATTGGTAATCAGTATAGTAATGAGCTTTCTAACATGCTCCGTGCTAACCCATTGGTACCTATTTATAATAATACCGGTGCTTATTTCGGACATGATGATTTGGCTGCTATGGGTACAGAAGGTATGTTTGCATTCAACTCATATACCTCAAACCCAATCTATCAAATGATGAGTGGTCAGAGTGCTAATAATAAGAGCAAGAACTTTGGTCTTAATGCAGTTGGATACATTGAGATTCAACCAATTAAGAACTTGATTTATCGTGGACAAGTTAACTACAATCAGAGTTCATGGTCTTGGCGTGCATATCTCCCTGCATATTATATCAATGACCAAGGTGCAAGCCGTGATGCAAGCCAGGAGGCTATTACACAACAGTTAGGTCTTGGCTGGGGCTGGGGAACAACACATACATTGAACTATAAGTTCGACTTGTCTCAGCATCATTTCGATGTGTTGGCTGGTATGGAATACGGTGAGTCTCGTCCAAGCTTCGGCGAGGATCTCGGTGCTACCGTATACGGCAGTACTTTCCATAGCATGTATCAGGGCTATGTAGGTCTTGCTCCTTCAAGTGCAAAGAATGACGCTGTAATAGCAAACGGTATGGGTTATCCTTATGGCGATTCTCGTAGTCTGTCATACTTCGGACGTGTCAATTACGACTATAATGAAACCTATATGTTTACGGCTATTATCCGTGCTGATGGTTCTTCTAACTTTGCAGATGGACATCGTTGGGGTTACTTCCCTTCATTCTCTGCAGGTTGGGTTGTCTCTAACGAGAAATTTATGGAGAAGACAGCTTCTTGGTTGAACTTCTTGAAACTTCGTGCAGGTTGGGGACAGAATGGTAACAAGAATATTGGTAACGCATTTGCTTATCAGGCAACATTCGCTTATGACGCATATTCTAACTACTCATTTGATAACAACAAGGATTCTTATACCTCAGGTGCAAGTCCTGCACGTTTGGCTAATGAGGATCTTACATGGGAGACTTCTGAGCAGCTTGACTTTGGTTTTGACGCTCGTTTCCTCCGTGGCCGTTTGGGTTTGAACTTTGACTGGTATAATAAGAAGACAAAGGACTTGCTTCTTCTCGTACCTACCGTTCCAACATCAGGTTTCGCAAACTATTGGAAGAATGCTGGTACTGTAAAGAATACTGGTATAGAAATTGCTCTTAACTGGCGTGATCAAGTTGGCAAGGATTTCCATTACAATATTGGATGGAACATGGCTCTCAACAAGAATGAAGTAACTGAGATTAACGGTGCTGACTATATTGATGGCGGTAATGACAACCTTTCTCAGAGTACAGGTACTATGGCACGTATGGAAGTCGGTCATCCAATAGGTTACTTCTATGGATATAAGACTGATGGTGTTATTCAGAACCAAGCTGACTTGGAAGCTTATCTCGCAGCTAACTGCGGTGGAAATGCTGCTAATTCAGCACAGGGCGCTGGTATCAGCCCAGGTGACTTGAAGTTTGTTGACGTAAATGGTGACGGTGTAATCACACCAGACGATAAGACAGAAATTGGTAGTCCTCATCCAGATGTAACCATGGGTATCAATCTTGGATTTGATTATAAAGGATTTGACTTCGCTGTTACTGGCTATGCTGCTTTAGGTCAGCAAGTAGCACGTTCTTATCGTAAATTCACTGATGGACAGTATGAGAATTATACTACTGAAGTCTATGATTACTGGAACGGTGAAGGAACAAGCAACCGTTATCCTAAGCTGCAGCCAGGTAACCGTGGTGTAAACTGGCAGTATATCTCTGACATCTTAGTTGATGATGCTGGCTACTTCCGTCTGCAGAACCTTACATTAGGTTATGACTTCAAGAGCATATGGAAGTCATGCCCATTCCAGCAGTTACGTCTCTATTTCGCTGCCCAGAATCTGTTTACCATTACGAAGTATAAAGGAATGGATCCAGAGAATGGTATGGCCCTTAATGGTGACGAGCCTTGGGTAACAGGTGTTGATGTAGGTAACTATCCTCAGCCACGCACGTTTATGTTTGGTTTAAATGTTAAATTCTAAAACAGATTGAGCAATGAAAAAGATAATGTATTTTCTTTCTGCTGCATTCGTAGCTGTGGGCTTCTCCGCTTGCTCACTGGATGCAGATAATGTTACAGAGACCTCTACGGAGAACTTTCCTGTAACAGAAAGTGATGCGGTGGCAACATTGGCAGGTATCTACGAGAACCTGAATGCAGTAAATGCTAATCCGCAGCAATCCTTCCTGTATTATGCAATGTTGGCAAGTGACGACCAGCTTGGTGGTGGTGGTGCCAATGATAAGCTGATGCAGTCTATGGATATGATTCTGAACAATGGTCAGAATATGACAAATGACTTTTATGAGCAACGCTATCAGGGAATCAACCGTGCTAACACTTTGATCAAGGCTTTGCCAAGCCTTAATCTGCCTGAGACCGTAAAGGCACAGGATATGGGTGAAGCATTGTTCCTTCGCGCATTCTATTATTATGAGTTAGCTTCAATGTACGGAAATGTGCCATTGTTGACTGAGCCTTCAGGTGAGGTTACAAGACCTGGTGACGTGAATGTTCTTTGGGCACAGATTCTTCAGGATTTGTATCAGGCTGCGACAACTATGCCATCAGTTCGTAAGAGCGATGGTCATGTTGACAAGTATACCGCTGAGGCTATGCTTGGTCGTGCTTGGCTCTTTTACACAGGCTTCTATGGTAACGGTTCTTCTGTTGCCGAGCTGACAAGCACCGCATACAATCCAATTACATCTGTTGAGTTGCCTGATGGTACGACATTGACTAAGCAGATGGTCATTACATTGATTGACGATTGTGTTAATAATTCTGGTTATTCACTTGTTTCCGACTTCCGTAATCTTTGGGCTTATACAAACCGCCTCGTAGTTGAGGAATATCCTTATACCAAAGGTCAGAACTTGAAGTGGGTTGAGGATGATCAGTCAAGTGCAAGTGTTGTAAATCCAGAGTCTATGTTTGCGATTAAGTTCAACAAACTGGCTTCTTGGAGTACTACTATTGGTTATGGTAATGGTTATGCCCTTCACTTTGGTGTACGTGGTGGTCAGGACTATGCTAATACTTTCCCATTTGGACAGGGTTGGGGTGCAGGACCTGTTGCTCCAAACCTCGTGAACGACTGGAAGGCTGCTGAGCCTAATGACATGCGTCGTGATGCAACCATACAGAATGTGTTTGAAATGCCAAATTATGTAACTGGTGGTGCGTCTTGGGCTGACTTCATTCAGGAGACTGATTATTTCGGAAAGAAGATCTCTGCTATTTCTGCTAAAAAGGATGATGGTTCATATGTGCCAGTCTTTGAGCAGATTATGTATGGTGAAGAAGGTTGGGTTAATGACAACCTAATGCAGACAGGTAATATCCATGACTTAGTTCTGATTCGTTTTGCTGATGTTCTGCTGATGCAGTCTGAATTGAAAGAGGATGTTGAAGGTATTAATAAGGTACGTGCGCGTGCTGGTCTGCCTGCTCTTACATCTTACTCACTGTCAGCTCTTCAGAACGAGAGACGTTGGGAGTTTGCAACCGAGGGTATTCGTTTCAATGACTTGCGTCGCTGGCATATCGCTGCTACGGCTTTGGCAAAGCAGGAGGGTCAACCAGTTCGTACTTCTGGAGTAGCCTCAACGAATACAGCACATAATGGCGGATATGCTGCTCGCTATAACGCAACTGCTGGATTCCAGAAGATTCCAGAGAAGCAAATAAGCCTTGGTTATATCAATCAGAATGAAGGCTGGACAGGCTCAGATTCAGAATATCAGGGTTGGTAATTAATAACTATCAAAAAGAAAGACAATATGAAAAAGATATTTTTATATTCACTGGCTGTATTAGGACTGCTTACTGCCTGTGATCCGTCAAAGGATGATGTAAGCGCTCCTGGTTCAAGCCTTAATGGTGATCAGTTAATTAGCGGTTTGACTATTAAGCAGTATAGTGATGAAAATCGTACTACTGAGGCTGCTGATGGAAACTATTTCACGTTCTCAACAAATCCTTCACGTGTAGTTGAAATCTATCAGCTGGATGCAGAGGGCGCAAAGTCTACACTCGTTTCTGGTGTTGCTTCTGGTAATTTTAAGATCGTCCCTAAACGTGGCAATTCTCCAGAGCAGACTTTCTATGTCCGTACATTGAACTATGATGGTACTGAGGTTGTTGGACAAAAGAATGTAACTGTATTCGTTCCTTCTGAGCTTTCTCAGGATGTACGTCTTCTTGCCAGTGACGCTTACGGTTCTAAGATATGGACTTGGGATACAGAGTTCCGTGCAGACGGTGCTGTCTGGGGTAATCTTGGTTACAGTGCTGGTGACGACTGGACAAGTGGCATCTGGTGGGGTGCTAAACCTGAGGATCTGACAGGTCAGCTCCAACATTCTAATACAGGTGTTGCTACTGGTGAGGAAAGCGCAAGTGCATATATGGAGTTCTTCGATGATGGAAACATTATATCTTATGATGCTGGTGGCAATCAGATTCGTAAGGGAAAGTATTCTGTTGAAGGATGGACTGGCACAAAGAGCCATGCATCTATGGATGGTGCTGTAGCAAATTGGTCTTTTGGTACTCTTAAGACTTCAGAAGGTGCAATCCTCTTCCCATTCCAGATTAACGGTGGCGGTACTCAGCCAACCGACTTTGAGATTGTTCAGTTGGATGCTTCTCATTTGCAGCTAATCTATGCAGCTCCTAACACAGGCAACTGGTCTGAGGCTACATGGTGGGCTTTCAAGAGCAGTTCTGACGGTGAAGCAAACTTGACAAATTTAAGTACAAAGTCTTGGACTTGGGATACAGAGTTCCGCGCAGACGGTGCTGTTTGGGGTAATCTTGGTTACAGTGCTGGTGATGACTGGACAAGTGGCATCTGGTGGGGTGCTAAGCCTGAGGATCTGACAGGTCAGCTCCAACATTCTGATACCGGTAATGCTACTGGTGAGGAAAGCGCTGATGCTTATATGACATTTGATTGGAACTCTGGTACAGTTCAATCTTATGATGCCTCTGGTGCTGAGATTCGTTCAGGTAAATTTGAAATCTCAGGATGGGGCAATGGCAAAAAGACGCAAGCTTCTATTGACGGTGTACAGTCTGCTTGGGCTTATGGAACATTGCATACAGATGCAGGATCTATCCTCTTCCCATTCCAGATTAACGGTGGCGGTACGAAGCCGACTGACTTCGAGATTATGAAGTTGGATGCTTCTCATTTGCAGTTGATCTATGCAGCTCCTAACACAGGCAACTGGTCAGAAGCTACATGGTGGGCTTTCAAGGCAAAGTAATCAATTATTGAACCTATAATAATTGTGCTCCGCTGCAATTCCGCAGCGGGGCACTTTTTGTAAATAATCTGCAAAAGTCTCGAATGTTTTGGAATTAATTTGTATCTTTGCAACGTTAAAAAATAAAATGTAGTACTATGACAAAAAAAGAAGCAATGCAATTATTTCAAGACCGGAAGGTAAGAGCAGTTTGGTGAGGCAAGAGAAGCGTGTAAAAACAGCGGTATTCCTGTTGAGAACCATTTCGTTGACATCACCGAAATGGTTGGGATTGGTTCTGGTGCCGAACGCCCCATTGATTCAGTAAAACTTTCAAGGTATGCTTGTTATTTGGTAGTACAAAATGCAGACCCGGGAAAGACTATAGTGGCACTATGCCAGAGGATTTGCCAACAGTGGAAAGCATAAAGAAGATAGAGAAAAAACAGAAATTATTTGATTCTAAAAAAGAGAGAACTGATGAGCAAACAGAATAACAACGTGAAAACGTTGCATCAATATGAAACGCTTTCAGATTTACTGCATGCACTCTCTCCGTACATATCGGTCCATGCCTAGCCTGCAGCGGGGCGGTTTTTGTATGTTTTTATTTGGCACTTTCAGATATTTGTCGTACTTTTGTATTCGCATGAAAATGATAAGCAGATATAAGGGAGTAGGCGTGTCGGTACTGTTCGGTATCGCAATATTCCTATTTTGGTATATATCATATCCACATGCGTTGTCTTACCAAGAGCAATACCAGTTGTTTCTTTGGACCAGTGGCTACCTCTTAAAGCGAAGTAGTATTCCTGGTGGCTTTGCCGACTGGTTAGGTGAGTTCTTTGTACAGTTCTACTATATTGAGTGGTTAGGTGCGTTGCTTCTCGCATTAATATATGTATTATTGCAGCGTGTTACATTGTTCGCTATGTGGCGTGTCTCTTCTAATCTGAAATCTGTACAGCCCTCTTCTTATGTGTTTAGCTTTATACCGTCTATATTGTTACTTTGGCTAATGGGTGATCCGAGCGTGTTGTTAGGTTATCCCATTGCAATGATCTTGAATCTATTCTTCTATGGATGTAATCCTACAAAAGGGTGGAAAGGTATATGCTGTGACATTGTTGTAGTACCGATATTATATTGGGCTACAGGTGCTTTGGCATGGCTGTATATCGTTCTGCGATTAGTGCAATATGGATGGAAGAGAATGTGGATAATACCTCTGTTGATGTTGTCAATGCAATTGTTGGTGTATAAATATATATTGACACAGTGGCAGCTTAAGACTATATTTCAACCGATGATTTATTATCGTATACCTTTGATGATACCTACTCTTATGCTGGTTATTCCTGTCACTATCGCAATTCTTGTGTTGGTTGGAAGGCTTGCGATATTGAAACGATACGATAAAATCGCATGTTTTTTAGGCATTGCGACATTTTTTGTCTTTGGCTGGCTTGGTATGACGAAAGGCTATGACAAAGAGATGTATGAGCTGATACGCCAAGACTATCTCGTGCGTAACGAGCGATGGGATGACGTTATTAACCGGGCGCAGACTTATCAGGTACGTACCGCTTTCAGCAGTGTTTGTGTAAATCTTGCCTTGGCAGAGAGACGTCAGCTCGCAGACAGGATGTTCGACTTCTATCAAAGTGGTGAGGACGCATTGATAATGCCTCGTGTGAGAGACCTTACCTCCATGTTGCCTACGGCTGAGGTGTTTTGGCATTTGGGGCTTGTTAACTCAGCCCAGCGTTATATGTTTGATACCCAGGAGTCGATACTTAATGGCAAGAAGAGCGGGCGTTGTACAAAGAGGATTGCGGAGTGCATGTTGGTCAATGGACACTATAAGCCTGCTGCCAAGCAGATTGACTTGTTGAAGAAAAGCTTGTTTTATAAGGATTTTGGAAAGGAGCTTGAGACGATGCTTTACAATGACAGAAAAATCAACAGTCACCCTTTATATGGAAAGCTGCGTAAGTATCGATACAAGGAGAACTATCTATTCAGCTATGCAGAGATTGAGAAGATGATGGGGTTGTTGTTTCTTAATAATCCAGAGAACAGGATAGCTCTTGATTACTTTATGGGACAGATGTTGTTGAAAGGCGACTTACAAGGATTCCAACAGTATATGGGATGGGTACAGAAGTATGGCGGCTATCAGAATATGCCTGTAGGCTACCAAGATGTTTATATGTGTATTCAAAGACAAGGTAATGTTCCCAATTCTCCATACGCTGCTTATGCCAAACGAATGATGGCGGAAAGGGGGATGCAATGAGACGGTTTGTAAGATATATTGTTCCTGTCGTTGCCTTCCTTCTTGCATTGTCTGGATGTGCTCCCGAGCCAGATAATCCTATAAAGAGCAATGAGCTCCCGGCGATATACCCAGATTATGTGGGAGTCACCGTTCCTGCCGGTATCGCACCATTGAACTTCAATATGTTGGATGAGCAAGTCGACTATGTCAATGTGAACGTGAAAGGCAGCAAATCGGGTGAGATGAGTTGTCATGGAGAGTGGGCAGATTTCGACATTGATGATTGGAAAGAGCTGACGCGGCAGAACATTGGTGGCAAGCTAACCCTTTCTGTTTGCGTCAGGAAAGATGGGAGATGGAAACAATATAAGGATTTTGATGTGTTCATTAGCGACTCGCCATTGGAGGAGTTTGGTCTGACATACAGGCGCATTCCTCCAGGATATGAGGTCGGAGGAGATATCGGTATTTACCAGAGGGATATTCACTCATTTGATGAGTTTCCGATTCTTACAGAAACAGCCGTCCCAGGGCGATGCATGAACTGCCATACGGCAAACCGTACAAACCCGAATCGTATAACGATGCAGATACGTGGCACCGGTGGTGGAACAATGATACAGAGAGACGGAAAGCAAACATGGTTAGAGACAAAGACAGACTCTACGAAGGCTGCCGGCTCATATTCCTACTGGCATCCGTCGGGTGATTATTGTGCTATGGCTGTTAATTCCGTCCATCAGGCATTCTTCGTCGGGACAGGACAGCGCATAGAGGTTTACCACCGTTTCAGTGATGTCGAGGTTTTGGATGTCAGGACAAATGAACTGCTTCTGTCTCCTCTGCTTCAAACGGAGGACTTGGAGATTTTCCCCGCTTTCTCATCAGACGGTACTGAGATATATTATAGCACGTCGAAACCATGTAATGTTCCGGCTGAGTATGAGAAAGTGAAATGCAGTATTTGTAAAATTGGCTTTGACGCCAAGGCTGGAACATTCGGTGAGACTGTAGACACTCTGTTGAACGGTCCTGCGGCAGGTAAGAGTTTCACGCTGGCGCGCCCTTCTTATGACGGACGGTGGATGATGTATTGCGTCAGCAGCCGTGGTAACTTCCCGGTATGCCAGGATGATGCCGACCTCTGGCTTATGGACTTGAAGACACGGCAGGTGCGTGAGCTTAAGGAGGTTAATAGTGCCGGTGCCGAGAGTTTCCATAACTGGAGCGAGAACAGTCATTGGTTTGTTTATAGCAGCAAGGCAGAGAATGGAATGTATTCCCAGCTTTTCATAGCACATATAGATAAGCGGGGACGGGTTTCCAAACCTTTCCTTTTGCCACAGCGCAATCCTCTTAAGTTCTATAGGGAGATGATGGACTCATATAATGTTCCTGACTTTACTAAGGTCAAAGTTGATTTTGATGCACACGAGGCATACCAGCAGGTGTTTGACAACAAGAGGATACAAGTGAAGATCAGACAATAGTGTGCGTTAATATGATGTCGCTGATCATTGAAGCAAGAAATAATAAAATAAAAAATATAAGATGAAAAAGACAGTATTATTTGTGGTAATGACAGTTGTCGCCATGGCTGTAGCCAGTTGTGGCTCCACACCAAAAGACGGTGCGTGTCATATTCATGGTACGGTTACGGATAAGGCATTAGAAGGCAAACGCATTTTCCTCGTTCCGTTGACAGGTCCTGCCACCGCAGCTACCGTTGACAGTGTTGAGATCAAGGACGGTAAGTTTGAGTTTACGCCAGACTCCATGCAGATGTATAAGATTCTAATGGACTACCATTTCCGCATGGGAACGCAAACTCTGCTGGTTGTGGCTGAGCCAGGCAATGTAAATGTGACAATTGGCAGTATCAGTCATGCAAATGGAACACCACAGAATGACTCATTGGAGAAATGGAAAGATGTGACAGAGAAACATAACCTGGAGTACCGACAGTTGAGCAAAGCGTCATTGGATGCTAAAAATGCCGGACGAAAAGCTGAGGCAGACAGCTTGGAGGCTGAGGCAAGGCGTGTCCACGTTGGTTATAAGAAATTCACTCGTCGCATGTCGGAGAACCTGAAGGAGGGTGTGTTACACGAATTCCTTGGTGGGCTATATCCTCTGACTTACAAGCGTAAGATGTCTGATGGAACAATTGTCGTAATGGATGCAGACACAAATGAACCGGTTGCTAAGTAAATGTGGACCATGGATACTGACCTTGGTGTTCGGTATTGCCGTGTTGTTGTTCTGGTGGAAACGCTATCCTTTTGCGTTGAGCTATCAGGAGCAGTTCCAGCTATTCCTGTTTGACACCGATTATTTCCTGCACCGGCTGAGCGAGCCTGGTGGAATAGCTCGTTATGTCTCTGAGTTCCTGGTTCAGTTCTATAATAATGTGTTGCTGGGCGCATCTGTCATAGCGTTGCTCCTTATGGTGCTGCAACGCGTCATGTGGCGACTGATGAAGGCGGCGTTGGTGTGGTACCCCTTGAGCTTTATACCATCGCTGTTGGCATGGTATATGATGGGCGACGAGAGCCTTTTGTTGGCTTTCCCCGTAGCGGTTGTGATGGTATCTCTTTTCATGCTGCTCTATAATGCCCTTTCCCGTTTTCCTGTATTGGTGCGAGTGCTTATAGCATTGTTACTCATACCTGTCGCTTATTGGATTACAGGTCCGGTGGTGCTGTCTCTTGCTTTATATATTGGAGGACGTGAGCTACAGTATTCTGTCCGTGGTGGAAGTCAGATAAAACATGGTTTCAAATTGTCAGGCGTGGGATTGGTGCTTGGCTTGGTTGTCTATTCCCTTTTCTGTATCGTAATAAGCAAATACCTTGTTCCCTATACCACCTCACAGCTGTTCTGTGGCATAGGCTATCATAGATATTTTGAGTTCTTCCTTGTAATGATGGCAGTGATGATGCTGCTGATAGCCTTGCTGCCATTAGTGGCAAGACCTCTGCCGGATATTGTCAAGCCACGGAGCGTCGCGACTGTTATAGCTATTCAGCTTCTTACAATTATAGTTGTTATAGTATCACTGATACCGTCGAATTTTGATAGTAGGACTTATGAGTTGATAGAGTATGATTATCTGGTACGATTAAGACAGTGGGACCGTATCATCAGTAAGGCAACGGAAAAGACTCCAGACCTGCCAATGAGCGTCTGTGCTACGAACATGGCATTGGCGATGAAAGGGGAGCTGGGTAACAGGGCTTTTGACTTCTATCAGCGAAGCAGTGACGGCTTGTTCCCGCCGTTTGAGCGGAACTTCTCAACGGTTTTGACTACAGGAGAGGTGTATTTCAATCTTGGACTTGTCAATACCGCCCAACGGTTTGCTTTCGAGGCTATGGAGGCATTGCCAAACTATAACAAGAGTGCTCGCTGCCTGCGGAGGCTTGCCGAGACAAACCTTATCAATGGTCAGTATGAAGTTGCTCGTAAATATCTTCTAATATTGGAGAAAACGCTATTCTATAAAAAGTGGGCACAAAGCATGATGGAGATGCTCGGTGACGAAAAGCAAATTAACGCACATCCGCTATATGGATATTTACGTAAGGTACGCTTGCAAGAAGATTTCCTTTTCAGTGAGCAGGAGGTGGATAAGATTTGCGGTCAGCTGGTGATGAAGAGTAAGGAGAATGTCGTGGCGGTGCAATATCTATTGCTGTATCCGTTGTTGAATCGTGATATAAATACATTCATGAATTATATGTCGTTTGTGTCACAACGGATGAGCTATACGTCACGTATCTGTCAGGAGGCGATAGTCTTCGCTTATGCCAGCAGGAGTCAGACGCCACCGCAGGGCATGGTTATCCCTGCTGTCTTGCAAAGCTTCAACGGCTTCATGCGGGCATATCAGAGCAATGGCCCTCTCTTGGCATACAAGAACACATTATGGTATTATTTGATGAAAGGGCAATGATGATGATAAGGAAAATAGTGTTTTTAATATCTGTTGTGTGCCTTTTGTCTTCATGTGGCTCGGCAGTACACGATGCTAAGCAGTTAAATCAAACACCGAAGATATTTCCCGACTATGTGGGTGTTGCCGTTCCGCTTGGGGTAGCACCGCTCAACTTCACTATGGCTGCCGATGTAGAATGTATGGATGTCGTGGTAAAGGGTTCCAAAGGTGGTGAGATTCATTCTAATGGTGTGGAGACAGACTTTGACATTGACGACTGGCATGATTTGTTGGAGCAGAATAAAGGAGGGAAGCTGACAGTTACCGTATGTGAGGAAAAACAAGGAGCATGGGTGCAATATAAGGATTTCACGATAGATGTCAGTACGTATCCACTTGAGGAGTGGGGAGTCACCTATCGGCGTGTAGCTCCGGGCTATGAGGTGTATAGCCACATGGGACTCTACCAGCGTGATCTGGCAACTTTTGATGAGTCGGCGATTATTGAGAATACACAGGCACCTGGAATGTGTGTCAACTGCCACACAAGCAACCGTACCAATCCTGACAGATTTGTCTTTCATGTCAGAGGCTCCCACGGAGCGACAATGATCCAGAAAGACGGACAGCGCGAGTGGCTGAAGGCAAAGAGTGACTTGTTAGGCGGCTCTATGGTTTATCCTTACTGGCATCCGTCTGGAAAGTATTGTGCCTTCTCAACCAACCAGACTCGTCAGGGATTCCATGTCACACCAGAGGAGCGCATAGAAGTCTTCGACCTCTCATCTGATATCTTTGTTTATAATGTGGAGACTCATGAGACTATCCGTGACTCACTTGTCATGACAAAAGACTGGTCAGAGAATGTTCCTGTCTTCTCTCCTGATGGACGGACTCTTTATTTTATGACTTGCTTTCAAAAGAGTTATCCATTAGAGTACAAGGACGAGAAGTATAACCTCTGTAGCATTGCGTTCGACCCGGAGCATGGCAGGTTCGGAACGAAAGTCGATACGCTCTTCAATGCCGTGGCAAAGGGAAAGAGCCTTACATGGCCTCGTCCTTCGTATGATGGCAAGTATATCCTCTTTACGCTGATGGATTATGGCTATTTCTCTATATGGCATGAGGAGAGTGAGCAGTGGCTGCTCGACTTACGTACAGGTGAGGCTCGTCCGTTAGATGAGATAAACAGTATGCGTGCGGACAGTTATCACAACTGGAACGTCAACTCGCATTGGATAGTCTTCACAAGCCGAAGAGACGACGGGCTATATAGCCGCCTTTATTTCTCTTCTATTGATGACAAGGGACATGCCACTAAGCCTTTCTTACTTCCGCAGCGTCATCCGCGTGAGTATTACGATCGCACATTCTATTCTTTTAATACACCTGACTTTACAAGTAGGAAAGTGGAGTTTGACGCAATGATGGCTGGTGAGGAGATATTGTCAGACAAAAGGGTAGAGACAAAATAGGTGTGCCTTATATCTTCGACTGCCGAACTTATGAGGAAACTGGTATATATAGCACTACTTCTTGCGCTCTGCCTCGCCTGCACCGACAGGCAGACGGCATGGCGGCTCGACAGGGCGCAGAGCCTTGCCGACTCTCTGCCTGCCGAGGCGAGAGGCATCCTTGACAGCCTTCGTCCGCAGCTGTCAGGACTCTCCCGCAGCCAGCTCATGCGCTACCACCTGACACGCATACAGGCGGACAACCTCCTTGACTCCACCCTTCATGAGGACTCCCTCATGCGGCAGGTGGCGGAGTACTACGACGACCACGGCACCGCCAACGAGCGTATGCTTGCCTACTATCTCCTGGGGCGTACCTACAGCGACATGGGAGAGGCTCCCCAGGCACTCCAAGCCTTCCATGACGCCATAGACCACGCCGACACGACAAGCTCCGATTGCGACTACAGGCGGCTGAGCAGGATTTACGGACAGATGGCTAGTCTGTTTGCACATCAATTTATGCCAAAACGCCAAAAACAGGCTCTACACCATGCTTGCCGGTATGCCCTGCTATCCAAGGACACCTTGTCTTATCTGATATTCCGTAGTAAATACACAGACTATTACAAAATGTCAGGATTATCGGATTCTGTCATTATAAACTCAAAAGAGGTGTTTGAT
Source organism: uncultured Prevotella sp. (assembly GCA_905236455.1). Taxonomy (GTDB): domain Bacteria; phylum Bacteroidota; class Bacteroidia; order Bacteroidales; family Bacteroidaceae; genus Prevotella. Next base: position 5,512 of record CAJOPT010000017.1, on the reverse strand, counting down.
TTAGCTATCAATAATGGTTATGAAGACTTGGCAGCCGCGTCACTTAGTACGGTAATCTATTCGGAGCTGTCGCAGGGGAAGTTTGAAGACGCAGGAAAAGACATGGAGATTTACGAACAGAAGTCTGGTTTTTGGGACAAAGGCGACATTGTCAAGGGTAAGGAGCTATACTATTATTTCAAGGGTATTTATTATATAGGGACAAACCATCTGGACAGTGCAGAACATTATTTTCGTAAATTGCAGAGAACAGGCAGCGGATTTAATGATATCCATGCGGCTTATGAGGGATTGCGTAAAGTCTATAGCGTATGTGGAGACAAGGACTCCTTGGCAAAATATGCCGAACTAAGTGCAGATTACAATGACAGTATTTTCCTTGAAAACACCTCTTCCACATTGGAACGCATGCAGGCTATGTACAACTATGACAGAAGCAGAGCGATTGCGGACGAGATGGAGTTGAAAGCTGAGCATTCTGAAAAGCTGAGCATGTTCATATTGCTTTGCTTTGTTGTCGCGATTGCCTTAATGTATGCGACAGTTCTTTTCTATAAGAAAGAAAAAGAAAGAAGGTATGAAAATGTAAAGAAAGAGCTTGAATATGTAATCTCCTGCCATGACTATGCAAAGAGGGAGCTGTTGTCTTTGATGGGTCAAAAGGAATCAGAATATACTTCCAATATTGCGAAGAAACAGGAGGAGGTCGAATTGTTGAAAAAGAAGATTTCTGAGCAGTCAAAGAAGCTGGGACGCATAAGCAGGGTGAAATTAGACAGGAGGCTAACTGAGACATCTGTATACAGGAGATTCCGTGACAGCATTGACAACCCCTCATTAAAGATAACCGCCAAGGAATGGCATGACTTGCGTGAGATGATTAATCGGGAATATCCGGAATTTTATGCGAGACTGGTTGTCGGGCACTCTTTGAAGACGGAGGAATACGATACCTGCATTTTGTTCCGTCTTCACTTCAAGCCGTCAGAAATAGCCGCACTGACTTTTTATAAGGTTGCCTCTGTCAGCTCCCAGAGAAGACGTATGGCAAAGAAGATTTTAGGTTATGAATGCTCTACCGATGAATTCTGTGATTATTTATATAAAATCTGAGTAAACACCTGTTTAGAATATAAAACCCGTTTCATTTTGCAAACTTTTGCAAACTATTTTGTTTGGTGTGTTTTACTTTTATATTGTAATTTTGTGCCGTACAAAATACAAATATGAAATGAAAAAGATTATTTTAACGTTGCTATTCGCATGTGGGGCATATATTTATGTTTCCGCACAAGATTTTATTCCTCATGGAGAGAGGATTTATCTGACTGCATGCATGATTTCTCCGATAATAGACCCGACGTATCCTGGACCAAATTACCCCAAGTCCCCGGTACAGCCACCGGAGGTTTACCTTGATGGCTATACCTTATATATAGTAAGCAGTCATGCAGACTATACTCTGGTAGTGGAGGATACCGATGAAACCGAGGTTTATCAGACCAGTGTGCCCAGTTCTGTAAGTACCGTCGTGCTTCCATCATCACTCTCAGGCACGTATATCCTGAAGTTAGAGACAGACACCTTTATCTTCGAGGGAGAGATTGAATTATAAAATCATCGCTAAAAAAGGTAATTATTATGAAACATCAGAAACAAATGCAGAATGTTTTTCTTTTATTAGTTGGAATTCTGTTTTGCATACCATCATTTGGACAACTGCCTGGCGGTATATTTGATACAATTGTAAATTTAAAAAAGGCTATGTATACCGTTCTTAATGACTGTGCGTCACGGGGAATAGCGACAGACTCCATTTATCTGTATAGTGCAGAGACACAGAATGGTGGCTCTCAGGATTCTTGGTTCATCTTTGTGGACGAGGAACCTCAAAAAGGGTGGTGTCATTCCTGTTCTATGTATGAAGTTGGAAAAACGCTTATCAAGGATGCTATTGTATTTGAGCGAACACCTTTAACTCTGCCACCTACAGGCTATTCCTATGTACTGTTGCGCGGGCGGAACTTGTACAGCGACAAAGCCAACATGAAACCACATGTTCCTGTCTCGATTCCATCACAAATAGGAACAAATGGCTTAAGTGCCGCCCAGCATACCTATGCCGTAATCATAAGCGGAGGAGTCAGCCCCGCCGCAAATTACGAGCGTTATTGGAATGACTGCTCGTTCATTTACCAGACATTGGTCAATAAATACCTTGTGCCAAAAAGCAATATTTCCCTTCTGATGTCTGACGGTACGGACACTGGCTCAGACATGCTAAAGGCAGACTGGAGCGGATATGTCTCGCAGCCATTGGACTTGGATTTTGACGGGACTGATGATATCCAGTATTCCGCCACTTTGGCAAATGTCAGCGCGGTTTTTAACTCTCTTGCCTCTACCCTGACAGAGGATGACCATCTGTTTGTCTTTGTTATGGATCACGGAGGATATAGCAACAATGCCGGGGCATCATATATTTGTTTGTGGGGCTATCAGAGACTGTATGACACCGCACTTGCGGATATGCTTGATGACATAAATGCCGGCTCTATAAGCGTGGTACTCGGACAATGCTTCTCTGGAGGATTTGTGGATAATCTTGAGGGACCTGGCCGCGTTATAATGACCGCATGTGCGGATGATGAACCCTCCTGGGCATGTGACAGCATTCCTTACGATGAGTTCGTCTATCACTGGACGTGTGCGATGAACGGAATGACACCGGACTCGGTAGCTGTTGCCGGTGACTTGAACTGTAACGGCTTTACTACCATGCGAGAGGCATTCAGCTATGCTCAGTCACATGACACTCGTGATGAGACTCCTCAATACAGCTCCGAGGTGGCGTCAACCGGTGATGACCTCGCTTTTGACTATATCCCGGAGGGTGTTGACCTGTATATCCGTGACGCAAAGGATGACACAGGCGTTGAACCGTATAATAAATTTGATACCCGCCTTGCTAAATATTGGAACAGTCCTGATATATTTCTTAGAAATAATGATGACGGATACGTGTTTCAAACACATCAGGAACTGGTGTCGCACCCTTCCGATGTGCCGGCATTTGTTTATGTACGCATACATAACAGAGGCACGAAAGCCTATACTACAAGAAACAAGTATCTTCATGTATATTGGGCTGCCTCCAACCTTAACATTACCAGAGATCAGATCTATTCGTTAAGTGATGCAACAGGTGGATTCCTTACACCGATACCTTTAGACGGCAATATTCCCGCAGGTGACAGCACACTGGTGCAAGTCAGTTTTACAATTCCTCCAGTTATTTCGAATAAACTCAATAACGGTGAGTACTATGAACTCTCCATTCTTGCAATGGTTAATGATGTCGAATATGAAGACAGCACCCTCCTTCCGCACAACAGCAAAGATATTATAACTGTGGCAAAAAAGAAGAATATCGCCCAAAAGAGCAAGTCGTTAATAAAAATCAAAAAGAAAAATGATAATTACACGGTAATTCCAAAAGAGTGTCTCCTTTGTGCAGACAGGGATACGTTCAGTGTCCGTTCCATGGAGTTACATTTGGATTCAGATGAAGACTTTGACTTTACAAAGGCCAAGATTTCCGTTGAGCTTGGCGACAGCCTTTATACTTCCTGGCACAATGGCGGTGAAAGTGGAGAAGGAATAGTCCAAAGCTTTGAGAATAACAGGAAGCTGTTCTTGGTTACAGACAGTAGCAGGATAAGTAATATTGTGTTAAGTCCTTACACAAGCGACAGTATAAAAGTCGGTCTTGAATTCCTGACAAATGATGTGGATTCTACCCAAAACTATGTGTTTGACCTTGTTCAAAGAGACGAGGCTACTGGTGAAATAATCGGGGGAAGAACCTATCAGATAGAATGGGTGTCAGAATCTGACAGTACCCAGATTTCTCCCAACCGTATATTGAGAGCCATCTACTATCCGTCAACCTCTGAGATGACAATTACCTTGGCAGACCCCGTGGTTGACCCAACCGTAGCGCGGTTATATTTTGTCACGGATACGAATATAGACACTATTGAATATGTCTTCCCGACAGGCAGCTCAAGTGGTTCAGTGCCAATACCATCGTCCTATCAAGGTATCATATTAATACACTTGTTGCAAAACAATGAGTTGGTCTCAACTAAGACATATATAAAAAGTTAGTTGCCTAAGACAGCAAAAGGGGAAATCTCATGATTTAATCGCACTAATACAGCGGATTTTACAAGTGGGATTTTCCCTCATTTCCAAAGTGTGAACTATTTTTCGGCAAAAAGCTTGCGGGAATGAAATAAAAGTCTTAATATTGCGGCGGTTATTAAGTATTAACATATAAAAGTTATTGTATATGAAAAAAATATTATTCATGCTCCTGATGGTATTGACGGCAACCGTCGTTCAAGCCTACGACGTCAACATAGACGGTTTTTATTATAATCTGGACAAAGACAACATGGAGGCGGCAGTCACTGGGAAATACCCTAACAACAAAACCAACCTCAAATTGCCTACGCCTGAATATACAGGTGATATTGTCGTCCCTAAGACCATTGAGTATGACGGTGAGACATATACCGTGACAGAGATCGGGAAAGATGCCTTTGAGTCATGTACCGGGCTGACCTCCATAACCCTTCCTGAGACGATACGCGTCATTAGCGATAACGCCTTCGACGGCTGTACGGGAATAACCTCCATCACCCTCCCGGAGAGTCTTGAGACAATTGAGCGGGAAGCATTCCAGTCCTGCGAGCACCTGAAAGCTGTCAATATACCCGAAGGCGTGAAAAGCATCGGCGTGGCGGCGTTTAAGTATTGCTATGAGCTGGAGTCCATCAACCTTCCTGAAAGCCTTACGAAGATATACGCTAACGCTTTAGCTGGCTGCCATAGTCTTCGCACACTGCATATCCCTGCCGGCGTGACATACTTGGGAGGCTCTATTCTGGAGGCGACGGAAAACTTAGTGCAGGTCACTGTGGATGAGGGCAATCCCGTATACGACTCCCGCGACAATTGCAACGGCATCATTGAGACCGCATCCAACAGGCTTTTCACAGCCACGACAATTACGAGGATACCGGAGAGTGTTACCAATATCAGAATTAGTGCGTTTTCCGCTCTGCAGAACTTGTATGAGCTGACGATACCTGCCAGTGTCTTGGAGGTTGAGCATGGATTCGTCTTCAGCTGTAATAACTTGAAAGATGTGTATTCCTATTCCGAGACACTTCCCACCAATTCCATACTCCCTTTCGGCGACTACTTCTATAAAGAGGCGACGCTGCATGTTCCTGCGGAACTGTTGGAGCTGTACAAGTCATCGACACCTTGCTGGTGTGACTTCAAGGAGATCGTGCCTATAGAGACTACTGCTGTCAGGAATATAGATTGCGCCGACGCACTTGCTGAGGAATGCTATTCTCCCGATGGTCAAATCACAGGGCGTGGATACAAGGGAATAGGTATCATCCGCAAGGCAGACGGAAGCGTAAGCAAGAGGATT
>CAJOPT010000016.1 GCA_905236455.1 uncultured Prevotella sp. | reverse complement strand
TATCCACAGCGCGGAGAGCGATCACATGGTCATAGGTGCGCTCGTCGCCCATGACGCCTACGCTGCGAACGGTGGAGAGCAGGATGGCACCGGCTTGCCACACTTGGTCGTAGAGCGAGACTTCTATCGTGCCGTCTTTCATGTCTGCCGGTACTCCTGCCGCAAGGACCTTGCGAGCCTCCTCGCCACTGAGTCTTACCTTATAGTCACGCAAGCCACGGATATAGATGTCATCGGCATCCTGTAGGATGCGGACTTTCTCGGGGGTGATGTCACCGAGGATGCGGACGGCAAGTCCGGGACCTGGGAAGGGGTGACGGGTGATGAGGTGCTCGGGCATACCCAACTGGCGGCCCACACGGCGCACCTCGTCCTTGAAGAGCCACTTCAGCGGTTCACATAGCTGCAGGTTCATCTCCTTTGGCAGTCCACCCACGTTATGGTGGCTCTTGATGACCTTTCCCGTGATGTTGAGCGACTCTATCCTGTCAGGATATATCGTACCCTGTGCCAGCCATCTGGCATCAGTAATCTTTTTAGCCTCAGCATTGAAGACCTCCACGAAGTCACGTCCTATAATCTTACGTTTCTGCTCAGGGTCGGTGACACCAGCCAGGTCGGCAAAGAACTTCTCACTGGCATCCACACCAATGACGTTGAGTCCCAGAACCTTGTAATCCTCCATCACTTGAGAGAACTCGTTCTTGCGAAGCATGCCATGGTCGACAAAGATACAAGTAAGGTGGTCGCCAATGGCATGGTTGAGCAACACGGCAGCAACGCTGGAATCGACACCTCCAGAGAGTCCGAGGATGACACGGTCATCGCCAATCTGCTCTTTCAGTTCAGCAACGGTGGTATCGACAAACGATGCCGCGCTCCAGTCTTGTCTTGAGCCACAGATGTCAACGACGAAATTCCTCAGTAGCAAGGACCCTTGCACTGTATGGAACACCTCCGGATGGAACTGTACCGCCCATACTCCTTTACCTGGTGCTGAGTGTCGGGTGTTGAGTGCAAAGGCTGCATATTTCACATCCTTTGTTGAGGCTATGCACTCATAGCCCTCAGGGATGGATGTAATAGTATCGCCATGACTCATCCACACCTGTGAGTGTTGCTCGAACCCTTTAAAGAGAGGATTCTGTGTATCAACGGTTTGCAGATGAGCCCGTCCATACTCCCGAGTATTGGTTCTCTCAACTTTCCCACCATTGACATGCGATATATATTGTGAGCCATAGCAGATGCCGAGCACAGGAACTTTCCCAACAAACTGGCTCAGGTCAACCTGAAAAGCCTCAGGGTCATGTACGGAGAATGGCGAGCCGCTAAGTATGACACCAATCACTGAGTCGTCACCAACTGGAAACTTGTTGTATGGCAGAATCTCACAAAACGTATCCAACTCACGCACACGTCGTCCGATAAGTTGTGTCGTCTGTGAGCCGAAATCTAAAATGATTATTTTTTGCATGGCGATAAATTGAGTTTATATTTATTATCTGTTCATTTACTTATTCAATTCCTTAAGCATCTCCTCAGCCTTATCGAGAGAGTCAAGCTTGCCGACGTCGAGAACACGCAAGTCATCTTTCACACAACCATATATATGAGTACGATGACAAGTCTGCAGATAGAAATCCATGACGGGGAAACGGTCGGGGAAACGATCCATCAAGTGGAACAGTCGTGGCGAGAACGAATGTATGCCGGAGAAGGCAAACATATTGAGATCAATGTCGGAGGAGCCCCGTCGCACATGCAGGAGCCCGTTCTGTGTATCAAGCTCCGCACTGTCGGGATTCTTTATCCACTCATACGGACTACGCAGCTCGCCCGTACCGGTGTTCACCCACCCCATCAGGCGCATGGCATTGTCGAATAGCAGGTAACGTTTTGTCTGCCTGCGGCTTACTAACAGCACGGCATCCTCGTTGTCGAGGTGCTGCCGCGAGAACCATTCGTAGTTGACATTGTCGAGAATGTCCACGTTATGAATAAGCACAGGTGAATCCTCAGAGAAAAGCGGTATTGCTTTCTTTATTCCCCCACCCGTCTCTAACAGCTGTTCCGACTCGTCAGAGACACGAATGTCAATATCAAAGTTATTGTTCTCTCTCAGATAACGTATGATTTGCTCCGAGAAATGATGTACATTGACTACGACACGAGTATATCCGGCATCTTTCAAGCGCAATATCACATGTTTAAGCAGCGGCTCGCCTCCTACCCTCACCAATGCCTTTGGCATAGTGTCGGTAAGGGGTTTCAACCTTGTCCCCAGCCCTGCCGCGAATATCATTGCCTGCTTCATGGTTGCAAAGATACAAAGAAAAAAAGAAACGAAGAAGAAAAATATCGATTAACATTTGGTTTTGGTCGCACTTAATCGTAACTTTGCACACAGAAAGCATGTGCGAGACGCTGTCCGTCCGACAAAAGAAAACAAACAACTACACTTCTGATTATGAATACTATTTTTATCGTATTGCCTGTACTGACATTGCTGATGTTCGACTTGGGACTGGCCTTAAAGCCCGCCGACTTCAAGCTGTTTATCGAGCGCCCGCAAGCCGTCCTGACAGGACTGGCTGGACAAATTATTCTGCTGCCCGCCATCGGATGGTGTCTGGCCGGTGCCTTCGGACTAAACGCCATGTTTTTCTTAGGCGTCATGCTGATAGCCTGCAGCCCAGGTGGCAGCTCCAGCAATGTGTTCTCCATGCTGGCAGGAGGCGACGTGGCACTGTCGGTATCACTGACAGCTTGCAGCAGCGTCATCACCTTGTTTACTGGTCCAGCCATTATCAACGTCGTAGCCCAAAGCATCGGAGCAGGTTCCGATTTTCAGTTTCCGGTTGGCAACCTGCTGGTACAGAATCTGGTACTGATGGCCGTGCCCATCATCTGCGGTCTGCTCATTGCCGTCTACCGTGAACGGCTCGCCATACGCATGCATAACGTGCTGAAGCGGCTGGCCTTCCCACTGCTGGTGCTGCTGGCCGGCACCTTCTTCGTGCAGCACCGTGAGACTATCGTCAGGGAGTTTCCCGAGTTGGGGCTCTGCATGACACTGCTCATCCTGCTGACCATGGGAGGCGGTGCAGCACTGTCGTGGTTAGCCCGGTTGAAAGGCAAGGAGCAACGTACCATCATCATAGAGATCGGCATGCAGAATGCAGCCCAAGCCATCTCTGTGGCATGCAGTCCCTTTGTGTTCAACAATGAGGTGATAGCCATTCCCGCCATCATCTATGCACTGATGATGAACGTCATACTACTCATCTACGTAGCCGTCATCAAGCGAGTGTCTGCCTGATATTCTGCTCACGGTGGCAGATGTGCACCTCAACACCGAACTTATCATGGATATGCTCAGCGAGATGCTGTGCGGAATATACACTTCGGTGTTGTCCGCCTGTGCATCCGAAGGAGAACATAAGCGACGTGAAACCCCGTTGGATATAACGTTGCACATGAGCGTCTGCCAACTTATAGACGCTGTCAAGGAAAGTGAGAATCTCACCATCATCCTCAAGGAACCGTATTACCGGCTCATCAAGTCCCGTAAGTTGCTTGTACGGCTCATATCGTCCTGGATTGTGCGTGCTACGGCAATCGAACACATACCCTCCACCGTTACCACTCTCATCCTCAGGGATTCCCTTACGATAAGAGAAGCTGAACACCTTTACCACGAGCGGACCTTTGCCATCGTATTTGGAGAATGTAGCAGGACCGTCCTTCGGATGGGCGGTATATGGGTTGTTATCAGTGGTTCTATAGCCGTCAGCACGGTTTACAGCCGGCTGTTCTATGCGCGCGAACTGCGGAAGCTCTGTCAATTGTCGCAGCACATCCATCATATAAGGATACGGGAAATCGCCTTGCTCCAACAGTTCCCTAAGATTCTGAATGGCTGGAGGTATCGACTCAATGAAATGTCTCTTACGCTCGAAATAGCCCCTGAAGCCATAGGCACCTAACACTTGGAGGGTTCGGAAGAGCACAAACGAGCTGAGACGCTCAACGAAATGGCGTTTGGACGGAACCTCAGTATATTGTCCCAAGGCACCGTAATACTCATAAATCAGTTCACGACGCAGCTTATTGGAATAATGTGCAGAGGCCTGCCACAGAAAAGAAGCGAGGTCATAGTAGAACGGTCCTTTACGTCCACCTTGATAATCTATAAAATATGGTGACAGCCCACTATTGTCTGGCGATGCCGCCAGCATCACATTACGAGCTTGGAAGTCACGATAAAGGAAGCTGTCGTATTTCTCTGACGTAAGGTCTTTGGCAAACAGGCGGAAGTTAGCCTCCAGCTTCAGCTCATGGAAGTCGAGTTCTGTAGCCTTGAGAAAACAGTATTTGAAATAGTTGAGGTCAAACAATACGCTGTCCTCATTGAATTCCGGCTGAGGATAGCAGTTCTCCCATTCAAGTTCACGGGCACCCCTTATCTGTATATTAGGCAACTCACGGATGGTACGGCGCAGCAAATCCTGTTCCTTGACGGTATACCTGCCTCCCGCCTCGCGTCCGCCCTTGACTGCATCAAAGAGCGACAGTGCGCCGAGGTCTGTCTGCAGGTAACGAAGCTCATCATCACTCACCGCCAATATCTGCGGTACTGGTAACTGTCGTTTTGTGAAATGGCGTGTAAGGTATACAAAGGCATGGTTCTCGTCACGGCTTGTGCCGACAACCCCCACGACCGTGTTCCCCTGGTGGTCTTCCAACCGATAATACTCACGGTTGCTGCCTGCCCCCGGCAGTTTCTCCATGCCGGCGGGCTCCTCACCACACCATTGTCTATATAGTTTTCTCAATTGTTCCATATCCGTTTTCCTTCAAAACACCCTGGCGTTGTCATTACCATAACTCCACATCAGGATTTTTCATCTTTTCTCTTAGCCCGCTTTTTATCGTATTCCTTTAGGAAATTATCAACGACAAACAGCAGGAGTATTATACCGAGTGACATCCAGAAGGACTTTGTCAGATAGTATATTGCAGCTATAACAAAGAAATACAAGAGGAAATGCTTCCAATTGACCTTCTTCATGATTTCTCTCAAATCGTAATCCACCATATATCTTAAATTATTACTTATTATATATACATCACCATTGCGTTATTCCGGAGGAAATACCAACAATATTCATACTCTCGAGATTATAAAGCACTACCTTACCTGACTCTAACGATGCCGGCACATCTATAAGCCGCTGGTTGGAGCTCCCCCGGAAAAGTAAGTCCTCGTCTTTCAATGCCTCCACAAACGGACCATCGACAAGGACATCAAGCTGTTCGAGCAGCTTCCTTTGTGTCGGAAGACGCATTATATTCTCATACAAGAAACCTGTGAAACACCATATTGTCTTATCTGTCCGCGCACGGATAGTCTGCGCAAGCTCAGTGAACCCCTCAGCCTGATACATCGGATCACCTCCGGTGAATGTGACATCAGCATACGGATCGGCCTCGATGATTTTCATTATCTCCCCCACTGACATCTCATGGCCGTTATTTATATCCCAAGACTGCGGGTTATGGCAACCATGACAAGCATGATGACAACCTGCGCAATAGATGGCGGTGCGGAACCCTGGACCGTCAACCATCGTGTCTTCTACGATATCCAAAATGCTAAGCGTTGTCATTTCGAGCACAAAGATACTAAGAAGTGGTTTAATTAAGAAGCCAAAGAAGTTAAAGAAGTTAAAGAAAAACTCAAATACATTTGCTGTTCATTTGTTTTTAGATATCTTTGTAGATTGTATGCTGACAGAGAAGACGATGGAAAAGCTGCGCGTGCTTGCAGAGTCGGCGAAGTATGATGTGTCATGCTCGTCGAGCGGTACTGTGCGCAGCGGTAAGCAGGGTATGGTGGGCAACACTGTAGGTGGTGTGGGAATCTGCCATAGCTTTGCCGATGACGGTCGTTGCATTTCTTTGTTAAAGGTAATGCTGACAAACCACTGCAAGTACAACTGTGCCTATTGCATTAACAGACGGTCGAACGACATACCTCGCGCCACTCTGTCGGTAAGTGAGCTTGAGGAGATTACCATGGAGTTCTACCGTCGCAACTATATTGAGGGATTATTTCTCAGCAGCGGAGTGGTACGCAACCCCGACTACACTATGGAGAGGCTGACAGCCATCGTACGCGACCTGCGCACAATACACCATTTCAACGGCTACATACATCTGAAAGCCATTCCGGGTGCCAGCCATGAGCTCACGACAGAGGCCGGACGCTATGCCGACCGTATGAGTGTGAACATCGAGATTCCCAAGGAAGACTCGCTAAAGCTGTTGGCACCAGAGAAAGACCATGCAAGCGTGTTCAAGCCTATGAGAATCATTCAGCAGGGAGTGTTGGAGAACAAAGAAGACCGACGACGTTTCCGTCACACCCCACGCTTTGTGCCGGCCGGACAGAGCACACAGATGATTGTAGGTGCCACCAAGGAGACCGACCGTGACATCCTTACCATGTCATCGGCTCTATACAGACAGCCTACCATGCGACGCGTATACTACTCAGGCTACATCAGCGTAAACACCTATGACCCGCGGCTGCCCGTACTGAAGCAGCCTCCATTGGTGCGCGAGAACCGTCTGTACCAGGCAGACTGGCTCTTGCGTTTCTACCACTTCAACGTTGACGAGATTGTTGACGACAGCCATGCCAACCTGGACTTAGAGATTGACCCGAAGCTCTCCTGGGCACTTCGTCATCCTGAGTTCTTCCCCGTAGACATCAACTCTGCCGCCTATGAGCATATCCTACGTGTTCCGGGAATTGGTACCAAATCCGCATGGCTCATCATCAATTCCCGACGTTACAACCGTGTCACCTCCTATCATCTAAAAAAGATGGGAGTGGTAATGAAGAAAGCAAAATATTTCATCACCTGCGGAGAACTCACATCAACGTTCTCGCAACCTATCATCGGCATCAACGAGCTACATCCAGAGAGACTCCGCCCGTTGCTTGTCTCAAAGGCACAGCAGAAGCGTGCCGCGGCTGTTTTATCAGACTCCCGCCGCGGACGGGGAGTCTGTCAGCTGACACTTAAGTTCGATGATGAGGCATAATAAGAAACGAACAATGAACAGTAACACTGTAATAACCCGATATCTCGAATTCCTGCGCTATTGCCTGCACGATGACGCAGACTCTGTCGTCTGTGGCGGGACTCTGCCCGACTGTGTCGCACAGATAAACTGGCACCAGCTATACGGCTTTGCAAAAAAGCAGTCGATTATAGGAGTCTTCGCAAAAAAAATCCTCAGTCTGCCGTTGAGGCGGCAGACTGATAAAACAATGTCTAATCAGACTCCCGCCACAGACGGGAGTCTGCCGTCCATAGATGCTAAAGGACTATTTAACAAGCCTACGGATGATGACGTCATGGAGTGGATGGCTGCCGCACAAGGTTTACAGCGTAAGAACAAGGCCATGGAAGGCACCGTAAAGCTTGTAAGCGACAACTTCCTGAAAGAGGGGTTCCATAGCTGCATACTCAAGGGACAAGGCAATGCTGCCATGTATCCCAGCCCAGACATGCGCACACCTGGTGACATCGACATCTGGCTTACCCCTGTCAACGTAAGTGCGACAAATAACACTCACGACAATATTGTCATTCCTGTCATCAAATACTGCCGTAGCATAGTACCAGACGCAAAGATTTGCTATCACCACATAGAATTCCGTAAGGTCAGAGGTACTGAGGTTGAGGTTCACTATCGTCCATCATGGCTTAACAACCCTATAAACAACCGGCGTCTGCAACGGTGGTTCTCCGCCAAGGCTTCCGAGTGTTTTGCCAACTACAATGCGACTCATACCTATCATGTCCCCACTTGGGAGTTCAATGTTATCTTCCAACTCTCCCACATCTATAACCATATCCTGCATGAGGGTATCGGACTCCGACAAATCATAGACTACTATTACCTGTTGCAGTCACAACCAGCCGATACGGACACCTTACGGCATGACATACACCACCTTGGACTACAGCCTATAGCCGGAGCTGTCATGTGGCTACTCACGGAAGTCCTTGGTATGAGTAATGAGCTGCTTATCTGTAAGCCAGACAAGCGAAGAGGAGAACTCCTTCTCAAAGAGATTATCCAAGGAGGCAACTTTGGGAAGCACGATCACAGAACTCTCAGCGGAGTCTACTCATCACCTGTCAAGCGTAATCTTCAGCGCATATTCCGCGACATTCGAATGGTTACCTATTTCCCCAGCGAAAGTATCTCAGAGCCATTTTTCCGGATATACCATTTCGTCTGGAGAAAAAGGCAAAACAAACAGATTAATAGAAGTTGAGAAATTTATTCTCAATTACATTAGGTTTGTAATAAACTTAATACGGGAAAAGCTGTTCCTGCCATTCCACGTCTCCGAAGAGTTGTATTGACTGTCCTGCTCCAGCGTTTCCGCCATCATGGAAAAAGTCACCCACATATTTAGTAATCATATTACGACGGACCGGCACATCCTCAAAGACTCTCTCCACGACTGTATTGCCAGCCCTATCGAGCGCCGTTACGGTAATCTTCAACTCATCAGTCTCCTCATGAGGGAATGTATAGACATCGTACGAATCAAGGTCTGGTGAAGCATCCAGGACCACAGTCTGGCGTGAGTTCTTGCAACCTCGCCCTGTCGTGGCATCGAATGTGCTGCTGCCGCCTGTATAATAGAACTTAATTTGGGCGACATCAGCAGGAACGCCATCGTTGACAACCAGTCGGAACATAGCAACAGAGCGCCGCAACTGAAGGTCGTATGACTTCTCTTCAGCCCCCACGTTTATGTCCTGACAAATATAAAAGGTATCGCTGACACGATTATTTGGGAAAGTAATAAGTTGAGGAGTACTCACCGTGGCGTTACCAGAGCAGCTATGGGCTATCACCACAAGAGAATACGTGCCTTCGGCAAGGCTTAGCGAGACCTTGCCGAAGCCTGGTTCATCTACACTTTGTGTCACTGTCTTCACCTTATTGTCACCTTGAAAGACAACGAAGCTTATCCTGGAACATAAGAAGCTCATCTCTTGCGCAGCCCGAGTTGCCTCATATTCCATGAATGGTATCTGTTCTATGCTGGCAATACTAAGAACAACATTTGTGCCTCCATCATGCTCGTCTGTGGCACTTCCTCCATCAACATCCAACATACCCTTTTCGCATGACACAAGCCCCATTGCGAGAACATAACAGATACATGTAAATAATAACCGATACACATTCTGGGAAGCTCCCAAATGACATTTGAGAACACTTTTAGATTTAAATTTTCTTTCCATAGTAATTTTAATATAAGTATTAAACATCACGAATTTATTGACTATCCACAAAAATAATAAGATTAAATTGGTGCATTATTGATTATTCTATTATTTAACATAAACCGTAGCATCTTTCTGCTACTGAATAGCTTGCATTTTGTAGCATGTATATTATTATATAATGTACAATTATGTATGTTAGGGGATTTCCATACAGGTTTAGGGAAATCTCCCTTCTTTTTTAGGTATGTTCCTTTGGTTATGGGGTAAAAAATCTTTATCTTTGCACTGTGATAAATAACAAGAAGTAGAACATTTTAAATTTTACGGATATGAAGAAGATGATGATGATCGCGATGATGATGGTGATAACTATCTCCGCACAGGCAATGCCATACACACAGGCAAGAGACGAGGCTTTGTTCCTCAGTGACAAGATGGCATACGAGCTGGGACTCACAGAAGCTCAGTATGAGGCAGTCTATGAAATCAACCTTGACTACCTGCTCTCACTCAACGGCAGCACTGACATAAGAGGTATATGGTGGAACCGCCGCGACACCGACTTAAGGTATGTACTCACATCATGGCAGTATGAGAGATACATCACTCTGAGCTACTTCTATACTCCGGTATCATGGCGTTACAACACATGGGTAATGAATGTTTACACCCGCTACGCTGACCGTACCATATTCTACAAGGCCCGTCCAAAGGTATACGTAAGCTACAGAGGAGGCAACAACCACAGGGATTCCCATTTCTATGCCGGACGCAACATCACTAAGCCAACGAGCAGACCAAGCAACTGGATTGTAAAGGGAAATCCTGGTAACAACAGACATAATAATGACATAAACTGGCGCAGAAGCAACAATAACGGCAATTATAACCCCACCGGCAATGGCAATACTGACCGTACCAACCGTACTTTCGGCAACGGCAACCGTACGAATAACAACGGCTACAACACGAACAGTAATAGCAACCGTCCGGGAAACAACAACGGAAACCGTCCAAACACCAATACCGGTAGCGGACATTTCGGACACCGTTAATTAAGACGCAACTATGGTAACGATCCGACAAATTCTCCTGACGCTTGGCAGTATTATTACTACCGTAACAGCAACAGCACAGAATACATGGATGAGTGGACAACAGACCATCGCCCTCGAAGGGCGGTGGTCGTTTGCCATTGACAGAACCCATGACGGTGTGCTGCCCCACAAGTTCATTGACACAATTATCCTACCAGGCTCCATGCTTACCAACGACAAAGGCGATGAGACCTCTGCCAATACCCAATGGATATGCTCAATCTATGACTCCTCATATTATCATAACCCGGCAATGGAACGCTATCGCATGACTGGCAGGCTGAAAGTACCTTTCTTCCTTACTCCCCGTCGCCACTATGTAGGAAACGCATGGTACAGAAAGAGCGTGACAATACCACGTGAGTGGAGAAATCGTCAGGTTACCCTGTTTTTGGAACGTCCACATATAGAGACGACTATCTATGTAAACGGGAAGAAAGCCGGTCACCAGACATCACTGAGCGTGCCACACCAATATGACATTACGCCTTGGGTACGTTTCGGCAAGAAGAACGACATCACGATCCAGGTATATAATGGCATAGAGAACGTATGCGTTGGTCCAGACTCCCATAGTGTGACAGACCAGACACAAGGCGACTGGAACGGTATTGCCGGAAAAATAGCCCTTATCGCCTCACCACCAGTCAACCGTCTGAATGTCATCCCACATATATCCACCGCATCGGCAGATATCCTCATCAACGATACCATCATCCATATTTCTCTTCCACAACCGCTGCGTCTTTGGAGCGAACGGGATCCTTATCTATACACCGTTCCCGTGGCGTACAACGGTGACACCATTCCCGTGACCTTTGGCATGAGAGAGATAAAAGCCGGTAACGACCGTAACATTTACCTTAACGGGCAAGTACTAAAACTACGCGGGACAGTAGGTAACTGCTGTTTCCCAGAGACAGGCTATCCCCCCACAGATGTGGAGTCGTGGCTCCGCATTTTCAGAAAGTGCAAGGAATATGGTTTGAACCACATGCGTTTTCACAGCTATTGTCCTCCAGACGCAGCCTTCACCGCTGCCGACCAGGTAGGATTCTACTTACAGCCTGAGGGACCATCATGGCCGAACCATGGCATAAAGCTCCGCAAGGGCATGCCGATAGACACCTATCTGACAGAAGAATGCAAACGTATCATTTACCGTTACGGACATCATCCCTCTCTCTTGATGCTGGCTGCCGGAAACGAGCCAGCCGGAGACTGGGTGAGATGGGGTCAGGAGTTTGTACAAGAGATGCATACTTATGACTCCTCACGAATCTACAGCACCGCCAGTGTCGGAGGAGGATGGGCATGGGATATCGGCTCAGAATACCATGTAAAAGGCGGTGCCCGTGGACTGGAATGGGATGACAAAGCCCCTCAGAGCACCGATGACTTTGCAGACAAGATGATTTATCCCCGCAACTTCAAACCTACGGAACAACAGCCTGTGAACATCCAGCCGTGCATTAGCCATGAAGTGGGACAATGGTGTGCCTTTCCTGACTTCAAGGAGATTCCATTATTTACTGGCGTCTACCAACCTGGCAATCTGGAGATTTTCCGTGACTTACTGGCTGACAATGGAATGTCTGACATGGCAGAGAAGTTTCTTCATGCCAGCGGCAAGCTACAGACACTGGCATACAAGTATGACATTGAGCGCAACCTGCGAACAAAAGACTATGCGGGATTCCAGTTACTGAGTCTCAACGACTACAGTGGACAAGGTACCGCCCTTGTCGGCACCCTCAACGTACACTGGCGTGAAAAAGGATATTGCACACCAAAGGAATGGAGAGAGTTCTGCTCAGAGAGAGTGCCCTTAGCCCGTCTGCCACGTTTCGTATACACAGACCTTGACACACTACATATAGGCACTGCGCTATATGATACCACACAAGAGCCAATCACTATACTCACCTATGAGATAATGACAGGCAAGGATACACTAACAGCCGGCACATGCCATGTAGGGGACACCATCAACTTCGTACCTGGAAAACTGAGAAATCCCATACAAGCGACACTCATTATCCATGCCGGAACATCCAGCAACCACTACGATATGTGGATTTATCCTTCACAGCTCACTATGCCTGACACCTCAGACATATACATCTGTGACACACTGGACAGCAAGGCTCTGTCAGTCTTGGAGCAAGGTGGAAAAGTTCTAATCACTGCTGCGGGCAAGATACGATATGGCAATGACGTTGTCCACACATTCTTACCGGTTTTCTGGAACACCAGCTGGTTTAAGATGCGTCCGCCACACACAACAGGTTTATACATCCAGAACACACACCCTGTATTCTGCGACTTCCCTACCGATGACTGGCAGAACCTCAATTGGTGGGAGCTTACCAACAAGACACAAGTAATGAATCTTTCCGGATTCCCAAAAGACTATCAGCCTGTGGTACAACCGATAGACACCTGGCATATTTCCAGAAAGCTGGGAATGCTCATTGAAGCAAAAATACTGAAAGGAAAGTTGCTGATGACCACTATAGACATCAGTAATGACCTTACGCACAGAGCTGTAGCAAGACAACTGCGCTATTCCATACTCCGCTATATGAGCTCTGCAACGTTTCAGCCTACCCTTGAGCTCCAGCCAGAAAGGGTAAGAGAACTATTTGAGCAAGAAGCACCGAAAGTGAACATGTTTACCAACAGCTCACCAGATGAGCTCAAACCAAAGCTCTATTAACGAAAGAGCAACTGTACATATTCAGTAAGATAAATGCGCCAGTTACGCCAGATGTGTCCACCCTCGGTCTCCATGTATGTATATGGGTATTTCTTAGAGTCGAGATATAAGCGTAGCGTTGCATTACTCTTATATAGGAAGTCAGTCTTTCCCATACCTATCCAGAAGAGCTTCGGGTGTTTGCTGAAGAGCTGATCAATCTTCTGCTCACGGTTCTCATAAACAGTCTCGACACCACCTTTTTGCCCCTTGTCTACCGCTGCGGAGAACAATCCGACATAGTCGAAGGTGTCAGGATTATTGATGGCAATAAACAGTGAGTGGAACCCACCCATGGAGAGTCCAGCTATAGCGCAATGAGCCTTGTCAGCTTTCACCCGGTAGTTTCTCTCCACAAACTTGATGACATCCGGGAATGCCGTCTCAAAATGACCATCCATGGTCTTTGGCAACATCATCGTAGGAACCTTCAATCCTTCAGCCGTCTCACCTGGTGCAGCCTCTTGTGAGATATTTCCGTTGGTCATCACTACAATCATCGGCAAAGCCTTCCCCTGGGCTATGAGGTTGTCGAGAATCTGTACCGCACGTCCCAACTCACTCCAGGCGTTTTCGTCACCGCCGACACCATGCAGAAGATACAACACAGGATAAGAATCGCTGCCACCCTCATAGCCGGCAGGAGTGTATACTGTACAGCGTCGTGTCAGTCCTGCAGTTGGACTGTCGTACCATACTTTGCTAACCGTGCCGTGAGGAACTGTCTGCACTTGATAGTTGTCGGCATGCTTCCCTCCGACTATAAACACATTAAAAAGGTTATTGATATCGCGAATAGTATAGACATTCAGCGGGTCATTGACCTTTACCCCGTCAATAATGATATTATACATATACAACTCAGGCTTCAGAACCTCAGAGGTAAATGTCCAGACACCATCTGAATCTTTCAGCATATCCGCAATACCAGTTGTCTCATAGTCACCCTGCGGTGTGGAGATTTTCTTAGGTGGCAGGAAGTCACCAGTAACCTGTACGGTATGAGCCTGTGGCGCCAAGACCCGAAACGTCACGGTCTTGTCGGCATTAACCTCAGGCGACACAAGTTGTGTTCCGTTTCCAAACGACAAATTCTGCTGTGCCTCAGCCGGTAACATTCCGACGACGCATAACAACAATACGGATAAGAAGTTTCTCAACATAGTTATTTCTGTTTAAATGATTCAATTGCAAATATAAACATTTTCTATTAATTAGGCATTCTTTTTTATGAAATCTTTCAACATATTGAAAAATAACCTATCTTTGCAAAATAAGAACCTCTACAACATGAAGACAACAAGAATCCTATTGGCAGTTGTATTGTTTATCATCAGCAAAACAGTCATTGCCGGAAACATGAGAGACAGCTTACTACAAGTGATTACTGGTGCAGCGATGCCAAAGAAAACCATAACCATCACAAAGGAAGGAGCCAAAGGAGACGGCAGACAAGACTGTAAGCCAGCCTTCGACCGTGCCATGCGCAAGGCTGCTAAAAGCGGTGGAGCACACATCATTGTACCAGCAGGAGACTATTTGATTAACGGTCCCATCCACTTAGTAAGCAACGTATGTTTGGAATTGCAGGAAGGAGCCACGCTACACTTCTCGTCCAATCCCGACTATTATCTGCCAGTGGTGAGAACCAGCTGGGAAGGTACGTTCCTACAGAACTATAGTCCTTTCATCTATGGCTACGGGCTGCATGATGTAAGCATCATCGGCAAAGGAACAATCGACGGTAATGCCGGAAACACCTTCTCCACATGGCGAAAGCAACAGAAAGAGAGCCAAATGCTCTCCAGACAACAGAACCATGACGAGACACCTGTCTCAGAACGCAACTACGGCAAGGGACACATGTTGCGCCCACACCTTATACAGCTTTTCAACTGCCGTAACATCACTATCTCTGAGATCTTCATCACCAATGCGCCGTTCTGGTGTATTCATCTCTTGCAGAGTGAGAATATCATCTGCAGAGGAATCCGCTATGATGCAAAACTTGTAAACAACGACGGCATTGACCCGGAGATGTCACGTAACATACTTATAGAGGACATACATTTCAATAATGGAGATGACAACATTGCCATCAAGAGCGGGCGTGACAACGACGGATGGGCAGCAAACACGCCATCGGAAAACATAATAATCCGCAACTGCCATTTCAAGGGATTGCATGCAATAGTGATGGGAAGCGAGATGTCAGCTGGAGTACAGAATGTATTTATTGACAGCTGCGACTATGCCGGTTATTGCAAACGCGGCATCTTCATCAAGACAAACCCCGACCGTGGTGGCTTCGTCCGAAATATAGAAGTAAGAAACTGTATGTTTGACGAAGTGGAAGATCTTTACTATGTCACAAGCATGTATGCCGGCGAGGGTATGGACAACACTCATTTCTCAACTATCGAGAACCTATTGGTCGACGGTTTGAAATGCAAGAAGGTACGCAAAGCCGCATTGGTGCTACAAGGTACGGTCGCCAAGCCCATCCGCAATGTTTGCTTCAAGAATATCCAAGTGGATGAAGCCCCTAACGGAATTAGCTTCGACAACACAGAGAACGTTGTGATGAGTAACTGCCATATCGGAGGACAGGCTGGTGTGCCGTCACAGGTCAGCGCAAAAGATAATTTGTTCTCAAAGTAGCAGATCACTGGGTAATCATGAAAAAGCTCGTCTTCAGCAGGCTAAGCCCCACTTTAGACGAGCATTTTTCCAATTATAAAGATTAAGTCATTTCATGAAATCACCGATAAAGATTTACTTCACTATTTTTTTCTCTGTAACATTACCGTTCTTAACGACATACAGACCTGGCTGCAAACTCATAGCGTCGGCTGTTCCGGCATAGACAAGCTGTCCTGCTGTATTGAACACCTGTACGTTACCTGTAGCCTGAGCTTTATTGTCAATTGTCTGGATGCCAGTGTTAGCACCGTCACTGCAATCGTCACCGTCGACCCACAGACATGAGAAAGCGAGACGATCTTTGATTGTTGCCAGACGTGTAGCTGTACCTGTCTCAATATCTACCTCATAGAGAGCAGTGTCATACTTACCATTGGTACGCCATTCTGAGTCAGGGAGTGAAGCCCATGAGCCATAGCTGTTGATACCTTTGCCACTATTTACATATCCATTCCAATACATCTTATTAGGATTGCTCTTAGCAAAGCATGCAGCCTGACGGCGGTATTGTGAAGCATAGCCACATCCATGAGTGTATTTGTTAACCTGTTCCGTATAGGTCTCACCGGTCTCAGGATCCGTAGCCGCAACATCATTCGTCAACATAAGTCCAGTAGAGAGGTCAAACTCGCACAATGTCGCACCAGTAAGGTTACCGTTGATATCAACGAGTCTGCCGTCAGCATCTGTAGCGCTGCTGGAAGTACCGCCACTGGTCATAGCAAAGGCACGTCCCTCTGAGTTGATTGCGAATGTAACGAAATTATAGTAGTAGAGTCCATTTGTTATTGGAGTAATCTTCATTGTGTTAAGATCAATGGTGCAGATGCAATAACCTGCATCCACATCGCTTGACTCGCCATCCTGGTCAACGAAGAAGTCTGGATCATTAGTAAACTCCTCTGAGAGTTTCTGCTCTGTCAGATAGAACAAGCCATAGACCTTTTCGTCAACAGGGTTGTAAGCCATACCTGCAGACTCAATGCACATATCCTTGCCAAACACCGTGGCATTATACATCTTACCAGTGCTTGCTTCCCAATGACGCACGATAAACAACTCCTCATCAACAGTAGACTGCTCATCACGAGAGAATACTGTGGTGATTGTTCCGTTAATATAGCCTGCGCCTGAGTTGCCGTACATATTGGTCTGACTATTTACCAAAAGAGCTTTCTCTACGTCTGTGAACGTACCATTGCTATAGTAGTCAGAGATAGGATAGTTAAGATCCTGCACAGGAGTGCTCAAACTACTACCATCCCAAGTCATGTTATATACACCGAATTTGTTGGCGAAGATAGCCTTGCCCACACCTTCCGGATCCTGAGACGCAGGTAACCAATCAACATACTTTGACTTGTTTTCAAGCTGATCGCCGTCATCATAACGATTATTGTTTGCGACACCTTTGATAACTACCTGTGCTGACACTGGCACACTCATCACAGCTGCCAACGTAACAATTGCTAATTTCATACTTTTCTTCATCGTTTTATTTCCCTTATTTATATGTCTGCGGTGGCAGACTCATGATAAAAATGACATTTATTCATATTTTGTTTATTCCTCTCTCTTGTCGAATTGCAAAATTACAATAATTATATGTGGAAACAAAAACAAGGTTATATTATAACGACAAAAAGACGTTTTTTGCTGTTTTTAAAACAAATTTGTTGAATTTATATCGCAAAAGATTGCAATTTTAAGGAAAATAAGTACCTTTGCAAACGAACTCAAACCTATTCAAATTAAGCAAAAAGGCAAGAAACGGCAAATGAGACAAATAATATCCGTATTATTCATCATATCAGCATTCATAATAGGACAAAAAGCGTCAGCTGCCAACAAAGAAGTAACACTACAACAATTGTTGGAGAAATGCGAGCGTGAAAGAAGCCTGTCCAACTATGACTCCCTTGCCATTACCTCCAAACAACTGCTATCGCTCGCGCGCAATCATAATAATATACGGAGTGAGGCATACGGATTGTTTTACCAAGGACTCGCTCAACTGTTTTCGGGCAACGGACGACAGTCGACGAAAACATTCGAACAAGCACGGCAGCTTGCTGACAAGATAGGCAACGACTCACGTCCGTGGCGAGAGTCCGATAATTCATTGTCCATGAGTCTGTCGTCTGCGACGGCAGACTCCATCAACGCATTGGTGATGAACGCACTTGGCATATACCATGCCATGACAACCAACAACAATTTCGTGGCACAACAGTACTTTTTCAGAAGTCTGAGACTGGCAGAACAAGCAAAATACGAGCAGCTGAAAGGACGAATATACGGCAATCTGCTGATACTAACACAATCGGACAGGGACACTACGGGTCTCGATAACGCCATAAAAATATACAATTACGGCAAAAAGAACAATGACTATGAGCAGACGTACATGGGAACTTACTATCTTGCTATGTACTATAACCTCCGGAATGACAACACTAAGGCAGAACGATACCTAAAGGAATCGCTCCAACTCCACAAGCAATATCAATATGATGACATCTCTGCCGCATATACACTTTATGCAAAGATAAAATGCGACCAGAAGGACTATCCTACAGCCATAACCTATGCTGAGGAAGCCGTAAAGCTTGCACAACAGTACAACCAGCCAGGACTACTACCTGACGCATACCTGCAATATGCCACGATACTGAATGCGAAAGGTAACTATCAGCAGTCTAACGAGATGGTCCTTAAGGCTCTTGAGACTTCGGAGAGCAACGACATAAGTAACAAGAAAGTAAGGTGCTATGAGCTGATGGGCATGAACTGCCGTATGCTTGGTCAGAGCGACAAGGCTATGGAATATATGGAAAAGGCATATCAGGGCATGGATACACTGAGCCGCATAAACATGGACCGCCTGATGCATGAGCGTTCCATCATGCTTGACGTAGAGCAAAAGGAACAGGAGGCAAAAGTAAGGCAGCAACAAATAGCAGACCAACGCAAACAGAACATCATATTAATCGTAGCACTTACCATTATGGCCGTGCTCCTTTCAGTCATCATAACCAGCTATCGCCGTCGTAACCGTCTATATAAAAGTATTGTATTACAGCACACCAAGGCTATAAACAAACAGAAAGACATGCAACGGCGCATAGACAAGCTGACTGAGACCTCAGACACAACACCATCACAACAACACTCGAAAGCTTTGTTCAATGATGACGAGCGTATGCAGGAGCTATACGACCAAGCTTGTCACCTAATGGAGAAAGAACGTGTCTTCACCGATCCTCAGCTTAACAGAGAGCGGTTTGCGGAGATGCTCGGTACAAACCGCACTTACCTGTCGAAGATTCTGAAGGACAAAGGTGGCACCAACTACTTGCAGTTTGTAAACTCATACCGTATTAATGAGGCAGTACGCATATTATCCGACCGTGAGAATACCGACTATCCTCTCAAGCAGATCTGGAGTGACCTGGGATTCAATTCGCCCGCAACCTTCTACAAGCTTTTCCAACAGACTGTAGGAATAACACCATCTGTATACAGAAAGCAATTCATTGAGATTAGTTAGAAATACAATGAATTAAAAACGGGTTAGAATAAATAGTATCGGCAAAACCTTTAACTGTCAATCTTCATCAGCAGAATACCCACTACAATCCAGAAGATCTCCCTTACACGGCATATAATACTTACAAAGATTCCCAATGCAGCCGACAACCCCAATGCGGCAATGGAAAGTACGAAACCACCCTCCTGAACACCCAATTGCATTGGCAGGAAACCGATAAGATTAGCGAACAATGTCGTGAAGGCAACTATTAGTATTGAATGCAGGAAGGTGAGCGACAAGCCACTAAAGCCACCGCCATTATCAATACCAAAAAGTAACAACATAAACAAAACCTCTGTGCTTTGTACTATACGTGACAGATATTCCAAGAACAAACTTGAATAAAAAGCACGTTTATCCTGCGTATGTAGCGCAGCTATCTGATTATCTATATTATGCAGTTTCTCTGAATGCCTCTCAAGAAAACGGCTACTCCACCCTCTCAATCCCGGAATCTTCCCTATCCACTTGATGGCATTAACCACCAAACCATGGCGATAGCCCTTCGAAAACAGATAAAACGCCACGAGGCAGAAAACAACAATGATACTGAGCGTTATGCCAATAGCTGGTGTTATGGGCATGTCACCAATAAGCACGAGAGCAAGATAGATAAATATTGATGAGAACCAAAACCAGAAATGAGCGAAAAAATGCATCATGGCATAAAGGATAACTGAAGAGGTGGCACGCTCCTGATCAATATCCTTTGAAAGCTCCATGATACGATATGGCTCACCACCTAAGCCACCTACGGGCGTTGCGTAGTTTAGCGCATATCCTGTAATCGTCAGCTTGTAAATACGCCAGAAACTAACATGCGTGCCTTGGCATACATTGCTTTTAATTATAGAAGACCAGGCAAAAGCATTGATGGCATAGACGAAGATCCATACACCTATAATGGGAACAAGCCAATAACCGGCAGTACAGAGATGATGCCACAACTCGATAAAGCTGACATCGAATGTTAAAAGCATCACCACAATTGCAGCGACACCTAACAAAAAAAACAGGTTATTAAGTCTTTTCTTCGTCCACTTCATATTTGATCTGCGATTCTTTTGCAGAAACCCTCATGCCGACGATTAATATAGCATGTCAACAATCCCATTGCCACTATCTCAAAGAGGAAATTGCAGGCAGGTATATCCAAGAGACAAAAGAGGAACAGCCAGAAAGAACGGAAGTTGAAAGTAAGCAAGCCATTCCAAGGCATCAGTGACAAGGAGTTCTTATGAAACTCCTCACGTACGCTCTCAGGCATATTGTCTGTGCTACCAAACTTCTCACGCAACGTAGCCAAAAGGCGTTGGAACTGAGGAGTCACTTTCTCTTGCTTCTTTGTATAGTCGATATATGATTTCTGAAACACGCGCTCCACAAGACTTGTATCTGAAGTCATATTATCATAGATTTCTTGCTGGCGTACAGAGTTATCAAGCTCACTACCCTTCTCCCCTTTAAGGAAAAACAGGTGAATTTGTATGTAATAGTCTGCAAGACGCTGTTGACCTGCTAATCCCGCTATTCCGGAAATAAACCCTAATACCAGCACAATGGCAGTGGCAATAATAGTATTCTCCTGCGTATTACTGATACCAAGCCACCCAAACTCTATGTCATGGTGCATATAGAAACGATATACTATCCCGAAATAAATGGGAGTAAACCATGTGAAACCTGCCACACCGTCAAGAATACGTCCCAAGCGGCTCTTCTTCCCTGTCATACGTGCCAGTTGCCCATCGGTACAGTCGAGTATGTCTGCTATCATAAGCAACAGAATCGCTATCAGGTTATAAACTAATCCCAAAACACCATTATAATAAAAACAGCCCTGTGCGAAAAATATACAACTGGCTGCTCCAACAAACATCGAAAGGATGGTTACTGTATTGGGATGAACATCAAAATGTGCGAAAAAACGCGCCCATAGAAAACTGAAAGGGCGGATGACGTGAAAGTCCAACCAGTCTTCTGTCTCTGCAGACTTCAATGTTTTAAAATACTCCTCGTTCATAACAAACTCTATTTTCTAATTCTAATTATGTTTATCCACAAAACAACACGACTATTATGACTATCTCAACGCCTCTGGAATCAACTCACTTGCTCGCTGAAAATCTTCAGGCGTGTCCAGCTCATACGAGAAATACTCTGTGGTATCCACAACAATGAAAGTATAACCTTGTGGTATAAGACGTTCAAAAGCCCTCTCATAGAAAATATCAATAAGACCTTCCTGAACAATCATTTTATCAAGTTCCTTGTATAGAGCGTTGCTGTAATCGGCATTTATCTTCTCTATACCTACCGACTCCCCTAAAGCATCTTCCGGATGACAAGTCTTACTTATCTCCACGATACGCATCCCAGAGTCTACCACAACCTTCATCTCCTCCTCGCCAAGTTCATGACGGTTTAATGCCAAGGCTGAACCTGGCTCACTGGCAATACGCACCACTGCAGCAGGATCACAAAGAATGTCACTATCCATAAGCAGGAAATCCTTTCCACGCACAACCTCACCTGCCATCCAAAGAGAGTATATGTTGTTGTTGTTCTCGTAGTCAGCATTATGTAAATACGTAAAGTTCAAAGGTTTACAATGACTTGATTCAACCATATCATTAGTATAGTTATCCAAGAAATCACGAATCATTTCGCTACGATATCCTGTGACAACTACAAAATCATGGATTCCTGCTTGACACATTGCATCAACGGTACGTTCCAACAATGTCCGACCGGCAATCTTAAGCAAGCATTTCGGGCAGTTATCTGTCAATGGACGCAAACGCTTTGCCATGCCTGCGGCGAGAATCACTCCTATCATAACGCTTCTATTTAAAGACCGGCTTCCTTAAAACATTTCAAGATTGTATCACAAACCGTCTGTGTCTGCTCCTTACGTCCCAACGTAATACGAAGACATGACTCCAACCCCTTATCAGTCATAAACTTTATCTTATAGCTCTGAGCAGCCAGTGATTCCTGAAGAGACTCTTTTATCTCCGTAGGATACTTGATAAGAATAAAGTTGGCAACAGATTTGTAAACCTTAAAACCTGGGAGGTCACCCAATTCCTTCTTATACAACTGTCTTCCCCATTCCATCTCGTCAGCGACCTTACGATAATGTCCGTCACTATCAAGGGCTGCCAATGCCACTGCCTCTGAGAAGCGGTTGTATCCAAGGTATTTGTTTACATAGCTGATAAACTGGTCATGTCCTTGTCCGATGAAACCGAATCCTACTCGCAAGCCTGGCAATCCATAGAATTTTGACAAAGTACGCGACACTATCAAGTTGGAATATTTGTTTACCAACGGAGCAATATAATCG
This sequence comes from uncultured Prevotella sp., assembly GCA_905236455.1. Classification (GTDB taxonomy): domain Bacteria; phylum Bacteroidota; class Bacteroidia; order Bacteroidales; family Bacteroidaceae; genus Prevotella. The sequence continues at coordinate 3,429 of CAJOPT010000016.1, read as the reverse complement.
GTATCTGAAGTTATAAAGCTGGCATACGCCTCATCAATAAGAACCATCGTGTCTGACGGTATATTCTCCATGATACGTCCTATCTCCTCGGATGAAAGACCATTTCCTGTCGGATTGTTTGGTGATGCCAACAACAACATTCGCGGATGAACACGGTTAGTATACTCTATAACCTCATCTATGTCGTACGCAAACGTGTCGTCTTTCTCATGCAAAGGATACATCTCGAATGTACCTCCACACTCACTTGCCACTCTGTTGTAATACCACCATGAGAACTCTGGAATAAGAATTCTTTTATTGTCATCAAGCATGAGGAAATAATGTATGGCATTCTTCAGCATATCCTCACCGCCATAAGTTAAAAGAACCTGTTCTTCCGGTACATTGTAGATTTCACTTAAGCGGACTGAAATAACACTCTTCTTTCCCTGGTCATAAATACGAGTATAGAAACACAAATCTTTCGGATTGAAATTCTTTATTGCATCAACCACTTTCTGACTTGGCTCAAAGTTAAACTCGTTCCTGTCGAGATAATTCATTGTCTTGTCCATTTTCTTATTACTATTTTGCATGCAAAGTTACAAATAAGAGATGAAAGAGCAAAAGAAATGCAAAAAAAATGTTTACTATCACTGTTTTATCAAGGACAATCAAGGACATTATGACAAAAACAATACTCTCACATCCATTCCCTTACCATTCTTATAATAGTATGGCGGATGTTTCTGAGTGCCACATCCTTACGTATTGCCTCTTCCATTTCCATATTCTCCGGATTTATGCATTCCACTTTGGCAAAGCCGGCTTTTTGCAATTGTCTTATATCGCCTACCCTGCCAGCTATCAAGAAGACTGGAATACCTGGCGAGTGTTCTAATATACCTATTGGCAACTTTCCCATCAGTGTCTGACTGTCGGCAGAGCCTTCGCCTGTAATGACAAGGTCTGCATCTTTGACAATCTCATCGAAACCTATGGTGTCTAGTAACAGTTGTACTCCTGGCTTACATTCAGCTTTAAGATATTGCAAGAAAGCATAACCAACACCACCGGCAGCTCCGGCACCCTCACGCATAGAATAATCATATCCGAAGTGACGCGCCGAGATATCAGCAAACCTTCTGGCTCTCTCGTCCAATCGAAGTACCATTTCCGGTGTCGCACCTTTCTGGGGGGCAAATACACATGCGGCTCCATTCTCGCCGTAAAGCGGATTCTTCACGTCAGAAGCAACTGTAAACGTGACATCCTTAAACACATCAATGTCATTCCATACACCATGGTTCGCAAATGCGTCAACGAGCGCGCTGAGCATGCCGATTCCAGCATCACTCGTGGCACTGCCACCCAATCCAATGATGATATGCTTTACTCCTTTACGGATAGCATGCGCCACCAACTCACCTGTGCCATAGCTTGTAGCTGACAGCGGATTCCGCTCTTCCTCTTTCAGAAGATTTAATCCACTTGCCTGTGCCATCTCTATAACTGCGGTATCCCCTTTCAAAAGAAATTCCGCTGTAACAGGTCGCATCAAGGGGTCTTTCACCTTAACCTCTATCATCTCACCACCGACAGCTGCATGAAAAGCTTCCAGAAAGCCTTCACCTCCGTCACTGACAGGTATTTGTACTACCTTTGCATCAGGACATACACTATACACCCCCTCAGCTGCCGCATTGTTTGCTTCTTGCGAAGAAAGACACCCTTTAAACGAATCTACCGCCAATATTATTTTCATATTTTCCTTGTTAGACCATTATGTCAGATACCGCTATTATAATTGGCAATTCATAAATAATACCTTATCAGCATACAAAGATACAACTTTTGCCTTATTATCACTATTTTTACAAATAAAAAAATTACGACTGCATGCCCACTAAGTTACCTGCAAAAAAATAATTAGACAAAAAATCCGTGAAATATTTGGCAGTTCGCTGAAAAGATAGTACCTTTGCACTCGCTTAAAGACCAGAGGGTCATCTTGCAATGCAAGAAATGTAAAAAAATGCGCTTGTAGCTCAGTTGGTAGAGCATCTGACTCTTAATCAGAGGGTCCAGGGTTCGAGCCCCTGCAGGCGTACTTTTCTATAAGCAAACGATGCGCTTGTAGCTCAGTTGGTAGAGCATCTGACTCTTAATCAGAGGGTCCAGGGTTCGAGCCCCTGCAGGCGTACAAAGAAAGGAATGAGTCTTATGATTCATTCCTTTTTCGTTTTTCATAAATGATGATAGAGCTTATCTTATATAAAACGAGGCCCTGACGTCAATGGTTGTACGAGGATACATCAGGAAGTTATAGCCATCTCTCCGCATGAAGAAAAGCATGGTACGGAGCCTGTGACACCAGCCATGGCTGGTGTTGCCCTCCAAGAAACCATTGTAGTCTTCTTTACCAAAGTTGCCAAGGCGCAGTATCTCACGAAGCTGCATGCGTCCTATACGAGCGAGACTTCTATTATACAACGGAAACTCATTCTTCGGTAATCCAAGAAAGTTCACTAAGATGGTTCCCATGACTTGCCACTCACGCAACAAATGTGCCTGCCGGAGCAGAGGCTCCAGACGTTTTATGTCCACCTCTCCATGATGGCAATGGAGTATCATCATAAGGTCGCATAACTGCCGGAGACCAATGCCACTGTGCATGATATGATACCACAGATGATAGAACACATAAACCACATCGAGCATCAGCGAGGGCACGGTGATGTCATTGGCTGCAATGACAGCGGTACGGCAGTTTTGTGGGAGAAGCCCGTCTGTCAGCCACGGCTCCATTACTTTTACTGGAGTACACGGGATATGCGCTATTATCTGGCGGTGCAGCTCTACCTCAACGCCTTTCATCGCAAGGTTAATGTGTTTCTCGTCTTTGTCTTTATGAAACGTGTCATGGTCGGCAAATTGAGCAAGCATCTCACCGGCACGCTCAGCCTCACCACCAAGGTACAGGTCTATGTCGCCGGCCATGCGCAGCATAGGCTCTGGATAATAGCGGGCAACGCCCTGTCCTTTCACAAGCACTGGCGAGAAGCCTGCGCTACGTAGGATCCTAAAGACTTCACCGAGCACGTCGTTGACATGCTCATTGCCCTGAAGAGTACGGAACTTTGTAGCGAGACATGCCTGCTCTATACCCGACTCCACATTATTGCGCTCCAACCAACTGAGAATAGCTGATGCCACCAGTCCCTGTACCGATTGTTTTTCAGCAATCCGAAGAATGGTGTCCCAATCGGAAGAGGCAGACAACAATCCGTCATCTGTTTCTCCACTCCACAATGCCATTCTCAGCAATGTGAGCACCTGTGCTTCCTCTGTCTTCAATGTTCACTAGTGTCTCTTAAAATTGTTTAAATCTAAAATTAAAGTTCTCATGCACAACGTTTTAGCCCTCCGATACCCTGTCCGGGTTTT
>CAJOPT010000015.1 GCA_905236455.1 uncultured Prevotella sp. | reverse complement strand
CTGGCCAACTGAGCTAAAGAGGCATATCCCTGCAGCCGTTCGGCTTGCACTTTTAGGACGTGTTGTAAAACGGCTGCAAAGATACGACTTATTTTTTAACCTCCAAAATTTTTCGACACTTTTTTTATCTATTCCTTAATTTTTCCTTGAATTTGGTTAGCTGCACCTTCATAGCGTCAAGACATAAGTCCATACCTTCCTCAAAAGTATCGCAGGTTTTTTCAACAAACAACTTGTTTCCTGGCACAGTAACGGTAAGGCTTGTCTCTTTATTCATTGCAGTAGCTGGTTTCACCACTTTCAGCTGAACCTCCACTTTCTGAATATCCTCAAACGACTTTTCCAGTTTCTCGGCTTTCTTTTGAATAAACGCCTGCAGTTTCTCTGTAGCATCGAAATGAATCGACTGAATCTTAATTTCCATAGTCACCTCCTGTTTTAATTGAGTTAATGGTTTAGGTTATTATTTTGTGGTGGAATATCTCCGCCCACATTTTATTCATGGCTCCGCGGATGTGCGGCTTCATATACATTCTTCAATTGCTCAAATGTGGTATGAGTATATATCTCCGTCGTGGAAAGACTCTCATGCCCCAACAGTTTTTTTACGCTTTCCAGTCCAGCCTCGTGATTTAGCATCACTGTAGCAAACGTATGCCGCAACACATGTGGACTTTTCTTCTTCTGGGTTGACACCCTCGCAACATTTTTACGTACGATATACCTGACTTGGGAAGACGTTAAGCGCTCACCTTTCGCACTTAGCAACAACGCCTTTGAGTTGTGCGCAGGCAGGCTTTCACGCACCTCCAGATACGTCCGCAACGTGCCGGCAAGCCCATCTCCAAAAGGTATTATGCGCTGTTTATCACGTTTTCCTGTTACTTTCAGTTCACGTGTAACCATGTCAACTGACGCCTCATCGAGTCCAGTAAGTTCTGAGAGCCGGATACCTGTCTCATAAAACAATATTAATAATGTACGCGCGAGAACATCACTGTAACTCGATGTCCACATCCTCTCATCAAGAAGTTGCTCCATCTCTTTTTCCTTGAGAAAAACCGGAAGCGGTTTACTTTTCTTCGGTCCAGAAACCATATGAGCAGGATCTGCATCAACCAGATGACGTTTTAGGGCAAAACGATAAAAGGAACGCAAAGCACTCAATCGCCGATTGATTGAAGTTGCATTGTTTCCTCTATCCATCATATACTCCATCCAGCCACGGATGATATCGGAGTCTACCGACTGCCAAGAGATATGATTGTCCAATTCTTTTAAATACAGTTCAAACTCTCGCAAGTCATCACCGTATGCTTGCACCGTACGAGGGGAATAGTTCCTCTCTAATGTCAAGTAGTTCAAGAATTGTTCTGTCATTGCTTTACCACTTATCCGTAAAGTGAAGTTACAGAAAGCCGACCATTTATCTGGCGAGCCTAACGTTCTCCATCACACTGTCTACGGTTTTCGGCAACGAATTTACGGAAAAATTCTCAAACTACCAAATTTCTCGAAGAGTTTTTTAATCTTCCTGTTGGCGAAGCTTCTGTACGTAGATAGCGTGTTCCATCTTCAGGCGCTTCAGGACAGAAGGTTTGTTGTATTGCTGACGAGCACGAAGTTCTTTAACCACGCCTGTCTTCTCAAACTTTCTCTTAAACTTTTTCAACGCTCTTTCGATGTTCTCACCATCTTTTACTGGTACAATAATCATGTTTTTTCTTGTAATTACTTATGTTAAACTTATGTTATTTATTACGTTTTTAACTGCTCAGATGTCGTTTGACACCATGAAACACTATTAGCGGATGCAAAATTACATCAATTTTACTAAACAGCCAAGTTTTTTGTGAATTATTTGCAAAAAACTAATCTCCGCCTTTACTTTTCACACCTTTATTGAATCCTCGACGATAATACGCTCAACAGAATGGAAGAGAGTATGGCTGACCTCATTAGGATCAAGAAGAATATTATATTCAAAGTATTCACGAAGCCCCTTACGCACATCAGACAGATTCCCCAGCCCTATTCCCTCGTTTAAAAGTACAGACAAAATATCTGCCGTGACACATCGGCGATCTATATACAGAGTCGCACGTTGCGAATCTACCAACAGATAAGCCTCTGCAGGAAAGATATACTTAGTTACTGGTACTTGGTATCCTATCACATGTGATATCGCTTCCGGAAGAGTCATGAGCATACCATCGGCATGTACCTTACGCAAGTTAGCCCTCAATAACTTAACACGCTCATGCGGGCTGAGGTTGTCTGTTGAAGCCATAGGACTCATCGGGGCAGCTGCCTCCTCTGCTATTCCTGCTATATTGAGCCAGCGAGATGATAAGCCTAAATTGGTACGCAACGTCATGCCTCCGGCATTGCGCAACAAAGTTACAAGTCGCCTGACACTCATTTCAGTATGGCACATACCATCAAGGGCAACTTCTGGATTCCGGACATCCTTTAGCTGGTCACTTAGCCATTCCGTCAATTTATCCAGTCCACAATCGAAACCCTTCTCATCTGCTGCCGTCACCACTTTCATCTCACCTTCATCATTTAAAGGAAGTATGTATGCGGAAAGATGTTCCTCCGACATCATTATACGTATCGTATCAACCAACCTTGCATTGTCCATACAATTCTCCATTTATATTTAAATTATATTCAAAACTCATATTTTGCAATATCGACTTTACAAAGATACTAGGTTTTAGAATTAATAACAAATTAATTACGAAAGAATTGCAGTTAGTCCATCTATTTTTTGTATTTTTGTGCCACGCTTTTAAGATATAGAATCAAAATTTTAATTAAAATACAGCAGTTATGAATTTCCTTACTAATGAGAAATTAACAATCGTCGGCGCAGCCGGCATGATTGGTTCCAACATGGCACAGACAGCAGCCATGCTGAAGTTAACCCCAAACATTTGTCTCTATGACGTTTACGAACCTGGTTTGGAAGGAGTGGCAGAGGAGATGCGCCATTGCGGTTTCCCTGGAGTACATTTCACATATACCACAGACGTAAAGGTAGCTTTCCGCGATACTAAGTATATTATATCATCTGGTGGTGCCCCACGTAAAGAAGGTATGACTCGTGAGGACCTGCTCAAGGGTAACGCCGGTGTAGCAGAAGAGCTTGGAAAGAATATCAAAGCTTATTGCCCTGACGTAAAACATGTAGTCGTAATCTTTAACCCTGCCGACATCACTGGTCTTATAACTCTTATCTACTCCGGATTGCGCCCATCACAGGTGACTACTCTTGCCGCACTCGACTCTATACGCTTACAGAGCGAGCTGACAAAACACTTCAAGATTGAGCAGGACGAGGTACAGGGTTGCCGTACATATGGCGGACACGGTGAGGCAATGGCTGTATTTGCTTCTGGAGCCACTATTCAGGGACAGCCTCTCAGCGAGCTTATTGGTACCGACCGTCTCTCCAGCGAGCATTGGGAGGATATCAAGAAAGCTACTGTTCAAGGCGGCAGCAACATCATTAAACTTCGTGGTAGAAGCTCTTTCCAGAGCCCGGCGTATGTATCGGTTAAGATGATCGAGGGAGCCATGGGTGGAGAGCCGTTCACATGGCCTGCCGGTCGCTACGTTTCTTTTGTTGGTCTCGACCACATTGTCATGGCTATGGATACCCGTATCACTGCCGAGGGAGCATTCTACGATGAGCCTATGGGTACAGACGAGGAGATGGCAGATCTCAAGAAGAGCTATGAGCACCTCTGCAAGATGCGTCAAGAGGTTATCGACCTTGGTGTTCTGCCACCAGTAGAGAAATGGGGAGAGATCAATCCTAACCTCAGATAAACTAACATCAGCTATCATATGGTTCCCAATAGAACCAAGGAAAAACAAACAGCGAGGCTACCTTTTGGGTAGCCTCTATTATTTATGCGATTGTCCATTTATCGGGCTTTCAGCTTTCATTCATCCCTGATAAACTCTACGGTGAGGTCTACACCATTATATGTAACACTACCATCAGAATAGAAATACAGGCGCACCTTGCGAGACTCCGACGTAAAGTCAATTGTCTGGCTCAGACCAGAACGTGCAACCTTCTCAACCTCATTGTCGTAGATTCTCAAGTAGTCACACCCCTCAGAGTTGGAGGTTCCAGTCACACGTACATGATAGCCCTCAGGCATATTGAATCGCAATGAGCCGCTGTTACTGTTGGAATAGTTATTCGCAGCTCCGTTGCTGTTATATACTTTCATGGAAGTTACTCCTTTATCCAATAAGTACCGCATGTGCTCCTCGGTAAGGTCTACAACTGTTTTGTGCGGTATGTTATACTGTTCCAAATCATCCTTTTCCAATGTAACCACCACGTCATAGCCGGAATATACCACAGAACGGTCAGTGTAGAAGTGAGAGAACGCCACGTTATTGTGAGTAGAGACGGTGAATGAGCCATGAGGATCAGCAATAGACTGATAGCTCTTGTCATAACCATCATGGATATAAAGGTGGTCAGCACCCTCAAGAGTGGTAGAACCACTGAAAGTCATCAGATAACCTGCTGGAGCGTCAATAAACATGTATCCATTTACGTAGTTTTCATAGTTGCCGTTCTTTCCTGCATAGTCATAGAAACGGAATTTCGACATGCCATTATCAAGAAGTCTCTGCAGGTATTTACGATCGACAAAAGTTGTATCGTTGCCCGCCATGTTGAGCCACAGGTCGGAGTCATCATTTACAAACACCGGCGTAACAGTGACATTGCTGTACGGCATGAGAAAATGAGACGTGTCGTGCCACCAGTTGCCATCACGTACCCTCACAGTGTCGCACATCAGGTAATGTCGTGCTGCCGATGACGCGCTCTGAAACAGACGCGGGTCGTCTTCATAAAGCGTAAGGACAGACCCCTCGGTTTCCACTTTGATATGGTGAAGCACATATCCCGGTGCTGGTACGGAACTGAGTATAACTGTGTCCTCAGGATTGGCGATATACTTGCTTGCCGTCATCGTACCCCCCTCCACATCGGCAATAACGATGTTATAGTCGGTTGTCATTCGCTGTATGGTAACGGTGAGGTCAAGACCTAAGCGTACCGTACCTCCGTCAGAACGGAACCACAAGAGTATGTCGTTGGTGTTTGATGTCAGATTCATAGTAGTGTTGCCGCCCGTACGCCCCACCTCTGTACTGGTGAAGCCATCTGTGTCAAGGAGCGCAATCCAGTCACACCCAACACTCTCAGTATTCACTGTACCAGTGACATTCAGCTTATACCCTTCGGCACAGGTGATACGCAGGTAGCCATTGGCACTATTGCTGTAGTTAGCATTAAGACCCGCATGGTCATACACCTTTATACTATAGCCCGGACCATGCGTACGAAGATCTACGTAGTCTGTTCCGCTGTATGGTATGCGGAACTCGCGTGCTATATCCTTAACAGGACGTGCGCTCATTGCCAGCGTACTGTTCATCAGCACAGCGGCTTTGTCACTACGGCTGATAGTAAGAACCTGAGACTGTCCTTGCGGGTTATTGTCATCAGAGGCAAGCCAGTAATAGCCATTGGAAACCTGCTGAGACACTCCGTTTTCCTGATATCCCGATAGTGGCAAAAATATACGTGGCGGCTGTATGTCCTCGTTGCCATTGTTGGTGCCAGTAATAAACCATCCTTCTGTTCCGTTGTATGTTCCCCACTCCCATGAGCACTGTTCAATCAGCTCGGAGATATCTTCTTCATCAGGCAATTGCCAAGTGTCGGTAAGAGCTGCCTCAGCAGCCTCATGAGTATAGAAGTTTCCTTCTTCATTTGGCAGGTTACCTCCTACATTTACATTCGACCACACATGACTAAAACCAAGGTCAACGCTGCGGAACACACTTTCTGGAATATTGCATGTGATTGGGTATACTGTGTTTGCCAACGGCTGGAAGGAAAACGACTGATTGTACACTTGATCCATCCTGCTCAGCGTGTCAGTAAGGAAGTATGACACTGTGAAACTTCTCGACCCATCCTGTGGAGCAATAACCATATATGCGGCACAGGAGTCTTGCTCGGTATTGGCATTGTGACCGATAAGAAAGTCCTTGGTTTTTGGTGGCTGTGTAAGATTCAGAGTGATCGTATTCGAGGCATTCTCAGGACTGTACAGTCCTGCCGTTGACAATTGATAATCACCGGCGATGTAATCGTTACAGGTAACCTTAATCTTATTAATCCTGACACTCGGCAGATAATCAATGTGTGGTAGGAAACAGAGGTACGCTGCCTTGTGCTCAAGAGTAAAGGCATACGAGCCATCATTGTTACGGGTAGCTGTAGCAGTACCACAGTCTCCATTTACTCCCACATGGCTAGTATTGTCAGCACCTGTCTGATTTTGTATAGAAGGGATGGTAACCGTCTTTCCTGGGTAATATACCGTATAGGCTGGACCGTCAAGGTCGGCACCGTCAAACAGGAATTCCGCATTACGATTATTGCTTGTAAGCCTCTCGGCACGACTCTCATATCCCACATCCAACCGTATGCGATCATTCTCTGTCCAGTAAAATGTCACATTACCGCTACCCTTTCCAGGGAATGTACCATCGAAGTAACTCTTTCTTGGTGACTTCGCATTGTCATTTCCGTCATCTGGCAATCCTATAAACTCCCTGAACATCTTAGCCTGTCCTTTGGTGCTACCGAAGAACACCACTCTTCTGCCGTTAGGCATAATAAGGCTATCTATATCGGAAAGCATATAACGGTGGGGACCGTTGGCATCTTTTACGATAACAGACACAATGTCATCATGAGTATTACCGCTGAGGTCTTCATTGGAATGGTATATTGACGAGTTAGGTAATACTACCAGTGTGTCTGTCACACCACCCGACTGATACACTCGCAAAGTCTGACCTGACTGTGCCAGGGCAGGCAGCGCCAGTATAACCATCAGTGTTAGTATCGTCAGTTTCTTCATCATTGTCTTTCGTTATGTCGTTATTATACGGGATATCGTTATTACGTTATTTCTTTCCTACCTGTTTGCGACAGCACGGACGGAGCGGCCGTAACAGCGATTAGCCGCATCTCCCCAATCATTGAAAGGATGCCATGTGTTGTCACTGCGAAGATATATTGTTCCAGAATCTCTGTCTATATTCCAGTCAAGGATATAAGCATGACTGTCACCATCACCCGATTGTGTGGAAGTTGCATAGCTTCCCCAAAGGGATAGATTCAACAAACTGGAATTCTTCATATATCCTGCCGCAGGCAAGAAGATGCTATTACCGTTGTCACCTGTAACAAGATAACCATTAATATCGTTTTGCGAAGTCCACCTCCATATGCAGTTATTCTTTAACTCATCCATCTCCGTACTTGTCGGCATACGCCATGATGTATTCATGTTCACGTATGCAGCATCATATTCTGTTCCACCTATATTATAATTGATGCCGAGGTTCTGTGTGCCGTACAGGTATGTAGAAAATGAATAATCACTCTTTGTAGTCGTCTCTCCCCAAGCATAGTAGTTGCCATACTCCTCCGGCCATGAGCAACCAACATTCACGTTACACCAAAGTGTACCCGAAGGAAGTCCGAGATCAACCATTTCCCAACCAAAGTGGCGGGCTTTGCCATAGAACAACTCACCATTTGGAAGTTCTACGAAAGCACGGTACCAGTAACCTATATTGTCCGTAACATTGATTGTCGTATAGAAAATACCCTTGGAATCTGGTATAAGTTCATATACCGTGGCATTATGTTTCTCTATCGTCAAACTGTTGCCAACAACAAAGCCAGCCTTTACACCCTCAAGCAGAGGTGTTGTGCTTCGCAATGTACCATATATGGTTGCACTCGTTTCGTTAATCTTCCATGTCGCACTATCCGTAAGTATAGTCATCACTTGCACACTGTCGGAACTAATCGCATTGGGTGCCGCCACGGGTCTGACACTTCTTCCGTAGCATCGGTTTGCAGCATCTCCCCAATCATTGAACGGATGCCATGTGTTGTCACTGCGAAGATATATTGTACCCGAGTCTCTGTTTATATTCCAATCAAGGGCATAGGCATGAGAATCCCTGTCACCAGACTGAGTAGAAGTTGAATAGCTTCCCCAAAGCGATTTGCTCTGTAAAGCAGAATTCTTCATATACCCTGCTGCAGGCAGGAAGATACTATTGCCATTTGTACCTGTAACCATATAACCTGAGACATTGTTCTGCGAAGTCCATGTCCATGTGCATTTGCTAAGCAAGTCATCCATTTCCGAGCTGGTAGGCATACGCCATGCGTTACCCATCTTGACATGTGCCACATCATGTTCTGTACCTGCAATATCATAACCATCTCCTAAGTTCTGCGTACCATATAAGTATGTGCCAGATGAATAGTCGTTCTTAGTTGTCGTCTCTCCCCATGCATAATAGTTGCCATACTCTTCGGGGGCACTTGCTCCAACATTCATATTTGCCCAAAGAGTACCTATGCCAAGGTCAACCATCTCAAACCCGTAGTGGCGTGCTTTACCGTAGAATACAGCATCACCTGTATCAACAAAAGCGCGATACCAATAGCCTATATTGTCATGTACGGGTTGTGACTGCGAGAAACTGCCACCGACATTAACAATCTTCTCATATTCAAAACGGGCATTACCTTTAGTAATTGAAGAACTATCTCCGACTACAAAGCCAACTTTTACACTTCCCTTTATTGGCATAGAACTGCTTAATGTACCATAAAGCATTGCTTCTATATTACCTAATTCCCAAGTAGCACTGTCTGTGATAATGTTGAAGGAGTTGCCATCAGGTGTCACAGCATTAGGAGTAGCTACAGGTCTGACACTTCTTCCATAACAACGGTTTGCGGCATCCCCCCAATCGTTGAACGGATGCCATGTGTTATCACTGCGAAGATACCGTGTTCCTGAATCTCTGTCTATATTCCAGTCCAGAGTATAACTATAAGGTTCTCTGTCACCAGACTGCGTAGAAGTTGAATAGCTTCCCCAGCGTGAGGCACTCGACAAGCCAGACCCCTTCATTATTCCCGCCGCAGGCAGGAATATCTTGTTGCCGTTGCTGCCGGTGACTATGTAACCGCTCACTCCGTTGATACTCGACCATGTCCATTGGCAGTAAGAGTCATTCATCAATTCTGACATGTCCGTACTCGTGGGCATACGCCAGATTCCGCCCCAGTTCACCACAGCGGCATCG
>CAJOPT010000014.1 GCA_905236455.1 uncultured Prevotella sp. | reverse complement strand
TGGAGAAAACCGACGGCACGGAAACCGTATTCAACGTAGAGGATATCGCCCGTACTTATTTCCGTGAAAGAAGTGGTTCTGGCGGTGTTGCTTACACCTCCTGTCCAGATGGCAATCATCCTCACATGATAGACCTCGGTTTGCCGAGCGGCACGCTCTGGGCTTGCTGTAATGTGGGCGCTACCACACCTGAAGGCTACAGCGGCTATTATGCCTGGGGCGAGACAAGTGAGAAGAGTGTGTATAATGAAGTTACTTACCAGTATTGTACTGGAACGGATTCCGATGGTGACGGGAGGTATGATAGTAATAGGCAGTTCCAAAACATCGGCTCCGACATAGCTGGAACCCAGTATGATGTTGCCACGGTCAAGTGGGGTAGCGGCTGGTGTCTGCCGTCGCATGCTCAGCAGGCAGAGCTTGTAAGTAACACTACCTCCGAATGGACAACCGTGAACGGAATCAACGGTCGCAAGTTCACCGGCAGTAATGGTGGTACTATCTTCCTTCCCGCCGCAGGCGGCCGCTGGGATAGCGACCTCCTCGGCGTTGGCTCGTACGGCTACTACTGGTCGTCGTCGCTCTACGAGAGCGACCCGAACTGCGCATGGGGCCTCGGCTTCCTTAGTGGGTATGTGTACACGAGCGGCAACAACCGCGGCAACGGTCGATCGGTTCGCCCTGTGCGCAAGAATTGATTGCATCCTTTCCCCAAGGCGACCCAAGTCCCACTTCTTTCTTGGGCATGCTCTCCGGCGGTGCCGTGCCTCCCAAGGCACGTGCAGGCATCGCTGGGGAGCATGAGCAAGAAAGATGGAAAAAGTAAAAATAAGATTGAGCCTTACGGCTGGTGTTTTCGGCACGCTTACGCGTGGAAATTATTCAAAATTAAAACAAAATTTCATAGGAGTCTTTTATATATCAGGAGTCTTTTCTCTTTTAAAAAAATATATCATTCTGGATAATTTTGAATTCATTTTGTATAATTTCTTGCTGAAGCAAGCGTACTGAAGAAACGATTTCTTTGCGAAGCAAACAAAAGATTACTTACCTTTACCCTAAAGTGTGACGCGTGACGCAAATTTGCATTTTTCTAAAACTGGTTTTTAGCAGAGGAGCCTGCAACACCAGTTGCAGGCTCCTCATGTTAACGATAATGTTTACCAGAATATGGTAATTGTATATTGCTTCAGCTTTACTATTCCTTTATGTTTGGCTCCTCAAGTCCGAGACCCTTTTTCTTGTCAACGGCTTTCAGGATAAAACCTAATAGTAGGGCAGCTACACCGAGACATGCCAGCATGATCAGCGGTGCGGTGTAGTCATACTTTGTTGGGTCTGTGACACCAGGGTTGGTAGCATCGAGCACCTTACCGATGAGTAATGGGAAGAGCCATAGTCCGATATTCTGAATCCAGAATATCAAAGCATACGCAGAGCCAATGACCTTTGCATCCACCAGCTTAGGTACTGACGGCCACAACGATGCCGGTACCAGTGAGAATGAAGATCCGAGGACGAGGATTGTAGCGTATGCGATGACGATACCACCGACGGCATTACCCTTGAACATCGGAAGGATAAATGCGAATGTGAGGTGACATGCGATGAGCAGTACGCTACCTAACACGAGCATTGACGCAGCCTTGCCTTTGTGGTCTACATAGCTTCCTAAGATAGGAGTAATGAGCACAGCCAGCAGTGGGAACACTGCAAAGATACTCTCGGCAGACTGTCGCATATATCCCATATAGCAGTAGGAGATCAGTGCTATGATAGAGATGCCGAGCAGTCCGTATTGGCGGCTTTTGTCTTTCTGGAAGTTGCTGGCGAATCCTGCGGCAGCCACTACGAGCATGATGATGTACTGTATTATGGTAACAGAGTTGCCAGCCCAGAAAGAGTCGGCTGCAGGCTCAGTCAGTGTAAGGTTGCATTGCAGCATGTTCACCGCATATTTCTGGAATGGGAATATAGCCGAGTAGTACAGCACGCACAGCAATGCCACGAGCCAGAAACCGCTGGAAGTGAGAATTTGTCCGATGTCACTAATCTTGAAAGGATCATCTTTCTCTTCAGCCTCACCAGTTTGTGAGTCGAGCTTCTTGTCCATGAAGAAGTATACGATGCACATTATCAAGGCTATACACAACAGTACGACACCGAATGCTACTGAGCGGCTGACACTCACTTCGCCGCCAAGCTTGGCAAAGAATGGTGAGAAGATCATACAGGTGGCAACGCCAAGGCGTGCCAATGCCATCTCTGATCCCATGGCGAGAGCCATCTCACGTCCCTTGAACCATTTGACGATACCACGGCTCACAGTGATGCCAGCCATTTCGCATCCGCAACCGAAGATCATAAAGCCGCATGCGGCAAACTTGGCAGATGCCGGCATGCCTTCATAGAACGGTGACACACCAAGTTCATCGAATACAGGGATGTAGTTTAAGTTGTTAGTGAACCAAGCCTCCAGTCCGCTACCAATAAACGACTCACTCACGGCATACCATTTGATTATTGCGCCAATGAGCATGACCGTAGCAGAGAGTACTGCCGTGAAGCGTACTCCCATCTTGTCGAGTATGATTCCCGCAAAGATGAGGAAGAAGACGAATACGTTGAGGAACACCTCTGATCCTTGCATTGTGCCGAACGCTGTGGAGTCCCATCCTCGTGTCTCCTGCATGAGGTCTTTTATTGGTGAGAGGATATCCATGAAGATGTAGCTGCAGAACATGGCGAGTGCCAGTAGCAGCAATGCGGTCCACCGCATTGCGGCGGAGTCTCTTAAAGTTTTTTGAATTGCTTGTACCATTATTGTTGTTATTTCGTTATATCGTGATATCGTTATATCGTGATATCGTTATGTCGTTATATCGTTATTTCGCGATGTCGTTATATCGTGATGTCGATGTTTTGATTTTCCGTTATTGAGATTCCGGGTTTATTTCAGCCAGCGGTCGAGCCAGTTGAAATAAGTACGTTGCCAGAGAATACCGTTCTGTGGCTTGAGAACCCAGTGGTTCTCATCTGGGAAGATAAGAAGCTCTGCAGGAATGCCGCGCAAACGTGCGGCATTGAATGCTCCCATTCCTTGATTGGCATTGATACGATAGTCTTTCTCTCCGTGAATGCACAAGATCGGAGTGTCCCACTTGTCAACGAACCGATGTGGTGAGTTGGCGTATGTCTTACGGGCACGGTCGGTCTGGTCCTTATTCCAGTAAGCGTCGTCATACTCCCAGTTAGAGAACCATACCTCTTCGGTATCTGTGTACATAGACTCAAGGTTGAATGCACCATCGTGAGCAATGAAACACTTGAAGCGTTTGTCATGATGACCAGCAAGATAGTAAACAGAGAATCCGCCGAAGGAGGCACCAACGGCTCCCAGCTTATCTTTATCGACATACGGAAGGGTAGCCACTGCGTCGTCGATAGCGGATAGATAGTCATCCATGCACTGACCCGTCCAGTCTCCAGAGATCTGTTCGCACCATTCTGAGCCGAATCCCGGCAGTCCGTGGCGGTTAGGAGCAATGATGACATAGCCTTGTGATGCCATTATCATGAAGTTCCACCTGTAGCTCCAGAACTGTGACACAGGACTCTGTGGTCCTCCTTCGCAGAAGAGCAATGTAGGGTATTTCTTGTTTTTATCGAAGTTTGGCGGAAGGATCACCCAATACAGCATATCCTTTCCGTCAGTGGTCTTTGTCCAGTGCGCCTCAGAAGATGGCTTGTCAAGCTGGTCGAGGATATGTTTGTTCTCCGCCGTGATTTGTTGGATAACAGTCTTTTCCATGGTCTTACCTGGAGTGACGACATATAAGTCAGCACTCTCGGTATAGCTATGGCGTTCCATAAGCAGCTGCTTGCCATTGTTCATCGTCTGTATTCCGCCGAAGTCAGCCTTGTAGTTGGTAAGCTGTTTCAGCTCCCCTTTCTTATTGATGCTGTAGAGATTCTCTGTAGCATGCCAAACCCCGATGAAATAGAACATGGCATCCTTGGTGTCAGCCCAGCAATAGTCATCGACATTAGAGTCGAAAGCCTCGCTCATAAATCGTATCTTCCCTGTTGCGAGCTCATATACGCATAGGCGGTTGCGGTCGCTCTCGTAACCGTTGCGAGCCATACTGAGCCATGCTATATATTTTCCGTCGGGTGAGAACTGCGGGTTTGTGTCGTAGCCGGGGAAGTTATCAAGGTTCTCCTTGCCGTTTACCGCCTGAGTTGCCATTGTTTTCGTCGCGTCGACAGCCGGTTCTGTATAACTCTCCGGTTTGCAGAGATTTTTTGTCTCATGCGTACTAATATTATATAGGAAGATGTCTGAGTCGGTGGAAATGGCATATTGTACACCCTCTTTTTTGCGACAGGTGTAGGCGATGCATTGTGAATCCTTGCTCCAGTCAAGCTGTTCTATACCTCCGAATGGAGCTAACGGGCACTCGAAAGGCTCGCCTTCAAGAATGTCAACACCATCATTTGCTATACTTTCCGTTGTACATGTGGCAACAAAGGGATGCTGTATGCTTTCCACATAATGATCCCAGTGTCTGTAGTTCATGTCAGTCACCAGTCTGCCTGTAGCTTTTGGCAAGTCAGAAGGATTCTGTTTGATGCTGCCATAGTATGGTAGTGATTTTATAAGGATGACATGCTTTCCGTCGGGTGAGAACTTGAACCCCTCAACCTCTGTGGTCTCATGTGAGAGTTGCTTGCGGTCTGTGCCGTCAGGATTCATACTCCACACTTGTCCGTCAGTGAGAAACGCAATTCTCTTTCCCCCGTCAATCCATGCAGGATCAGTCTCGTTTTTGTTGCCTTGTGTGAGAAGTCGTTGTGCGCTTCCATCAGCATTAATTACATAAAGCACATGATGGCTTTTGTTTTGTTTTACACTGTAATAGCCTACTTGATAGACAATATTCTTGCCGTCAGGTGAGGCAGCATATCCAGATATGCGCCCCATAGCCCATAGAGCTTCTGGTGTCATCCGTCCATCTTTGACAGTGATGTTCTGTTTTCCGATTTTCACTTCGTCTTGCGCTTTAGTGGTGACAGGCAAAATGAGCATTACTGCCGTCACGATCGTTAGTAATCTTTTCATGTGCGTTTATGCTTTTAATTCTTTCATCAGTCTTTTTAAACAATGATGACATTATAAATGCTGCAAGGCTACTTCTTAATCACAGGGTCACATGTAAGGCCGCAGCCAAGCTTGTTGAATATTTTTCTGTCGACCTCGCTGAGCATGACCGTTGAGTGCACCTGACAGTTGCGTAGCTTTGGCAGTTGTTCCAATGCGCGGCGGCATAGCTCATCATTCTCACTGAGTACACTAAGGGCTACCAGTACCTCATCTGTATGCAAGCGCGGGTTATGTCCGCCAAGATATTCAATCTTTGTCTTTTGTATTGGCTCAATCATACTTTGAGGAATCAGTTTCGCCTCATGATTGATACCAGCGAGATGCTTCGTTGCATTCAGGAGAAGGGCAGCAGAGCATCCCAATAGCTGACTCGACTTGGCTGTGATAATTGTGCCGTCCTCTAACTCTATGGCTGCGGCAGTGTGACCAGTCTCAATCTTCTTCTCGTAAGCAGCTGTAGTAGTACGTCGGTATGCCGTTGTTATCTTAGCCTGATTAAACAGCAGTCGTATCTTGTTAACCTCGTTGCTGTTGTCAAACCCGTTTGCAAGTTTGTTAGTGGCTGCGTAATAACGTCTTATTATCTCATTGCGGGAGGCTTGGCAGCACACTTCATCGTCAGAGATACAGAATCCGACCATGTTAACTCCCATGTCAGTAGGAGACTTGTATGGGTTCTCCCCATAGATTCCCTCAAAGAGAGCGTTCAACACCGGGAAGATCTCTATGTCGCGGTTGTAATTTATGGCAGTCTTGCCGTATGCCTCCAAATGGAACGGGTCAATCATGTTCACATCATTTAAGTCAGCTGTAGCAGCCTCGTATGCGATGTTTACAGGATGTTTCAATGGCAGGTTCCATACAGGGAAGGTCTCAAACTTTGCGTATCCTGCATGTATGCCCCTTTTATTCTCATTATAGAGCTGACTCAAGCATGTAGCCATCTTACCACTTCCCGGTCCTGGTGCGGTGACAATAACCAATGGCCGTTGTGTCTCCACATACTCATTTTTCCCAAAACCCTGGTCGGAAGCAATCAACTCAACGGAATGAGGATAACCTTCAATAGGATAGTGAACATAGGATTTTATTCCCATTCGCTCCAGTCGTTTGCGGAATGTGTCGGCAGTATGCTGACCGTTATAGTGGGTTATGACAACAGACCCCACCATGAAGTTTCGATTCATAAACTCATCGCGCAGGCGAAGCACGTCTTCGTCATAGGTGATGCCTAAGTCTGCCCTGATTTTGTTTTTCTCTATGTCCTCTGCGCTGATGACTATTACAATCTCGATACTATCAGACAATTGTCCGAACATGCGCAATTTGGAGTCAGGCTTAAAACCTGGCAATACCCTTGAGGCATGGTGGTCATCAAACAGTTTTCCTCCTAATTCCAGATACAATTTCCCATCGAATTGAGCAATGCGTTCACGTATGTGCTCTGATTGGATCTTCAGGTATTTATCGTTGTCAAATCCGATCTTCATGTACAGATATTATTTAATATAATTATAGACAAAGAAATAACGGGCTTATTTGATTAGTCCTTTACGTTTCCTTTCCAGTTCCTCACGTTTGCGCTGCATCTCAGCCTGCTGTTCCTGCATGGCTTGCAGACGTGCTGCGAGACCACTTTGTTTCTTAGGGTTGTTCTTGTTTTCCTGATAGCGTTTCTCAAGTATGGCAAGCAACTTCTCATCGTTGGTGGTCTTACGCATTACAAACATTATTGCGGCAGAGAAGAACAATGAAATGAAGTAATAGAAATTAAGACCGCTGGAATAATCGTTGAACATGAAGAAGAACATGACTGGCATGAGATACATCATCCACTGCATGGCTTTCATCTGTTCTTTCTGCTGGCCAACCATTTGGTCTTTCTGCTGGCGCATTGTCATAACAGAGTATAGTACATTGGATACACAGAACAGGATACACGTCAATGAAAGGTGGTCGCCAATAAGCCAGATATTCTTGCCCCACTCAACAATCGGATCGTATGTGGAAAGGTCATCAATCCACAAGAAACTCTGTCCACGTAATTGTATGGCGTTTGGCACAAAGTTGAACATGGCAATCCAGATAGGCATCTGAATGAGCATAGGCAAACAACCAGCCATAGGACTAACTCCATACTTGGCATACTCTGCCATCATAGCCTGTTGCTTCTGCATGGCGTCCTCCGGCTTGTCAAACTGCTTGGTCGCAGCGTCGAGTTTCGGTTTCAGGACACGCATTTTTGCGCTGCTCATATAACTTTTCTTTACCAAAGGGTAAGTGATGAGTTTCAAAAGAAGAGTGATGAGAATCAATACGATACCCATAGGGATTCCCATGCGTGTAAGCCAGTCAAAGACATAGATGGTGAAGAAACGGTTTATCAATCTGACGATTGGCCATCCCAGATAGACAAGCTTTTGCAGTTCGAGGTCTTTGCCGAACCAGCTCTCGTCTTCTATGTTCTTGAGAATCTGGAAGTCATTAGGACCAAAATAGAATTCAAATTCTGTAGGAGTCTTTCCTGACGGATCAAAGAAGGTCTTCATCTTTGCCTGGAAGTCCTTTAAGTAGCCGCTGCCTTTCTGCTGTGGTATGGAAGTGAGAAGGGCATTTTTCGCAAAGTCATCCTTAGCAATCATAATGCTGGAGAAGAACTGGTCTTTGAATGCAACCCAGTCTAATGGCTCCTCAATCGCCTCGTCGCGTTTCTCTGATGTCTCGCTAAGGTAGTGCGTACCGTCTTCTTTCTCTTTGTATGTAAGGGTGGCATAACGATTCTCAAACGTGAATCCACGTTCTTGCTGGCGGCAACGTGCCTGCCAGTCTATATCCATGTAGTTCGTGTTTGGAGCGAACAGTCCAGCCATGCCGTTGACCTGCATAGACATGTGTAGCATGTATGAACTGCCAAGCAGGTATTTCAAAACAAGTGTTTTTCCGTCTCCAGCAATAGCAGTTAGCGTTACGGTAGTATCGGTTTTCTCTGAAGGGGTAAAGAACAAATCTTTAGTCATGATATTTGCCTCTTTAGCCGACAGCATGAAATTAAGTTGCTGGTCATCGCCATCAAATAAAGTCAAGTCCTTGGTGTCGGGCTTACCTTGCTTATGACCTGTAAAGTCTTTGATGACAGCTTTCTTTATTACTCCACCTTTACTTGATATAGTAAGTTCTATCTTGCTGTTAGTCAGTTTAATATCACTATTCTCTCCAGTCATAGATGAGTGAAATAGTGCATTTGAGTCGTTTTTAATCTCCTCTTCAGCTTTTGCCTGTTTTAGCTGCGCCGCCTTAGCATCATTCATCTTTTTTACCGCAGCCAAAGAATCTTTGACGAATTGTTCTCTTTGCTGTGCAATTTGTTCTTCTGAAGGTTGGTTGTAGATACTGAATCCAATCAGTACGGCGGCAATCAATACAAATCCAATAATGGTATTCTTATCCATAAATGTAATTTTCGCGTATTATTTATAATATATGAGTTTCTTTTTTATATAATTAAAGTGCAAAGGTACGAAAAATTATTTTTTTTACTATCTTTGCACACATATTTTTTGTGCTATTATTATTTTTGTATCTGAATTTTTAAATGTTTCAAAATGAGAAAACTATTGATTTTAGTGCTCACAATGATTACGTCGGTCATAGAGGTGTATGCTCAGGGAGACCATTTTAACGGAAGTTATTACAAATTGTATATACCAATGACTTTCTATCGCTCAGTTGCCGCTTCGACGCTATCTATGCAAAATCCAGACAATACCGGTGAGGGGCTTTTTGAGAATGTGGTAAATGAATCCTTGATGAATATCTATCTGAGGCATCCCGAGCTCGTAAAGAACACACAGCGCTCTGTAGAGAAATCCGGGGATATCGAAGAGCAGATAAACGTTCCGATACGTCAGGAGGATAAGCTTACAGAGATGACAGGGACTTTGAGTCAGGAACCTGTTGTGGCACCTGTCGGCGTGGTTGTGCAGAAACCTCATTTTTGGACATATAAAGGTGACTATTCCCTTCAGTTCATGCAAAATTACGTATCAGGGAACTGGTATAAGGGTGGTGAGAGCAACTATGCCATGATGGGATCTGCAACTATGGAGGCTAATTATAACAATAAGCAGAAAGTGAAGTGGGATAATAAGCTGGAGATGAAACTTGGTTTGCAGAATAATCGTACCGATTCCATACATAAGTTGTTGTCGACAGAGGACGTAATCCGACTGACAAGTAAGCTTGGTTTGCAAGCATCAAAGAAATGGTACTATACCTTGCAGGTAGTCGGCGAGACCAAGTTCATGCATGCCTATAAGAGTAACGATCCTGTTCTTTACGCTGACTTCTTCGCACCTTTCAACTTAAACATCTCTTTGGGTATGGATTATAATGTGGACTGGCTTAATCATAAGCTTAAAGGAACCTTCCACTTAGCTCCCATTGCTTATAACATGAAGTATACCCGTCTGCTGGAGTTGTCTGAGAGACTCGGAATAGGAGATGGTAAGCATGCTCTGCATGACTATGGTTCTCAGTTGACAGCTGACCTTACTTGGGAGATCTCGGACCTTATAAAGTTAAAATCACGAATGTATGCCTATACCACATATAAGAGAGTTGAGTTTGAGTGGGAAAATACATTTCAGTTCCAATTCAGCAAGTGGATCAGCGCACAACTGTTTGTATATCCCCGCTTTGACGACAGCGTAACACGCGACGGGCATCACGGATACTGGCAGTTTAAGGAATTCTCTTCACTTGGATTCACATATTCATTCTGAGTCAGAACGAAATGTCAATAGCATCCATGCGGTTTTTGTCTCTTAGAATAGAATTTTTGGTTGATACAAGAACCGCTTGATGCTCTTCTTAGGTGTTTTTGCAAATTCCTCTTCGTGAATACGTATCTCCGCAACCTTACTGTAGTGTGGTACAATCTCGTTGAGCTGAATGCGGTTCTGCTCCATGATGCTTATAAGATCCTCATGGTTGAATCCCATTGATTTTGCCTCTTCATAGTCTGGATGTACAAGAGCCACGAGTTTCTCTTGCTCCTGTATTACCACACTCTCCATAACCAAAGCCAGGGAGTTTAACTTGTCTTCAATTTCTTCAGGGTAGATATTCTGTCCGTTAGATCCTAAGAGCATATTCTTTGAGCGACCTTTGATGAAAACATTACCGTCGTCATCCATAAGTCCGAGGTCACCGGTATGATACCATCCGTCTTTGTCAATAGTCTGAGCCGTAGCCTCTTCATTCTTGTAATATCCTAACATTACGTTTGGACCTTTTGTTACAATCTCACCAGGAATATTAGCAGGGTCTGTACTCAGAACCTTTACTTCCTGATGGTAGGCAGCCTGCCCACAGGATCCTTGTACAAACGTATGCCAGTCGCGGTAGCAAATTATAGGTGCGCATTCAGTTGCTCCATAGCCTACAGTATAGGGGAAGCCGATGCGTTTCAGGAAAGATTCCACTTCTTGGTTCAGAGCCGCTCCTCCTATAATAACCTCATAGGCATTTCCTCCGAATGCGGCATATACTTGCTCGCATATCTTTTCCCTTACTTTTTTGTTAATGACAGGCATGTTAAGCAATAGACGCATCCTGTTGTTTTGTATCTTGGGGAATACTTTCTTGCGAATAATCTTCTCTATAATCAGCGGTACGGCAATTATAACGCGTGGCTTAACGTCGGCAAAAGCCTGCGCTATGATGGCAGGAGAAGGTATGCGTGTAAGATAATAGATGTGTGCGCCTGCCATGAATTCATAGATAAACTCGAAAGCCATTCCGTACATGTGAGCCATTGGCAAGATACTGATGACATTGTCACCGGCATGAAGTTCCTTGCCCAGCACATGATTGGCAAAGTCGGCATTGCTCCACATGGCACGGTAGGGAATCATCACTCCCTTCGAGAATCCCGTTGTACCACTGGTATAGTTAATGAGTGCCATCTCATCTGGACTTTGCTCATGATAGTATTTTACATGTTCCTGCCGGAAATACTTTGGGTATTTTTTTCCGAACATCTCATTTAAGTGCTCACGGGCATAAGTAAGTTTGTCAGTACGAGACACTATAAGTGAATAGTCTGGTATATATATTATACCCTCCAGTGCAGGCATCTTTGTCGCGTCGATGACAGTTGACACCACATCACCAGCAAAGAGTAACTTCGCATCAGAATGATTCACGATATTGTGAATCTGATCAGGCATAAACTCATGTAATATAGGAACGGCAATAGCACCATAGGTGAGTGTAGCCAGGAATGCAACGGCCCAGTTACTGCTGTTTCTTCCACATAAGGCGATTTTATCACCTTTCTGTACACCGCTATTTTCAAACATGATGTGGAGTTTTTCAATCTTACGTGCCACATCGTGATATTGTAAGGTCTTTCCTTTGTAGTCTGTCAATGCATCAAGATCCCAATTGTCGATGATGCTTTTTTCAATCAATGCGTTAAAACT
The DNA here is from genome assembly GCA_905236455.1 of uncultured Prevotella sp. Classification (GTDB taxonomy): domain Bacteria; phylum Bacteroidota; class Bacteroidia; order Bacteroidales; family Bacteroidaceae; genus Prevotella. Next base: position 27,669 of record CAJOPT010000014.1, on the reverse strand, counting down.
AGAATTCTGTTCCATTGCACAATTTTCAAATTTTTGTGCAAAGATAATATGTTCTCTGCACATTTCAAAATCTTTTGTGCACATTTTATTCAAAAAACGTGCAATTTCTTCTTTTTTGTTTTATTGTAGAATAGAAATGATTGTTTTTCCATAAGAATGGTATTCTTGAAGAATCATATCTATTATCAATTTTATTTGTAAAGATACCGTTTAATACTCTTTTTCGGTGTCTTCGCAAATTCCGTGTAATGAATCTCTATGGCAACCAATTTGCAGAAGGGCGGCAACTCGAGATTTAGTTTCTGCCGATTCTGTTCCATGATGCTGTTAAGGTCATCGGTGTTGAATCCCATTGATTTAACCTCTTCCATATCAGGATAAACAAGCGCTATAAATTTCTCACCTCGCTGAATGATAATACTCTCGCTAACCATTGCCATAGAGTTAAGCTTGTCCTCAATCTCCTCAGGATAGACATTCTGTCCGTTTGCGCCAAGCAACATATTCTTTATCCGTCCACGAATGAATATGTGCCCGTCTTCGCTCATCGTCCCCAAGTCGCCAGTGTGATACCAGCCCTCCTGGTCGAGTACGGCAGCGGTTGCTTCTGGATTCTTGTAATATCCCGTCATGACATTGACTCCTCTTGTGATTATCTCGCCAGGAGTGTTTTGGGGATCATTACTAAGTATTCTCACTTCCATGCCATCGACAGGCTGACCGCATGACTGTGCCACGAAGTCGTGATAGTCGCTATATGAAATAAGCGGTGCGCATTCAGTTGCCCCATAACCTACTGTCACAGGGAAGTCAATAGCTTTAAGGAAAGCTTCAACTTCCTTGTTCAGTGCTGCGCCTCCCACGATAATCTCATACATGTTACCACCAAAGGCAGCCTTTACTTGCTCACAGATTTTTTGTTTTACCTTTTTGCTGATGACAGGCATGCTTAGCAATAGCTTAACACGGTTTGTCTGTACCAATGGGAACACTCTTTTGCGGATTATCTTGTCAATAATAAGTGGTACAGCGACAATAAGAGACGGCTTAACCTGTGCGAAAGCCTCTGCTATAAGGGTTGGGCTTGGCAGGCGGGTAAGGAAATACAGGTGCAGCCCATAGCAGAATCCGAAAATAAACTCTATTGCAAGACCGTACATATGCGCCATAGGGAGTATACAAACCATACTGCTGTTTTGTGGTATGTGGTTGGCAAGTCGCAGAAAGCAGAAATTCAGGTTTCCCCAGATGGTTCGGTAGGGTAGCATAACGCCTTTAGAATAACCGGTTGTTCCACTGGTGTAGTTTATCAATGCCAGTTCCTCAGGGTTATCCATATAATAATGTACGTGTTCTTGGTGAAAATATTTCGGGTATTTAGCACCAAACATCTCATTGAGATGCTCCCTTGCATAAGTAAGTCTCTCAGAGCGTGACATAACCAGAGAATAGTCAGGTATATAGACAATGCCTTCCAGTTTAGGCATCTCATCGGTATTAATGGTTGTTGCCACAACATCGCCAACGAATAATAATTTTGACTCCGAGTGGTTTACGATATTGTGAACTTGTTCTGGAGTAAACTCATGCTGTATTGGGACTGCGACGGCACCATAGGTGAGTGTTGCGAGAAATGCCACAGCCCAATTACTACTATTTCTTCCGCATAAAGCTATCTTGTCGCCTTTTACCACACCACTGTTTTCAAACAATATATGTAGCTTCTCAATCTTTCGTGCCACATCGTGAAACTGTAAAGTCGCACCTTTATAGTCGGTCAAGGCATCTTTATCCCAGTTCTTTTTAATACAATTCTCTATGTATGAGTTGAAACTTGGTATCGTCTCCATTTGCACACATTTGTAAAATTTGTGCAAAGGTAATATCTTAAGTGCACAAAACCAAAAGTTTTGTGTGTTTATTTCGCAAGACTCAGTACTTTTTTATGTTTTTAATAGGAAACTATCCGATATGTCTTCAGTTTTGTTCCTTTTTCGAGCATTTATTCATAATGCATTGACTTTGCAGGATGAATATGTGATATTAAAAAGCTTGGTGCTATAAGAACAAATACACAAATGAATAATGTTGCGAGATTCAATAATACAACAAGCGGAATATTCAGTTCAATGGGAACTGTACTGACGTAATAAGTCTGCGGGGCAAGTTTCACGAGACCTGTATAGTGTTGCAGAGCTACTATTCCAAGTCCGAGTAAGTTACCCCAAATGAGTCCTTTACCGATAATGAAAGTTGCGAACCACAGAAAGACATGGCGTATTTGTTTGTTGCGAGCCCCGAGAGCTTTCATGATACCAATCATCTGAGTTCGTTCAAGAATAATAATCAGGAGACCTGATATCATTGTCACACCAGCCACGGCAACCATTAATACTAATATAATCCAAACATTCATGTCCATTAGACTGAGCCAAGAGAATATGTTTGGATTCATTTCCTCTATGGTGGAGTTGCTATAAGTGTTATTGTATTTATCTGTTGTGCGGTTTACTTTCTTTGTTACTCTTTTTGCGACAATGTCCAACTGGTTGAAATCGGCAATGGTCATTTCCGCACCACTGTATTGGTCAGGTTCCCATCCGTTAAGCTTGTTTGCAGTATAAAGGTCGGTGAAGCAAATAGACTCGTCAAACCTCCTGAGATTTGTTTCGTATATACCGCATATAGTAAAGCGTCGTGTTCGCACGCCTTGTTCATTAATGAAATATGCAAAGATCTTGTCTCCGCATTTAATGTTCAGCTTGTTTGCCATCAGCTGAGATATGATAATCTTCTGCTGACTTTCCTTATCGGAGAATGTAGGGATGGTGCCAGCCACAAGGTTCTGATGTATAAAAGTAGTGTCGTACTCTGGTCCTACGCCTTTCAGCATTACACCAAGGAAGTCGGCATCTGTTTTTAAGATACCTTGTTTCATGGCAAACCGTTGTACATGTTTCACTCCATTTATCCCCTTAAGTATTGCCATCATGGAATCATTGACCTGGATAGGATGCTGCTCAGAAGTCTGAAGTGAAAGAAAATCACCTACTGTGATATGGCTTCCGAAGCCGATGGCTTTATCGCGTATGGTATGTTTGAATCCCAGTACGACACATACCGACACAATCATCACAGCCAATCCTATTGCCACTCCAATGGTGGCAATACGTATGGCAGGACGTGATACTTGTTTCTTCTCGTCTTTATCCGCGTATATTTTTCTTGCTATGAATAAAGGGAAATTCATAAAATTTAGTCTTCATCAACACGTCCTGGATATGCTTCCAGTGCTTTCTTTAGCACTACAAGTGAACGTTCCAGATCCTCTTTTTTCAAGACGTATGCTATTCGTACTTGGTTTTTTCCGGCATCAGGCGTGGTATAAAAGCCAGCGGCAGGTGCCATCATCACGGTCTCTCCTTCGTAGTTGAACTCAGAAAGGCACCACCTGCAGAACTTCTCACTGTCATCAACCGGAAGTTTGGCAACAGTGTAGAATGCTCCCATCGGGATAGGGGAATAGACCCCGGGAATGCGGTTAAGACCGTCGATAAGACATTTACGTCGCTCTACATACTCATCATATACATCCCGATAGTATTCTTCTGGAGCATCAAGTGAAGCCTCTGCTACAATCTGACCGATAAGCGGAGGAGAGAGACGTGCCTGACAGAACTTCATCACCGCCTTACGAATCTCAGAGTTCTTTGTAATTAATGCTCCTACACGTATACCGCACTCGCTATACCGTTTTGATACAGAGTCAATGAGCACTACGTTTTGCTCTATACCTTCCAGATGGCAAGCTGAGATATACGGACTTCCGGTATATATATATTCGCGATATACTTCATCAGAAAAGAGGTACAAGTCATATTTTTTTACGAGGTCTCGAATCTGGTTCATCTCACGGCGAGTATATAGATATCCCGTCGGGTTGTTAGGATTGCAAATCATAATGGCACGTGTGCGCTCATTGATAAGCTCCTCGAATTTCTCAACCTTCGGAAGTGAGAATCCCTCGTCAATAGTTGTCGCGATAGTACGGATAACAGCTCCGGCAGAGATAGCAAAAGCCATGTAGTTTGCGTATGCTGGCTCAGGTACGATAATCTCGTCGCCAGGGTTCAGGCAACTCATGAAAGCAAAAAGTACTGCCTCAGAACCTCCACTGGTAATAATAATGTCATCAGCAGTGACATTAATATTGTATTTCGCATAATAATCCACCAGCTTTTCTCTATAGCTTAAGTATCCTTGACTTGGAGAATACTCCAGCACTTGTCTGTCAATACTCTTCAATGCGTCTAATCCACATTTAGGAGTGGGCAGGTCAGGTTGTCCGATATTGAGGTGATAAACCTTAATTCCACGTTTTTTTGCAGCTGCTGCCAAGGGCGCCAACTTCCTGATAGGTGACTCTGGCATTTCCAAGCCTCGTACTGATATTTCCGGCATTTTGCTTTCTTATATAATGTTTCAAGGTGCAAAGGTACGAAATTTTCGATTAAGTGAAGAACAAAAGGAATGATTTTATTTTGTCGGGTTGCAGAATTATATGTAATTAATGGCAACAATACAAAAAAACTTATTCTTATGTGTTTCTGAGAAAGAGAAGAGGTCATGTCCTGATTGAGAAAGACATGACCTCTTATTGCTAATAAGTTATTTCTTTAATTCTTAGTATAAGAGTTGTGAAAGAAGGTAGCAAACAATCGTTGATACGATGACGCAAATAAGACCTGGCATCATAAATGAGTGGTTTAGCAGATACTTGCCTATTACCGTAGTACCACTTCTGTCGAAGTTGACAGTGGCAATGTCTGATGGATAGTTTGGAATGAAGAAGTATCCATAGACACTTGGCAGCACACCTAATAGTACCACACCATCGATTCCCAACGTATATGCCAATGGTAGCATTGCCACTACAACAGCACCTTGTGAGTTTATGAGCACAGACACAAGGAAGAAAGCGATGGCTATTGTCCACGGATATGCAGAAACGAGGTCTGTGAGCATAAGCTGCATCTCTTTCATATAGTTTCCAAAATATGTGTCAGCGAGCCATGCTATACCGTAGATTGCTACTACAGCGACCATTCCTGATTGCCATACGGCACCAGCGACAGCTTTCTTAGGCTGTGCTTTACAGAAGATAATCATGAAGGCTGCCGCGGCAATCATGACGATTTGAATTACAAGATTCATGGCAAGTGGTTTTTTTACCACTTCAGTTACACCTTCCACGACCACTCCAGCTGTTGCCAGCTGCTTTGCCGTCTGTGTTACGTTGCCGCCAGCTGCTATGGTAATCTCGGCGGGACCGCCTTTTACTGCCTGTATGCTGTCGTATGTAGGTAGAATATTACCACCAAACATCTGTACGATGGAGAAAACAACAATAATCAAGAGTGCGGCGAGGAAAATATATACGGCACGCTTTGACTCCGGTGCGATCTCCTTGTCAAGAGTGGTGGCGTTGTTACCGTAGATATAAGCATACTGCACCGGGTCTTTTAGCCTTGCCTGGAAGTCAGGATCTTTGTCAAGGTCTTTACCGCGATGATATGATGCGGCGGCGGCAGCCATAAGACCACATAGACATGCGGGGATTGTCACCATTATAATCTGCAGGTTGTTGACATGGAATCCGTTTGAGGCAGAGATTGCGGAAAAAGCCACTACGGCGGCGGCAATCGGTGAGCAAGTTATACCTACCTGTGAAGCTATTGATGCCACACCACAAGGCCGTTCCGGGCGTATTCCCTTTTTCAGGGCGATGTCACATATTATTGGCATCAGCGTATATACTACGTGACCGGTGCCGACTAATACAGTTAGGAAGAATGTGCACAATGGCGCAAGGAATGTGATGCGGTCAGGATGTTTGCGTAACAGTCTTTCCGCAATCTGAATCATCCAGTCCATACCTCCCGAAGCTTGTAAGATACCTGCACAGGTGACAGCTGCGATAATGATGTAGATTACGTCTGTTGGGGGTGAACCAGGCTTTAGTCCGAAACCAAACACAAGGATTGCTAGTCCTATACCAGAGATTGCTCCCAAGGCGAGGCTTCCATATCTGGAGCCTACCCATAATGCTAATAATACGATTAGCAGTTGAATAATCATTAAAATTGACATGTTGTTATTTGTTTAGGTTTTCTTGTTTTCAGTTTTACTCAAATCTATATAAAATCCCAGCTTATAGCATTTAAATACAGATAGCGAGGGTGAGTCTCCAGTAAGGTTGCGCCGTTCAAAGCCTTGCAGACAATGATGTAGCATTCTAAGCAGCCATTTGAAGCGCATGCTTTCAATGTGCTTCACCGTCCTTATCAGCGTGGAATAGCTTTCAAGTTCATCTCTGAATGCGTAGAGTGTTTGTAGGCTTTCCTCGGTCTTCCTTATAAAATGCTTGTTGTCTTCGAATGTGCTGAATCCTACGGGATTGTCGACATGCACAATGTCAATTGCCGCTTTTTCCAATTGTTTTCCAAAGAACACATCTTCATAGCCGTATGATTTGAACCTCTCGTCAAGAGGATGTCTAAGCATTATCTCTTTGGGTATGAGGAAGTTGCTTGTGTGAAAGTCTTGATAGGGGTGCGCCCTTCGTATCTCCGCCGAATGTCTTGCTTCAGCATCCTTCTCATATTTATATCTGATGTTGGAATCCAGCTCTTTTTTATTTCCAGTTACGATATATCCTCCGTATACGATGGAGTCAGGATGGGTCTCGTGTGCAGACATATATGACAAAAGGAAGTCTTTCCTTATAATGCTCATGTCAGAGTCTATGAACAACAGTGTGTTGTATTGTGCCTCTTCTGCCAGGAAATTACGTATGGCAGCCCTGCCGCAGTTCTTCTCCCTTCTTAAAAACCTGCATCCTGGTAATGTGCCTGTTTTTTTGTTGACTTGTATTACAGCCTCATCTGTACTGCCATCGTCGGCAACCAGTATCTCATATTTTAAATCGCCAATGCTGACAGCCTGCTCCAAAACATTCGCCACCAGAGTGTCACAAGTGTCGTTAAATGTCGGAATGAGGATAGATAACTGTCTTGCCATTAGCTGTTTGCATCAAATACCATTATCCACAGAAAAATAATACTATTATCTGTGCCGTGAAGATACGTAGGAACATGCTCAGAGGATATACTGTGGAATAGCCGATGGCTGGAGCCTCACGGTTGCACACGGAATTAGCGTATGCCAATGCGGGAGGGTCGGTGTAAGTACCTGCCAGCATGCCCATTATGGTGAAGTAATTAAACTTGAACTTAGCTCTTGCAATAGTCCCTACAATTAATATAGGGATAATTGTTATTAGGAATCCCGTGCCGACATATTTCAATCCGTCACCAGAGACAACCGTATCCCAGAATCCTGCTCCTGCCTTGATGCCCACACTCGCAAGGAAGAGCACCAGTCCTATCTCACGAAGCATCATGTTGGCTGAGGTTGTAGTATATGTTACTAATTTCATGCGGTAGCCAAAGCGCCCGATGAGAATGGCAATAATGAGCGGACCGCCAGCAAGACCAAGCTTCAAAGGTACGGGCATTCCAGGAATTGCTATTGGCAAACTACCAAAGAGTATTCCTATGATTATTCCCACGAAAATGGTCGCAATGTTAGGTGCATCAAGCCGCTTCACGCTGTTACCCATCATCTCCGCCACACGGTTTACGTTGTCTTCCGGTCCTACAACCATAATCTTGTCGCCTACATGGAAGTGGTGGTTGCGTGATGCGAACAAGTCCATTCCTTGTCGTGTAATACGTGTTACGTTGACGCCATATACTGATGAGAAGTGCATCTTACCGAGTGTCTTTCCGTTCATCTTCGAGTTTGTCACCACGATTCTACGGCTTACCATAGGCTGCTTTTCTATTGTGTCCGGCCATGTGGCGTCAATCTCAGGACCGATAAATGATTTGATGGCTTCCGCGTCGACCTCGGCACATACCACCTGTATCTCGTCGTTGAGGTTAAGTATTGTGTCACGGTTGGGTATTGAGATGTGTCCGTTATGCAGTTGGCGTGTACATACTATGTCGCGTTTTAGGAACTCGCATATTTGCATAAGGTTTCTGCCTGTGATGAATGCATTCTCTACGCGCAGGTGCATGGTATAAGGCTTCTCGTGCGGATTCTCGTCTTCCTTTGCCTGCAGTTCCTCTTCCTCTTTTTCATAGTCAATTTTGCAGAAGAACTTTATTGCGAGTGTCGCTCCGATAATACCGAGTACGCCAAGCGGATAAGCACAAGCATATCCCGAAGCGATGGTAGGGGCGTCACCGTTTGTGAATACCGATGTCAAAGCTTCGTTAGCTGCTCCGAGTCCAGGAGTGTTTGTTACCGCACCGTATAGTGTACCTACCATCATTGGCAGGTTGTTTACGTTGCTGGTGTCGAAGAACAGGTAGTAGCATGCAAACATAACTCCGATGTTCAGAAGTATGGCGACGGTTGAAAGTATGTTTAGCCGTATGCCGGCTGCTCCGAAGCTTTCAAAGAATCCCGGTCCGACTTGTAGACCAATCATGAAAACAAAAAGGATTAGTCCGAAGTCCTGAAGAAATGTAAGTATGGAGACAGGTCCGGTGAAACCTATATGTCCTGCCATAATACCTGCAAACAGTACAAATGTTACGCCGAGGCTTATTCCTCCGATTTTTACTTTACCGAGGAACACACCAAGTGCTATTACAATGGAATAGAGTAGCACGATATGTGCTATAGAGTCTTGATTTGTGAATAAATTAATCAACCAATCCATGGGCTTATTGATATTCTATTTTGTCTTTCTGATTGTGCAAAGGTACTATTTCGTGAGTAAAAAACAAAATAAATAGATATTTTATTTTCCCTTTATTTTGCAAAATCACCAAATAATGCTTACTTTTGCACGGTTCATTGTAAAGAAAAAAGAAATGAGGTGTCGTGTCAGATGCGGACAATGCGGAAGAATCTTCGTGGGAGAGTCGGTCGTCTGTGGCGGCCGACTCATTGACAATGCTTATCAGGACTCCCGCCGAGGACGGGAGTCCTCCTCAGCGGGAAGAGTCCGGTTCCAGTGTCCTTCCTGTGGTGCGACCTTGCTTGTTGATATGCGACAGGCTCAGAATAGTCCGAGTGCCATAAATAATCATATTGCCCCAAACCATCAGTCGGCTCCGAGGACCCGTAAAGCTCCTGCAAGATTTTTCTCTTGGCTCGGGTGCCAGATACGCACATTTAGGGGCAAATATGCCGATGCCGACTTGTGGCTTTTCTTCATTGGAAGCATACTTTTCATCGCTACCGTCATTGCGGTTCTTTTCCTGTTTGCCCATCTCACCAACTTTCTTGCAGATGTGCAGGCATGGCTTTTCAGGCAATACCTGAGCTTTAAGCATTCCTTGTGGTAATAGCGTGTTAGTCGATTGCTATATGTATCGAATAGAAGGGGTAGATGTGTGATCTACTCCTCGAATATCATTGATATTCTATTGGACTGTTATTAGGTTATTAAAACAAACAAAAGTTAAAACCGCAGATGATAACTGTAATTATTTGTTAAGCGTAATATTATATGTATTATATCTCAATATTTTTTGGCTACCTTTGTATATTATAAGACAACATCAGAAATGAAAAAGACAAAGTATAGAAATTATATGCGTTTAAGATTTGGTTATGTGCTTTTCGCGACGGTAATCCTGTTTGCCGGATGTGGAGAGAAAAAGGAACGCAAAGAGAAGACTCCTGTGAGCGTGAAGGTGGAGAAACTGGCTGAGGGCGACAGCTTCGGACAGACCTATGTGGGTATCGTTGAGGAAGACGAAGCCACGGCAGTTAGCTTTACCAGCATGGGTGTGATAAAGAGACTCCATGTGCATGAGGGACAGACGGTGCGCCGTGGACAGCTGTTGGCGGAGATGGATGCAACGACGATGAGCAACACCGTTGAGGCAACGCAGGCTTCTACCAGTCAGGCTCAAGACATGGTTGAGCAGGCACAGTCTACCTATGCTCAGGCAAAAGACGCCTATGACCGAATGAAGCTGCTTCATGACAATGGTTCTCTTCCTGAGATTAAATGGATAGAGGCGGAGACAAGACTACGGCAGGCAGAGACGGCTTTGAGAACAGCCAAGACGGGTGTGAGGTCGGCAAATGCCATGGAGAAGATTGCCCGCAAGAACCTTTCCGACACTAAGCTGTATGCTCCTGTCGGCGGTGTAATAGGCAAGCAGATACTCGGTGCAGGCGAGACAGCTCTTCCATCACAGGCTGTCGTTACCATACTGAACATCAACAATGTAAAGGTGAAGGTTGCCATTCCAGAGGCAGAGATGGGTGCCGTACACCCTAACACCTCCTCTGTGATAGATGTTGAGGCAATAGGCAGGAGATTTAACGGTGGACATATAGAAAAAGGAGTTCAGGCAGATGCCCTTACCCACACATACGATATTCGCATCAACGTTGCCAACCCTAATCACCAGTTATTACCAGGCATGGTGGCAAACGTAAGGCTTGGAGTCCTTCCAAAAAGCTCTGACTCCCATCCATTGCGGGAGTCAGATAAGACATTGTCTAAGAGTCTGCCGCTTCAGACGGCAGACTCTCCACGTGTACAGATGACATTGCCAGTTACGAGCGTGCAAAGGAAAGCCGATGGCTCGTTGTTTGTATGGACTGTAGACAAGAATAACACTGCTCACCGTAGGACTGTGAGCATCGGACATCCTACAGGCAACAGGGTTCCTGTGACAGGTGGTCTTAAAATTGATGACATCATCGTTACTGAAGGTTATCAGAAACTTAGTGAAGGAACAAAAGTGAGGTTCTGACATGGAGTTGATATGATTTGCGGGACTTCGTTATCACGATATTACGTTATCTCGTTATTACGACGTTTCGTTATTTCGTTATCACGATATCACGCCATATTATGAAAAAATAAAGAAAAAATGAAGAATATGAACTGGCTCCGCTGGCCTTTGGAGCACTACTCAATATCGTTGCTGATAGTTGTCTTACTGTTCATTATTGGAATCTATGGCATGTATGTAATGCCGAAAGACGAGTTCCCACACGCAACAATAAGACAGGGAGTAGTTGTTGCCGTATATCCAGGGGCAACAAGTGAGGAGGTGGAGATGCAGGTGGCACGTCCGTTGGAACGTTATCTGTTTACTTTTGGTGAGGTGCACCGCACGAAGACCACTACGACATCGCAGAACGGCATGTGCATCGTTATGGTGCGTCTGAACGACGATGTAGACAACAAAGATGAGGTGTGGAGCAAAATAAAACACGGACTGAACCAATTTAAGGCGTCGCTTCCCGCTGGAGTCCTCGCACTCGTTGCCAACGATGAGTTCGGCAATACCTCGGCACTGCTTATTGCCATTGAGAGCGGACAGCGCAGCTATCGGGAGCTGAGGGAATACAGCGACCGTCTGTCTGACCGCTTGCGACGTATACCGTCGGTGGCTAATGTGAAACTGTATGGTGAGCAGAAGGAACAAATATCACTGTATGTAGATCAGAAACGCCTGCAGGCATATGGCATAGGTCAACAGGTGCTCTTCGGCAAACTTCAGGCACAAGGCATCACAACCATGAGCGGCGATATTCACGATGATGACCAGCATATACCAATACATATAGCGGCAACAGAGCATAGCGAGGATGAGATAGCCAACCAGATTATCTTTAGTGACCCCGTCAGTGGAAAGGTGGCACGGGTGAGGGATGTGGCGCGTGTGGTGCGTGAGTATGACTCGCCTGCAAGCCGAATAGAACAGGACGGACACCCGTGTGTGCTACTCTCTATGGAGATGACACCAGGCAACAATGTGGTGGAGTACGGTAAGGATGTGGATAAGGTACTCGACTCTTTCCGCGAGAGTGAGCTGCCGGACGATGTCACTATCACACGTATTGCCGACAAGCCAAAGGTAGTGGCAAAGAGTGTTAGCGATTTCCTGCGTGACTTGCTCATCTCAATGCTTATAATAATCCTTGTCATGATGGTACTTTTCCCACTAAGGTCGGCGATAGTGGCATCTATCACAATCCCATTGAGTACTTTCGTGTCGGTGGCGATAATGTATATGGCTGGTATAGAGCTGAACATAGTGACATTGGCCGCACTCATTGTCGTGCTCGGAATGATTGTAGACAATAGCATTGTAGTAATCGACGGCTATCTGGAATATCTCAACAAGGGCTTTGAGCCGAAAGAGGCTGCCATGGAGTCGGCAAGGCAGTACTTCATGCCGATGATGCTGGCAACGGTATGTATCTGTGCGATCTTCTATCCGTTCCTTGTCACAATGAAAGGTGTGTTCCATGATGCGCTTAAGGATTTCCCGATAACCATAACCATAAACCTCATGGTGTCGCTGCTGCTTGCCGTCACGGTGATACCATTCCTTGAAGTGCTTATTATAAAGCCTGGAAAGGTGTCGACTGACGGCAACGCTATAACCAAATGGGTACAGGCGACATATGACAAGGTGCTCGACATCACTTTCAAGCATCCGTGGCTTACTATAGCATGTGGAATAGGACTGATAATGCTTTCTATGTTGATAATACCAACGCTGAAGATACGTCTCTTCCCCTATGCCGACCGTGACCAGTTTGCGGTAGAGATATATCTGCCTGATGGAAAAGGACTTGCGGAGACTACTGTGCTGGCGGATTCCGTCCGCCATAAAATGCAGAACGATGACCGCATAACAAGCATAACAAGTTTCATAGGATGCTCATCTCCGCGGTTCATGGACGCATACGCTCCGCAAATGGCTGGTGACAACTATGCCCAGTTTATTGTGAACACGACATCTGACAAGGCAACCCTCGACCTTCTGGCAAAGTATCAGCCTGAGCTCAGTGAGACCTTCCCTAACGCTTACGTGAAGTTCAAACGCCTTGACTACCTTGAGGTTAACGAGCTTGAGTATCGTTTCTATGGCGATGACCTTGATTCTCTGCATATGGTGGCAGAGAGACTGATGGAGCGCATGCGGCAGATGCCAGAGCTGGAATGGGTGCATACTGACTTCTTGCAACCATATCCTATTATTAATGTAGAGTTGGACCCCGTAACATCTGCGCAACTCGGCATAACCAGGACTACGGCGGCACTCTCGCTCAGTGCCACATCCAGTGACCTCAGGGTAGGACAGATATGGGAGGGTGACTATGAATTGCCAATTGTTGTAAAGGATGATACTGACATGACTTATTCTGACATTGAGGACCTTGGTATTGCAACACCGCTGTCGATGATGTCGGCTGGGATTAACGCTATGAACAGTACAGTGCCGCTAAGGCAAATAGCCAACGTGCAGCCAAAGTGGTCTGAAAGCCGCATAATGCATAGAGGTGGGGAGCGGTGTATCACCGTGACTGCTAGCTTCGCTCAAGGTGTCTTCACTTCTCCCGTTGAGAAGCGCATTGCCAAGATAATGCAAGAGGAAATAACATTGCCCGAAGGAGTAAGGTGCGAGGTCGGCGGTGAGATAGAATATGGTGACGAGGCTCTTCCGCAGATATTTGGGGGTATAGCCATAGCAATGCTGATAGTGTTCTTCTTCCTGCTTTTCAATTTCAAGAAATTCGGTATAACTACTATCTGTATGGTAGCACTCGGATTGATGATACCGGGAGCACTCATTGGGCTCGGACTGATGGACCGCGCACTTGGACTAACGTCGATCTTCGGACTCATAACGCTCATGGGCATGATAATGCGAAATGAGATACTTATCTTCGAGCATGCCAATGATCTGGTGGCTTCATTTGTAAAAGAAAACGGTGATATGTCATTCGTCAAAAGTCAGCCGGAAAACATCAGAAAATACAATGAGGCGGTAAGGCAGGCCGCATATGATGCAGGGAAACGCCGAATGGTGCCAATCTTCCTGACTACAGCCACTACTGCCGTGGGAGTGGTGCCAATGATTATCGCTCAGTCTTCATTCTGGATGCCTGTAGGAGTGACTATCTTCGCCGGTGGCATCGGCTCTCTTATATTGGTAGTTACTATGCTGCCGGTTATCTATTGGAAAGTCAACTTGAAATAGTCCTAAATTATGAGTTGTGGATTTTAAGGTGTTTAGATTGTCTAATTCAGTCAATTAAAAGTTTTAAGAATGAAAAAGTCTTTTGTCTTTTTAATGTTTAGTATAGTTTCTGTTGTGGCTGGCGCACAGTCGGTCTACACATTGGCTCAACTGAAAGATTCCGCACTTCGCAATAACATAGAGATAAGGAATGCTAAACATGGCATTGAGGCGGCACAACAACAGCGTAAGGAGGCATTTACAAACTTCTTTCCACAGGTAAGTGGTATGGGTGTGTGGTTTAACGCAAATAAGGGTATGGCTCAGACGACAATTAATCCTTCTGAGGTAATACCGTCGTCACTGGCTCCGACAATAGCTCAGACTCTACCTGCTGAAGTTATGATGGAGCTTGCCAATCCTATTGATGTGTCAATGATGAAGAACGGAACCATAGCATCAGTTACTGCCATTCAACCAGTGTTTGTTGGTGGACAGATTGTCAATGGCAATAAATTGGCAAGGGTTGGCGAGGATGTCAGCATTCTGCGACTGCGTATGTCTGAGAATGAGGTGGTGAAGACCACAGAGCAATATTTTTGGCAACTGGTGTCTTTGCAGGAGAAGATGAAGACCATAGCAGCAGTTGAGGCTATGCTTGAGAGTATAAATAAGGATGTGAGCATGGCTGTTAAGGCTGGACTCACCATGCGCAATGACCTCTTGCAAGTGCAGTTGCGGCAAAATGAGGTGGAAAGTCAAAAGCTCAGCCTTCGTAACGGAATAGCCATAGTCCGTATGATGATGGCTCAATACTGTGGACTTCGCGATACTACTTTTTCACTGAAATACAATATCGGTGTGACATCACCTCTTGGAATGCGGCAAGACCATGACCGGGCATTTGCTCTTACCCCGGAATACCAGTTGCTGGACAAACAAGTGGAAGCTACGTGTCTGCAACGAAGATTGGAGATCGGGAAGAGCTTGCCAACTGTCAGTGTCGGAGCTGGCTATAACTATCATAACCTATTGGACAATAACCATTCGTTTGGAATGGTATTTGCCACGGTGAGCTTACCTATATCTAACTGGTGGGGTGGCTTACATGCCATAAAGCGTAAGACAATAGAGACGGAAAAAGCCAAGGAGCAGTTGGCAGACACTAAGGAACTGCTGAAGATAGGGATGCAGAAAGCATGGAATGATGTCGAGGAGGCTTATCAGCAGTATCTTCTATCTTTGCGTAGTGTGGAGCAGGCAGATGAGAACCTGCGGCTTAACCGTGACTATTATCATGCTGGTACAATATCTATGTCTGATCTTCTTGAGGCTCAGATGTTATACCAGAAAGCTCTCGACCAAAAGACCGATGCTTTTACGGCTTTGCAGAACAAGTCTCTTGAATACCGCATAGCAGTGGGAGAACGGTAGCTATAAAAATAAAATACCACAAGCGTATATTATAAAATTTAGAAATGAAGTCATCAGACAAATTATTTGGAAAGATATTAGGTGTTTTATTCTTTTACCTTTTTGCATCCTTACCCTTGACAGCGCAGATTACGGGTTGGGGATATGAATATCAGGGTGAAATACCGATTTATATAGATTCTCTACAATCACGGCTTACGTATCCCTTGGCATATCGTAATAAAGATGTGGCAACATCGAACGAGGAATGGCGGAAGGAAGCACAGGCAAAGGTCTGGGAGTGCATGGGAGTGTTACCGCCACGTCCTGAAAGCTGGGATATGGAAGTGCTTGCAGAGGAGCAACGAGACGGATATAAGGCGCAGCAAATAGAGTTCTCGTTGAGCAAATGGTATCGTGTCAAGGCATATCTGCTAATACCTGACGGTAAAGGAAAACATCCGGCAGTCAATGTCTTGCATGATCATGGCGCTCACCTCACAATAGGTAAGGAGAAAGTAATCCGTCCTTTTGCTGTAGACTCAGCTATTGTCAGGGATGCTGATGAATGGGTGGCGCAACTTTATGACGGTCAGTATCTTGGTGACTACCTTGCCACTCATGGCTATGTAGTGTTTTCCACTGACATGCCTCTGTGGGGTGAGCGTGGCAGAAAGGAGGGAGCCGACCGTAAGAAATATGATATCATCGCAGGTAATATGATGATGGCAGGAGTAAATCTCTGTGCATTCACACATGCCGATGATGTCGTTGCTACGGATTTCCTTGCATCGCTACCGTTTGTAGATAAAGAGAGAATCGGTGCCGCAGGTCTTTCCATCGGCTCATATCGTGCATGGATGTTGGCAGCATTAAATGATAAAGTCAAGGCAGCTTGTTGTGACTGCTGGATGATAACTACCGAGGCGCAGCTCACACGAAAATATGGAAGAAAGGAAAATGGCGGTTTTGCCAATGCCATACCTGGTTTGCGCAATTGGCTTGACTATCCAGACATTGCTTCACTTGTCGCCCCGCGTTATATGTTGTTTATCGCGGGAAAGAAAGATAAGCTGTTCCCCGTGCCAGGTGTTGAGAAGGCTTTCTCTATAATGCATGATGTCTGGAAAGGCTGGGGGGCAGACGGCAAGTTACAAACACTTCTCTTGGATCAAGGGCATGAGTGTAATAAGGAAAACCAACGAGTTATGTTGGAATTCCTCGACAAAGCCTTGAAAAAGTAGCAGATAATGATATGACAAGGAAAGAGAGATACAGGTATTTGGTAAGTTACTTTAAGGAGAAGATGCCTGAGGTAACTACAGAGTTGGAGTTCGGGAATGCATTCCAATTGTTGTGTGCTGTTATATTGAGTGCGCAGTGTACAGATAAACGTATAAATCAGGTGACACCAGAGTTGTTTCGGAGATTCCCATCACCGCAAGAGATGGCTGCGTCTGAGTATGAGGATGTACTCTATTACATACGGAGTGTAAGTTATCCGAACTCTAAGGCAAAGCACCTGGTAGATATGGCACGAAAGCTTATCTCTGATTTCAACGGTGAGGTTCCGTCAGACATGGATAGCCTGATGACATTGCCTGGTGTGGGACGTAAGACGGCGAATGTTATGCAGGCTGTTTGGTTTGGAAGGGCGGCGATGCCTGTTGATACTCATGTGTTCCGTGTCAGTCATCGCTTGGGATTGGTTCCCAAGGTCGCCGACACGCCATATAAGGTTGAGCAGGTCTTGGTGAAGAATATTCCAGAGGATTGTGTGTCGAATGCCCATCATTGGCTGTTGCTTCATGGTAGGTATGTTTGTACGAGTCAACGCCCAAAGTGTGATAAGTGTGACTTTAATGGCTTCTGCCCTAAAGTGATGGAAGATAAGTAAAAATCATATTATTATTGAAATTATATATGCAAGCAAAGAGAATATTAAGGTTCCTGAACGATATAGCAGCCAACAACAACCGTGAATGGTTTTTGGCGCACAAGCCAGAGTACCAGGCAATCAGGACTGATTTTGAGGAGGGTATAGGACGAGCTATTGCTCGTATTACAGAGTTTGATGATGAGATAGCACATCTACAGGTGAAGGATTGTGTTTACAGATTCAACCGTGACACTCGTTTCTCACCAGACAAGTCACCATACAAACGTCATCTTGGTGCATATATCTGCTCAAAAGGCAGGAAGGCGTTGCGAGGCGGATATTATATTCATCTTGAGCCAGGGCATTGTCTGCTGGCAACAGGAAGTTATTGGCTACCTACAAATATCCTTACGTCGTGTCGCAATGAGATAATGGCAAATATCAGTACGTGGCGTAAATGTGTAGAGAACGGGAAATTCGTGAAGACTTTCGGCTATCCGAATGAAGGCCATTGGGAAGAATCCGCAAAAGGTTTTGGCTTGGAAGCCTTGAAGACTTGTCCGAGCGGTTTTCCACGTGATTATGAGCATATCCAGTACCTTCGCATGAAAGACTATTGCTCATGGGTGCGTGTTCCGGATGATTTCTTTGAGGGTGACCGATGGCTCGACCGCTCTGTGGAAATCTTCAAGGTTGCCAAACCTATGATGGATTTTATAAATAGCGTGGTTGACGACTATGAATAGTCTTGAACATCGTGCAGTGTCTCACTAAGTGTAGGGTGTATGTGGACAATGTCTTTCAGCTGACTTAGCGTGGCATTGAAGTTCATGAGAACGGTAACTTCCTGAACGATGTCGGCGGCATGTGGACCTAACACATGTGCTCCGATAATTCTGTTATCGGAGTTAATAATTAGCTTGACAATCCCATCCGTCTCATTCATGCTTAATGCTTTCCCGTTGGCACGATAGAATGACTTCAAACATCGATAGTCCAGTCCTTGCTGTTTACATTGTTCTTCTGTATATCCCACTCCTGCTGCCTCAGGTGTAGTAAAGACTGCCGCAGGCATAATGTCGAGTCTGATATTGTCGGTTGCGTCTATACCTTTTTCTTTTAATATGTTATTGACAGCCTTTATTCCCTGCATGGTAGCGGCATGGGCAAGCAGGCACTTTCCGTTGACATCACCAATGGCAAATATATTGTTGACGTTTGTTCGCATGTTTTCGTCAACTATGATGCCAGTCTTGCTTTCTTCTATCCCAGCGGCATCAAGACAAAGCCCATCGGTATTTGCCTGCCTTCCTGTAGCAATGAGAACAATGTCGGCAGGGATGGAGACATCCTTTCCTTTTCTTTCGAAGATAACGTTTTGCTCATTTATGGTTTTAACACCTGCCTGCATATAGAACATTATGCCTTGTTTCTCCAAAGACTTTCTAAGTCTCTTTGCGATGTCTGTATCCATGGCAGGTAAACACTCTTTCATAAACTCAACCACCGTTACTGTGCTTCCAAAACGATTGAATATGGAGGCAAACTCCAATCCAATAACACCAGCACCGACAATGACAAGATTTTTTGGAACAAAATCAATGTTGAGTAATTCTGTAGATGTGACGACATTTGGTGAGGTTATGCCGTCGATTGGTGGTATCTTTGCTTTGGAGCCTGTAGCAATGATTATATAATCGGCAGTGTAAGTCTCTTCGGAAGAATCTGTCACGCATATTACAGTGTGGGAGTCAGCAAGTCTTGCCCATCCTTTTATAAAGGTAATGCCAGGAGCAGCCATCAACTGTTCAACTCCGTTGCGTAACATGTTGACAACTTCATTCTTCCTCAAGGTAGCTTTGGTGAAGTCTTTTGTCTCAAGCGATGCCTCATGGCAGAACGTTTTTGTGGGAATACATCCGCAGTTCAAACACGTTCCGCCAGCATAGGCACCTTCAAATACAACAACTGTCAGTCCTTTCTTGGCGGCATATTCGGCTGCTTTGTAACCGCCAGGACCACTACCTATAATTATAAGGTCTGTTTTCAAAGCTCAATCTTTTTCATTCGTTGATAAGTGAGAACAGGTTGCTTGGCAGCAAGCACATCATCAACTCTTCCTATAGGGGTGGTGTGTGGTGCCGTCTTCACCAGTTCCGGGTTTTCTTTCGCTTCCTGTGCAATGGTTCTCATAACCTTGATGAACTCATCAATAGTTTCCTTTGACTCGCTTTCTGTAGGTTCAATCATCATTGACTCATGGAATAGAAGAGGGAAGTATATCGTCGGAGCGTGGTAACCATAGTCAAGCAGTCTCTTTGCTATGTCCATAGTGGTAACACCAGTAGACTTGTCTTTTAATCCGTCGAATACAAATTCATGCTTACATATACCTTCAATAGGAAGCTCATATAAGTCTTTCAACGACTCTTTGATGTAGTTGGCGTTAAGCACAGACAAAGGTCCTACCTTTTTTATGTTTTCCTTGCCAAGAGATAGAATATAGCAGTAAGCCTTTATTATCACACCGAAGTTTCCGAAGAAATTGCCAATACTGCCCAACGAATCCTCGTTGTCTCCGTACTCCACAGTTAGAAAGTTGTTGTTTTCTTTATTAACGACAACGCGTGGAGTAGGAAGGAATTTCTCAAGCCCTTCTCTAACACCTACGGGACCACTGCCAGGGCCACCTCCACCATGGGGAGTAGAGAATGTCTTGTGAAGATTTATATGCAACACATCAAACCCCATGTCACCTGGCCGTGCTTTTCCCAACATAGGGTTGAGATTCGCACCGTCATAATACATCAGACCGCCACACTCATGGATGAGGACGGCAATCTCTGGGATGTTTTTCTCAAAGATACCGAGAGTGTTAGGATTTGTCATCATCATTGCGGCAATCTCTTCACCATGTAATGCTATAAGCTCCTTAAGGTGAGACACGTCAACTGTTCCATCTTCGAGACTCTTTACCTCAATAACTTCCATTCCACAGACAGCTGCTGAAGCTGGATTGGTACCATGGGCAGAGTCGGGAATCAAAACTTTCGTACGTTTGCTGTCTTGGCGGCTCTCGTGATATGCACGTATTACCATCAAACCTGTAAGCTCACCGTGTGCTCCAGCGCAAGGGTTGAGGGTAAATTCGCTCAAACCTGTTATCTCTGCTAATGCCTTTTGTAAATCGTAATATACAATCAATGCCATCTGACAACTATAGTCAGGTTGCATAGGATGAAGGCATGCTAATTCTTTCATCGCGGCAATCTCCTCATTGATAACGGGGTTGTACTTCATCGTACATGAGCCGAGAGGATAGAATCCGTCGTTCACCCCAAAATTATCATGGCTGAGATTGGTGTAATGACGAACAACTGTCAGCTCATCGCATTCTGGTAATTCCGCGTCTTTTTTCCTGAGAAGGCTTTCTGGCAGGTCTGAGATATGATACGCATAGTCTGTTTTTGTCAATGAATATCCTTTCCTGCCTGGTTTCGATAACTCAAAGATCAGATTTCCATAAAGTTTGTTGTTCATACTCTTCCCTTCCTAAATTCGTTTATTATTCTTACCAGATCGTCAATCTCTTCTTTCGTGCGCTGTTCTGTTGAGGCAAACATCAAAGTATGATCGTCTAATTTGATGCCAGCCATATATCCCATAATGATACATTCTTCTTGCAGGGCATCTATGTCATCGTCATATAAGAGACAGAACTCGTTAAAGAACGGTTGATTGAATTTTGGCTTAAAGTAGCCTGTTTTCAATAACTCATCATATAAATAATGGGCACTGGCATACGATTGTTCGGCAGCTTCTTTCAGACCTTGTTTTCCCATGACTGAGAGATATACTGTAACGTACAATGCCATAAGACTTTGGTTGGAGCAAATATTTGATGTGGCCTTCTGGCGACGGATATGTTGCTCACGAGCTTGAAGTGTCAAGGCAAAGGCACGCTGCCCACGGTTATCTTTGGTCATTCCGACGATACGTCCAGGCATCTTGCGCATAAGTTTCTCGGTGCAACACATATAGCCTATGCCTGGTCCTCCAAAATTCATTGGTATGCCAAGGCTCTGACCTTCACCCACGGCAATGTCAGCCCCCCATTCTCCTGGGGTCTTGAGAATGGCAAGGTCTGCCGCGACACAGTTCATTATGAACAGTGCTTTACTGTCGTGGCAACAATCAGAGAAACCAGTGTAATCTTCAATGATACCATAGTAATTTGGTTGCTGTACAACAACTCCTGCCACATTACCGCCGTTGATAAGGCGTTCCATGCCTGTCTTATCTGTAATGCCGTCTTTCTTGGCAATCATCTCAATGTCTATTCCGTGATATTTCGCATAGGTTTTTATCACACGAATAGTCTTTGGGTCAACGGTTTCAGAGACAAGTACCTTATTGGCTTTTTTTGAATTGGCAACTGCCATCATCACAGCCTCCGCCGTGGCAGTCGCGCCATCGTACATGGAAGCATTGGAAATATCCATACCTGTGAGCTCTGCCATCATTGACTGATACTCAAAGATGTAGTGAAGAGTACCTTGTGATATCTCTGCCTGATATGGGGTATAGCTGGTAAGGAACTCAGACCTCTCAATAATGTTCTGAACAATTGAAGGAGAATAGTGGTCATAGCATCCTGCACCGGCAAATACGGTAATGTCGTAGTTATATGATGCCAGTTTCTGAAATAGCTTGCGGACTTCAATTTCGCTATAGCTGTCAGGCAATGCGTATCCGTCCTTCAATTGTATGCTCTCAGGTATGTCGGAGTATAGGTCATCTAATGACTTTACTCCGATTTTGTCGAGCATCTGACGGATATCTTCTTCAGTATGTGGAAAATACTTATAAGCCATATCTATGTGTTTTATTTCTCACAGAAAGCTTCGTAGGCTTCGGCGTTCATAAGGTTGTCGAGTTCTGATTTGTCAGAAAGGCTTACTTTGATAATCCAGTTCTCATAGGCATCGGTGTTGATGAGACCTGGCTCATCCTCAAGTGCTTCGTTGACCTCAACAACAGTTCCTGTTACAGGTGATATTAAGTCGCTGGCAGCCTTAACACTCTCCACAGCGCCGAAGTCTTCTCCTGCTTCTACCTCGTCATCTACTTCCGGCATGTCCACGTATACTACATCACCCAATGCTTTTTGCGCATAGTCTGAAATGCCAATGAAAGCGAAATCACCATCAACTCTTACATACTCGTGTGACTCAGAATAAAAGAGTCCGTCTATTACTTTTGCCATAATATAATTGTTTTTATTGTTAATATTCTTTTATCTGTTATTTCTATTTTTCTATGATTCAAAAAGCTTTAACCTTTAATCTTTCTTGTAATGCTTATCATAGAATTTTTTCTTCACTATCTTACCGGGGAATGTCTTTTTGCGAATCTGAATACTCACTTCTGTGTCCAGCTTGGCGAATTCAGAGTCAATCAGAGCCATACAAACACTCTTGTCTACAGAGATGCAATGATACCCAGTCGTTACTTCTCCGATTTGTACCCCGTCTTTAATAACGGCATAGCCATGACGTGGAATGGCTTTGTCTGCCAATTCTATGCCAACCAGTTTCTTTGCGGTTCCTTCTGCTTTTTGTTTGGCAAGTGCATCTTTGCCAATAAAGTTTTCTTTGTTGAGCTTTACGAATAATCCTAATCCTGCCATGATGGGGGATATGTCTTTTGACAACTCGTCACCATAAAGAGGTAATCCCACCTCAAACCGCAAAGTGTCGCGGCAACCTAATCCGCATGGCTTGCATCGTCCGCTTGAGACCAGCTTGTCCCATGAGGCTCTAATGTAATCGTGAGTAGCATAGATCTCAAAGCCATCCTCACCGGTATATCCCGTTCTGCTAAGATATATTGTCTCGTCTTGACGGTCAAGAGTTTTACAAGTATAGAATGACAAGTCCTTGCAAGGCAGACCTAAAACCTCTTCTACTACAGCCTCGGCATCTGGTCCTTGTACCGCAAGTTGACCGAAATAGTCGGACTTGTGACATAGCAGAATATTAAAGTTTTCTGCCTGTTTCTGCATCCACTCTACGTCTTTTTCTATGTTGGCGGCATTAATAACCAAAAAGAAATTGTTGTGTTCGATCTTGTAAACTAAAAGGTCGTCAACGGTACCTCCGTCTTCATAACACATCATTCCATAGTAGACTTTGCCGTTTGGCGCATCCTTAATGTCATTGGTGAAAATGTAGTTTACAAACTTTTCAGCTTCTGCTCCACTGACGATGACCTCACCCATGTGACTAACGTCAAATACTCCGCAAGCATTCCTGACGGCATTATGCTCATCAATGATGTTAGTGTATTGTATAGGCATGTCAAAACCAGCAAAAGGTGTCATCAGGGCGCCAAGTGCAAGATGTTTGTCGTGTAGACATGTTTTCTTTATTTCCATAAGGCTTGTAGTTTAAAGATTTTTAGTTTTATGTTTCAGTAATTATTCTGTTATGATATTAATCAGTTCATCCTTTTTAAGATTCATGATAATATTTTCCATGTCGTCTGGTAAAACCTCTTCAAGTTGTTGACGTTCGAGCCTTACACCCTTCAAGGGTGAAAGTATTTTCCTGTCTATGTCACCAATGAGGAAAAAGTCTCCCATTATGTTTATTTTCTTTATAATATTGTTTTTTAATTCCATTTGTATCTCAAACTCCCCGACATTTTCTATGCGTCTTCTCCTTTTAAGGGTGTAACTTGGATTCTTGCCATATATAAAATCCTCAGTCAGGTATTCTTGCATGATATCTTCAATTTTTCGGACATCATCATTGGTCAGCATTATTTCGTCCTTGCATATACTATGGCGAATGTTATGCTTGACATCTTCTAATGAAAGTGGGGTGTAGTCTTTCAATAAAGCTATATGCTGGCGGACACTTTGGACACCTTTGCTGGTGAGTTTCTCGTTTGATGGTGTTATGGCATTTGTCATATTCTCTATATCTGTGTCATAGAGTAGAGTTCCATGAACAATGTTCCGTCCTGATACATGATAAAAGGCATTGCCTGATAATTTCTTGTTGCCTATCATGATATCATTCCTTCCATTGGATGTTGCCTCAATGTTGAGTTTCAACAACATCAATACGATAAGGTTGGTGTATCTGTTGTATGTAAAGTTGACATTATCGTCTTTGGTTATATAGGAGAGCATGAGGTTAGACATGTCAGAGTATACACATCCGCCACCGCTCTTGCGACGGTACATCTGAATGTCATGCTCTTTGCAATAGGATATGTTCACCTCGTTTTCTATCAGCTGGTTACGTCCGAAAATGACGGTAGGCTCTACCTGCCACATGAAAAAGCAATCGTCTTCATCAATATTATAAGCGACATATTCTTCCATCGCTAAATAAAATGGAAGAATTCTTTTCTTTTTATCGGGTAAGGCAATGTAGTGCATAGCGTCATTGGTTCATAAGGAATGATTTGAAGTCTGAGAAATCTTTTGACATCTCAATACTTTGCTTGGTTCCCTTCATAAATGCGGCGAGTCGCTCGGGTATGCTCACGTCTATATTGTTGATGGCATCAACCTTTTCCTTGAATTTCGCAGGGTGTGCCGTCTCACAGAATATTCCGGTCTCGCCAGGACGTAGATTGTCTTTTAACGCCTGATAACCACAGGCACCATGAGGGTCAAGGATATAACCGGTGGACTTATAGCACTCTCGCATAGTGTCCTTTATCTGTTCGTCCGTATATGTCGCGCCACTTATTAATGAGGTAATGCGCTTATGTGTCGATTCTGCAGAGTCGTCTTCTGAGTACAGGTCGATGATTCTTGCAAAATTACTTGGGTCACCGACGTCCATGGCATTTGCCAGAGTCTGCTTGGTTGGCTTAGGTTCGTATTTGCCGGTCTTAAGGTAATTGTAGAAAATGTCATTTGCGTTATTTGCCGCAATAAAACGTTTCACGGGAAGTCCCATGGTATGTCCGAACAGGGCGGCGCAGATATTTCCGAAATTACCAGAAGGAACGCACATGACGATATTTGAAAGAACGGCTTCCGCATGTTCTTTGTCTGTAATCTCCTTTAATCTTGCGTATGCGTTAAAGTAATAGAATGCCTGTGGGAGGAAACGTGCCACATTTATACTGTTAGCGGAAGTCAGCTTCATGTGTTGATTCAGCTCTGTGTCCATGAAAGCATTCTTTACAAGTGCCTGACAATCATCAAATACTCCGTCAACTTCTATGGCTGTGATGTTCTTTCCGAGTGTTGTAAATTGGCTTTCTTGTATGCGGCTTACCTTCCCCTTGGGGTATAGGACATATACATGTATGCCGTCAACGCCTAAGAAGCCGTTTGCCACCGCGCTACCCGTGTCTCCACTTGTAGCCACGAGAACGTTAACAGTCTTGAAGTTCTTAGTGTCATCAGTCTCTTTCTTTATAAAATATTGTAGGAGCCTTGCCATAAAGCGGGCACCTACGTCTTTGAACGCAAGGGTAGGACCGTGAAAAAGCTCGAGAGAATAGATGTTCTCCTCTACTTTTACAATAGGACAATCAAAAGACAAAGTATCGTATACAATCTTCTTTAGCGACTCTGCGTCGACATCTTCTCCGAAGAAAGCGTCTGCTACGGTGTATGCAATCTCTTGAAAAGAAAGTTTGTCTATATTACGAAAGAAGTCATTTGGAAGTTTCTTTATCCTTTCAGGCATATACAGACCGCGGTCTTCTGCCAATCCTTTCACAACAGCATTCTCTAATGTCGCGATACTCGCTTGTTTGTTGGTGCTATAATATTTCATCTTCTTTGGTTTGTCTTTTTTTTATGCTGCAAAGATAATATATTTATTTTTGTTTCTGACGCACAAAATAAAGAATTTTATTCTTTTGTTCCCCGATACTCGTTTTTTTTTGTAATTTTGCACAAATATAATATTGTATCAATGATGAAGGAGCTAAAGTCTCGTCCTGTTTATATATTCGAGGAAAAGCTATTGCGTCGCAATCTTAAGCTGATAAGAGAGGTTGCAGACCGGGCTGATGTGGAAATAATACTTGCTTTCAAGGCTTTTGCTTTGTGGAAAACATTTCCTGTCTTTAAGGATTATATAAGTTCCACTACGGCAAGCTCGCTTAGTGAGGCTCGTCTTGCGTTTGAGGAATTTGGCGCACCAGCGCATACCTATTCCCCGGCTTATACTGATTGGGAAATAGAAGATATAGCCAGGTGCTCAAGCCATCTCACATTTAACTCTTTAAGCCAATATGCCAGATATATAAATAAGGTGAGAAAGACCAATCCTTCTGTTAGTTGCGGTCTGCGCATTAATCCGGAGTATTCAGAGATAGAGACGTTGCTTTATAATCCTTGTGCCCCCGGAACACGTTTCGGGGTTTGCAGCCAGGGGATGCCGGAGAGTCTGCCCGATGGAATTGAAGGCTTTCATTGTCATTGCCATTGTGAGAGTGGTGCTGATGTCTTTGAGCGTACACTGAGTCATATTGAGGAGAAGTTCTCAAAATGGCTCCCAATGTTGAGATGGATAAATTTTGGAGGTGGACATTTAATGACGCGAAAGGATTATGACGTGGAGCTACTTGTTAATGTGCTAAACGGATTTCATCAGCGCTACCCGAACCTGAAAGTCATTCTGGAACCTGGCAGTGCCTTTGCATGGCAGACAGGGTCGTTAGTCTCGCATGTTGTTGATATTGCTGAAGACCACAATATAAAGACAGCCATACTGGACGTTAGTTTTACTTGTCACATGCCTGACTGTCTTGAGATGCCTTATTTTCCTGATGTTCGTGGAAGTGTACATGTAAATGAGGGTGATCGTGAGACGTTTGATAGCCGCTTAGGGTATTATTATAGGTTAGGTGGAAACAGCTGCCTTAGTGGTGACTATATGGGATGTTGGCGTTTCGACCATGAACTTGAGGTGGGTGAGGAGATAATCTTTGAGGATATGATACATTATACTACGGTAAAAACTAATATGTTTAACGGTATTACCCATCCGGACATTGCGTTTCTTTCCGAAGCAGGAGACATGAAGATATTGAGGAGATTTACTTATGAGGATTATAAATCACGAATGGATTGAAGTTTTTTTTAAAAAAAACACGCAAAAAGTTTGTGAGGAAAGAAAAAAAGCATTACCTTTGCAACCGCATTTAGAGAAATGCACCTTTTTGTAAAGGTTTTAATGCGGAAATAGCTCAGTTGGTAGAGCACAACCTTGCCAAGGTTGGGGTCGCGGGTCCGAGTCCCGTTTTCCGCTCAAC